>JBIKKI010000006.1:0-37456 GCA_044360435.1 Bacteroidia bacterium
AGTGTAAAAAGTACATACGAAGTGGGAAGCGTGAAGTTGGGTTCGGAATATGACCAAGGCGGTGGCATATAAATGCTGCTGGGTTCCCAAGGTTGTGCCTGAAAGCCGCGCTGAAGCAATGAATCAGGAATATGTATTGGCCCTGGCTGCGCTACAACGGCAGTGGAAACCAGCAGCAGCGGCATGATGAATAATCGTTTCATTTCCCTGCTTTATAGTAGTTGATATGCAACTTACTGCTGCCCGATTTCAACATGGTACCGTTTTCCTGAATGCGCTGTTCCTGCTTCTGCTCTTCATGCAGGAGTTCATCAAGGAAAGCTAGCACTTTTGAAGCGGTAATGCTTACTGCAGCGCCGGAAGTAATGGCCTCCACGGCAGCTGATTTCAGCAGATTTGCCGATTGCTGCCGGAACAGTTTGTTGTTGGCAAACAGGTCGCATGAAATGATGCTGTCGCCGGTAACGGCCACAAACCCGATATAGCCTGAATCCTGAGCCATCAGTTTTTCGAAATGATTCAGATAAGTCGGCAATTCTTTATTGATTTTATCTGAATTGGCAATGGCGGCATAGGTACCGGAACTGGATGAGGTACCTGCCTCCTGATTTTTCTGGGCCACCTTGCTCCATACCTCTCCCTGATTCTTTTCGACTACTGCAGCCTTGCGCACCGAAGGTGAGGTAACACCGAAGGTATTGTTGAAGGTATAACCGCTTCCGTTGGGCGTCCATCGGCCGCGCTCCACGCAAAAAACCGGCACCTGCACCGGGCCTGAATTCGGTGGAAGCAATACATCTTTTCCGACCACCCGATCCTGTTTACCGCCGGTAACCACTTCTCCGGCCAGCACCAAAACAGTATCCTTGCCAGTATTCCAAAAAACCAGCGTATTCACGGTTCCTCCCTGCAGTTCGGTCACTTTGATGAACCCTTTGGCAAGCGCATCTTTAAAACTCAGGTAATTTCCCAGACTGCGATGGGCTTTCACAAACTCCGGTTCGGATGAAATCATGTAAAGCCTGAGGTTGCCGAAGGTAAACTTCTGCTCTTCGGCACTGAGTTCTTCCTTGATCTTGGTCCCTTCGTTGCCAAATGCCCATGAGTAGCTTGTGGATGTCGCGCCACCGGACGCAGCCTGCTGACTGATTCTATACACCGTATCGGCATAGGAAACCTTGTTTTTGAAGAGCTTTAGGTTTTCTTTGTTGTACTGGGCACAGACATTGCCGGCGAGGCTCAGACTAATGAGCGTCAGGGCTTGACAGATGATGTTCTTGCGGTTCATAAGAGCTTTTTACTTCTTCAAATCTGAAGATTCTTTTCAGGGGCCTTGGCCGAAATGAGCCATTGGGTGTTTTGGGTGTGTGAATAGGCAGAATCAAAGGATCAATGTGCCAATCGAGGGGTTCAAATTGCCCAATTTTGTACGCTACATATTTTAGCTGAATTAGATTTGTGCGTTGCAGTATCTGAAAACATTCCTGCTTTTGGCCTTTGCGGCTTATGCTCTTTCTGCGAAAGGCCAGAGTACATCCGTTCCTCAGAGTGCAGCATCTGCTTTGGCAGAAGCAGGAAGCATGGAACAAAAGCAGCCGGCACGCAGCATGGAACTGGCGGCTGAAGCGCTGGAACTCGCCATTAAAGCCAAAAATCAGAACGATATTTCAGGATGTTACCTGCTGCTGGGACGCCTGCATCTGAACAATGGTAATAAGGAACGTGCCGCAGAATTGCTCGAAAAAGCATCCGCGGGTTATGGAGCATTGGGAAATACATTGTTAAAAGCAGAAGCCGACCGCTTGCTGGCCCTGGCCCTTGCCGAATCCGGAAAACTGGAACGCGCCGCGATTGTGCAGAAGAACTACATCAATTCCTCTGCCATCAGTAAAAAAGATAAAGCAAAAGCCGTCAACAAAAACGCTGAAATCCTGTATCGCAAAGGACTGAAGGAACAGGCCCGAAAAGAACTTGAAGAAAACCTGCCTGTTGTGCAGCGCGACACTGTCACCAAACTGGAACTGATGAACCAGCTGCAGGGCATTTATGGTCAATCGGGTGATACTACCGCCACTTTAAAACTGGCACAGGATAACATCTCCTTCCTTTCACAATCCAAAACCTCAGATGCTGCCACCTACGCCTGGAAATTTGGGGATGTGTTGCTGCATAACGGAAGCCTGAGTACCAGTCTGAGCATCAACGAAAAACTGCTCAGCGGTGCGCTGGAAAACGAGAATCACCTGGTGGCCCGTCAGGCTTATCTGAACCTTGGATTTACCTATGCGCAAAAAGCGGATTACCCGGTGGCCATTCGCATGTTTACGACAGGTTACCAAACGGCTGTGCAACATCGCGATGCCATCGGAGAACAAGAGGCCCTGATGCATCTTGCTGAAACCAAAGAAAAAACAGGCGATTTCTTCGGAGCCCTCCAGGCCTACAGACGCTACACAGAACTGAAGGATTCCTTTCGCCATCTGGAAGTACTGGCAGAAGTGCGTAAACTTGGACTGAATGAACAGTTCGCGCTCCAGGAACAACGAATCAAGACACTTGAAACTGACCAGATCCGGCGCGACTGGGAACTTCAGAAGCAAAAACAAGCCATCATCATATTGGGCGGTGCGCTTCTGCTTTTTCTGATCCTGTTGTTTCTTTTGTTCCGAACTTTAAAGGCCAAGCAGCGGGCTAACCTCAGAAACAGGCTCCAGTCGCTGCGCAACCAAATGAACCCGCATTTCATTTTCAACTCCCTGAACTCGGTAAATCACTACATCAGCCTGCACCAGGAACGCGAGGCCAACCGTTATCTGAGCACCTTCAGCACCCTCATGCGGAATGTGATGGGCAATTCAGGTAAAGATTTTATCAGTCTGCGGGAAGAATTGGATATGTTGCAGATTTACACCGATCTGGAACAGGCAAGATTTGCAGACAAGTTTGAAATTCTTTGGAACATGGAAAACAACTTGCCTCTGGATGAACTCCAGGTTCCTCCTTTGTTGCTTCAGCCTTATGTGGAAAATGCCGTGTGGCATGGTTTACGCTACAAAGAAGAGCGAGGTTTACTTCAAATTGACATAGGCACTTCCAAAGGATTCCTGTTGTGTACGGTAACGGACGACGGCATTGGCAGAAAACGCAGCAAGCAACTGAAAACCGAAAACCAAAAACGAAGCACCGGAACAGGACTGAAAAACACAGAGGAGCGAATTGACATCCTCAATAAACTCTATAAAACCGGTGTTCAGGTGTATGTTGAAGATGTGCTTCCGGATTCCGGCACACGGGTGCGCATCCTCATTCCATTAACCACAAACGCATCCCAATGAGCACCAAAATCCGCGCCTTGATTGCCGATGACGAGCAATCTTCCAGGGAAACGCTCAGGCATTATGTTCAGCGCTATTGTCCGCAGGTAGAACTGATTGGCGAAGCGAAAGATGTGCGTGATTGCATCCATCAAATCCATGAACTGAAACCTGATTTGGTTTTTCTGGACGTAGAAATGCCCTTTGGAAATGCTTTTGACGTGCTGGAGCAAACCTCACATTTTTCATACAAAACCATTTTCGTTACCGCATACAGCGAATATGCCATGCGGGCGTTGAATGCCAGTGCCTCATATTACCTGCTCAAACCGCTGAACATTGATGAGCTTGTGCGTGCTGTAGAAAAGGTGGCCGAACAAGAGCAAAGTCCAATGGCGCTGCAAAGCGGTGTAATCAGGGAAAATCTCAACAGCGGTAAAATCCGGAAAATACTCATCCCAACATTGAGCGGATTCGAAGTATTGAAGGTGGATGAAATCATGCGTATCAGCGGCAACGGAAATTATACCGACCTGTACCTGAGCGGACAACGACGCAAAACTGTGAGTCGGGTGCTAAAACATTTTGAAAGCCTGTTGCAGGGCGATGGCTTCCTGCGCGTCCACAAAAGCCACCTTGTAAACATGGAATTTGCCGTTGCCTGGCATCGTGGCAAAGGAGGTTTTTTACAGCTCAGCGACGGCAGCGAGGTGGAAGTTTCTCCGCAAAAAAAGGAAGAAGTTTTGCGCTGCCTTGGAAATGGTTCGGCGTTCAGCTGAACATGCCGATCAGCAGGTCGATATCCTGATAGCGAATGGCGTAATGTTCGGCCAATGTTTTATTGGTCAGCAGGCCTTTAAGCAAATACGTTCCTTTCCTGGCACCTGCCCGAAAGCGCAGATATTCATGAAATCCGCCGGTTTCAGCCATGTCCATCAGCAAGGGTGTGAAAATATTACTCAGGGCATAACTGGCCGTCCTGCTTACCCTGGAAGCGATATTGGGCACACAATAATGAATCACATCGTGGCGGCGATAAATGGGTTTTTCATGATTGGTGACTTCGCTGGTTTCGAAGTTACCGCCACGGTCTATGCTCACATCAATCATCACGCTTCGCGGCCTCATCTGCATCACCATTTGTTCGGTAACAACCACCGGGCTTCGGCCTGATTTCCCGCGAAGCGCCCCAATAACCACATCGCTTGCTGCAAGTGCATGCGACAAAACATTGGGATGAATGGTGCTGGTATAAATACTCCGCCCGAGCAGATTCTGCAATCGACGCAAACGGTACACATTGTTGTCGAACACCTTTACATTAGCACCCAGGGCCAAGGCAGTTCTTGCCGCATACTCACCTACTGCACCTGCGCCGATGATAACCACCTGTGTGGGCGGAATTCCGGCAAAACCTCCCAAAAGTTCACCCTTGCCCACCTGACTGTTGGTGAGCAACTCGGCGGCAATCATGATGCTGGCAGTTCCGGCCATCTCGCTCATGGCGCGAATGATGGGCAAAGCACCTGAATCATCCTCTAGAAACTCATAAGCCAGGGCATTCACCCGCTTGTCCATCATCTTGCGCAGCAATACCTCATCCAACTGATCAAGCTGCAATGCGCTGATGATGAGTTGACCCGGATGCATCAAATCGACTTCCCTTGAAGTAGGTGGATCTATTTTTAGGACGATGTCGCTTTTGTACACTTCCTCTTTTACCGAAACAATTTCTGCACCTGCTTCACTGTAATGCTGATCGGTAAAATGCGATGCCTTCCCCGCTTCTGTTTCCACGACAACCCTGTGGCCGTTGGCGGTGAGGTAAGAAACCGAACTTGGCGTCAGGGCTACCCTGTTTTCCTGAAAGGTAATTTCTCTGGGAATGCCAATATATAAACCACCGCTTTTCTGCTTGATTCCAATCGCCTTTGGTTGCGCTTCAAGTGCTGAACGCTCTTCAGGAGCGGTGAATTCTGGTAAGTTTACGGACATGTTTCGGGGATTGTATTTTTTAAACTACAGCCCTCCTTCTGCTGCCACTGGCCTGCAAAGCCGGTGCAATGTACCTTGAACCGGGGGCGTTTTTCGTTCAAATTTACAAAATATGTGCAGTTAGCAGGACGTTTTATACACAGTTGGTTTCATTTTGGACCACATGAGGCTTAATTTTGCAGGAAGTAGTGAAGAACTGGAAGCACAAATTCAAACAGGTTAGCATCATTTCGGGAATTGTTTCCTGTTTATTTCTGCTGATGCCTGAACTACGGGCACAAGTTCCTGTGGTTATGCCCGAAACAGAAAACAGCCTGAACAGGATTGACAGCCTGACCTGTTTGTTTCTGGAGAACATTCCCAATCACGATGCCTTTCGCTGTGAGCGCGATTGGTTCAGCCAACTGAGTGCCTCAGATTTTGATGCACAGATGCTGATGCTGGGCAGTGCCATTCCCTTTCAATACAACGTTTTTGTCAGGCAGCATTTGTCTTCCCTGAACATTGCATCTCCAGCCTATTTCGACCGGCTGCACCAGCGCAAACTGCTCTATTTCCCCATGTTCGAGCAGGTGCTCGACCGTTACAATCTTCCTCAGGAACTGAAATATGTTTCCATCATTGAGTCAAGCCTGAATCCCAATGCGGTTTCCTGGTGCGGTGCTACGGGTCTGTGGCAGTTCATGCCCTATACCGGAAAAATGTACGACATGCGCATTGACCAATATGTGGACGAACGCAAAAGCATCATCCAGAGTACAGAAAAAGCCTGCGAATTTTTCAAATCCAGCTACGATTTATTTGGCGATTGGCTGTTGGCCATTGCTTCCTACAACTGCGGTCCGGGCAACGTAAAAAAAGCCATAGCACGCAGCGGTGGCAAGAAAACTTTCTGGGAAATCAAACCCTTCCTGCCCAAGGAAACCCAAAACTACATCCCGCGCTTTCTGGCTATGGCCTACGTGATGAACTTCACACACCTGGGCGACGACGGACAGAATGGACGTTCACTGCTCACCGCAAGGGTTGCTGTAGATTCGCTGGTTCACCTGGAACATATTGCCAAAATACTGGATGTGCCGGTGCAGGATATCAAATCATACAACGAGCACTACATCAAACAGGTTGTTCCAAATTCTGGCAAAAATGAAATCGTGCTTCCGTACCATCTGGCCATGAGCTATCTTGAACGGGAACAGGAAATCTTCACGTATGCCAGAGAACAAATTGCCATCGCCAAAGCCGCCGAACCGGTTTATGAGAAGCAGACCACCACGGTGTACCACAAAGTGCGTAAAGGTGAATCGGTTTACAGCATTGCCACCAAACACAAAGTAACCGTTGCACAAGTACGATCTTGGAACAAACTGGGTAAGGCTCCTTTGAAAACCGGGCAAACACTGGTCATCAAGAAATCTACCTGGGTGAAAAAAAGCGCTGACCTGTCCGCTCTTTAATATTCATCAGAAAAGCCTGAACACTTTCCTAGTTTTGCCATGTCTATGCTGCGCGTACTGTCATTGAACATGCTTGTCTTGTTTCTCTATTCCTGCGGAAATTCAGGGAAGCAAAAAATATTGATGCAGGCTCAGGGAATGCCTGCTGAAGTGTTGATTGTTGCTGCATCAGGCTCGGATTCATGGTTGAATCGCGCATTGGATTCCGGCATTGGCGGACCAAATAAAGGCTTAATTCCAGCGGAACCCATGTACCGCTGCGCACTGCTGGATCCCGAACAGGCCGCAGGCGATGCCTTGGGTGCATCCTTGCTTGTTTTGGTGAAGCAAGCCGAGCAATCAAACAAAAAACTAAACAGACTTTGGGAAGAAGCTGCTGAAAAAGCGGAAAAAAAATCCGGTGTGCTTGCGGCAAAAGATGTTTGGGCAAAAAACCAGACCGTTTTTCTGCTGAATACACCGCAAGAACTGCATACTGCTTCCTTGGCAGGCCTCATCCATGCATCTGAATGTGCTCAGGGATTAATGGGCGGACTCATACCTAACCAATATTCAGACAGCGTAATGAACAGGGTTGCCGGCGATTTCGGATTCAGGTTTCCCCTGCCACCCCAATTTCGTCTGGTTCAATCGAACAAGGAAATGCTCTGGTTTATTTGGGAAGGAAGAGACTTTCGTGCAAACCTTTGGGTAAACATCACTCCTGAAGCGGACAGTATTGCAAGCCTGTCACAGATGATTCGGATCAGAGATACGTTCGCCCATCGTTATGTGCGCGGCAATCAGGGCTGGCCGATGATGACCAGCAAAAGCAGTGAATTTCCAAGTTTTGCACTCCCACTGAACCAAACTCCGGGTTGGTGCGGCTGGTGGACCATCAATGGACAATGGCAACGCGGGCCGTTCCGCAGGTTTCAGTTTGCAGACCAGGCGGGGCAAAGAACCATTTGGCTGGAAGGTTTCCTGGAGGCACCCGAAATTCCGCAAAGTGCCTATTACCGCATGTTTGAAATCATCGCCGCTGGATTTCAATGGACAAGCAATAACAACACCGCCAGGAATCCATGAAGCACATCGTGGTTTTCGCCTCCGGAAGCGGCAGCAATGCCATGAACCTGATTCATCATTTCAAAACGGGAAGCAAAGCACGTGTAGTTGCGGTGTTCTGCAACAATCCTGAAGCAGGCATCATTGAAAAAGCGAAAGCGGAAGGAGTTCCTGTGGTTCTGTTTAACCGAACTCAGTTCCGCGAGGCCGGGGCCTTTGACGCGCAACTGGCCGCATTTCAGCCGGATATCATTGCCCTGGCAGGATTTCTGTGGCTGTTTCCCTCAAGACTGGTTCAGCAATACGCGAACCGTATTGTAAACATTCATCCCGCCCTGCTGCCTGCATACGGCGGGAAAGGCATGTACGGCGACCACGTGCACCGCGCTGTGCTCGCAAACAAAGAAACCCGACATGGTGTCAGCGTTCACCTGGTGAATGAACACTACGATGAAGGACACATCCTGTTGCAGGAATCTTTTGACCTTAGGCCGGATGATACGCTCGAAACCATCAAACAGCGCATCCACGAACTCGAATACCGGCTCTTCCCTGCCGCCCTGGAAGAGTTGCTCTGAGTCGGGTTAATACTTGCGTGAAGGCCTTAACTTTGCCGCATGCATTTCGAAACCAAAGTGCTGCACGCCGGCATCGAACCCGATCCGTCCACCGGGGCCATTATGACCCCTATTTTCCAGACCAGCACCTATGTTCAGGCCGCTCCGGGCGACCACAAAGGCTACGAATATTCCAGAACCCATAACCCCACGCGCGACGCGCTGCAGGCCAACCTCGCCGCCCTCGAGCAAACCCGATATGCCCTGTGCTTCAGCACCGGCATGGGCGCCATCGATGCCTGTGTGAAATTACTAAAACCAGGCGACCACGTGGTAAGCACCAACGACCTGTACGGCGGCACCTATCGCATCTTCACCAAAATATTTGAACCACTTGGCATCTGCTTTTCATTTGTGGACATGACCGATACAGCCGCCGTGGCTGCAGCCATGACCCCGCAAACCAAAATGATCTGGGCCGAAACACCCACCAACCCCATGGTGCGCATCGTGGATATTGAAGCCATCGTGGCCATCGGCAAGAAAGCCGGCGTACTGGTGGCGGTGGACAATACCTTCGCCAGTCCTTACCTGCAAAACCCTGCCGTATTGGGTGCCGACATCGTGATGCACAGCGTCACCAAATACATCAACGGGCACAGCGATGTGGTGATGGGCGCCCTGTGCGTGAACGATACGGAACTGCGCGACCGCCTGGCCTTCATACAAAACAGCTGCGGCGCCACCCCCGGCCCGCAGGATTGCTTCCTCGTATTGCGCGGCATCAAAACCCTGCACATCCGCATGCAAAGGCACTGTGAAAACGGCGCGAAAGTGGCGCATTTCCTGCGCAATCATCCGAAAGTGGGCGTGGTGCACTGGCCCGGCTTTGAAGACCATGCCGGCCATGCCATCGCTAAAAAACAGATGAAAGATTTCGGCGGGATGATGAGCTTCACCCTCAAAAACGACAGTCTGGAATCAGCGTTTACCTTTTTGAAAAACACCCATCTGTTCAGCCTGGCGGAAAGCCTCGGCGGAGTGGAAAGTCTGGTTGGGCATCCCGCCTCAATGACCCATGCCTCTATTCCCCGCGAAGAACGTTTGAAATCAGGACTCGTAGATTCCCTTATCCGCCTCAGCGTGGGCATTGAACATGTAGACGACCTGATTGCCGACCTGGAACAGGCATTGGCCGCGGTGTAAACACCAAAACCAATCAGCGTTTCAAAGGCAGGATCCGCTGTAACATGAACATTCTGTCAGTTAACTGACTTTGGTTTGTTCATGGGGTCGGTTTACTGACCCGGTGAACCCTTTCTGCTATTTTTAGATGCACATTACAAAAGGTAATTCGTGCAATACTTGAGCGTATGCTGATTAAGTAGCAAGCGATACAACTATTGGGATTGAATAGCTTATTTCTGAAATTGCATCATGCAAACTCCGGAGCATTGGATGTTGTAATTCTTTATGGGCTGAACAGCTCATTCACCCATAGAAAAATATAGTTCTACTTTAACTTGCAGATTACCGGACCAAGAATTTCGAAAGCTTCATGAACAAAAAAGAGCTCAGGCAACTGCTGGATGCAAAAGCGGAAGCTTTTAACCGGCCCGACTTTATAGAGGATGATCCCATATCCGTGCCTCACCGATTCAGCAGGAAACAGGACATTGAAATCGCGGCTTTATTTGCGGCACTGCTGGCTTGGGGCAACCGTACATCCATCATCAACAGCACCAATCGCCTGATGCAGTTTATGGACGAAGCACCTGCGGATTTCATCATCAATCATCATGAACAGGACCGAAAGCGGATGCAGGGCTGGGTGCACCGCACCTTTCAGTTTCCAGACCTGCTCTACTTCCTTGAGTTCCTGCAATTCCATTACCGGCACCATGAATCTCTGGAAATAGCCTTTACCTCAGGCATCAAGGCCAGCGACACACACATAGAAAACGGACTCATCCATTTCCACCGATATTTCTTTTCCCTGCCCCACCTGAAACGTACAGAAAAGCACCTGCAAACTCCGGAACGCAAATCGGCCTGCAAGCGTATCAACCTCTTTTTGCGCTGGATGGTGCGCACAGACAGCCATGGCGTTGATTTCGGACTATGGAAACAGATTGGCATGAACCAACTGCTCTGCCCGCTCGACGTGCATGTGCAGCGCGCCGCACTTGCCCTTGGCTTGCTGCAACGCGAAAAATCAGACTGGAAGGCCTGTTTGGAACTCAGTGAAGCACTGCGCAAATTGGACCCAAACGACCCCGTTCGCTATGATTTTGCACTTTTTGGCATCAGCCTGGAAATGAGCGAAAAAAGCTGACCTGAGGGTACCATCAAATGGTCATCCTGAGTTTATTGAAGGGGGAAAAGCAGCTTGCCCAGCAAGTTCAATAGTCCCTGACCAGGAACCATTCCGAGATTGCCGTTCAGCGATGCATCGGAACCGAACCCAACTTGAAGTCAGCAGCAGGATTCATCACCGCACCTGCTGAACTCCGTTTGGATGGTGCTGTGCGCGATGTTCACATGTTCAAGACGGTGCCGCAATTCCTCTTTTATGGCTTGTTCTCGGATCCTGTCAGTGTCGGGAGCCAGCAGCACATGCATGGTGATGGCGTTGCGCATGCTGCCAATGGCCCAAATATGGATGTGGTGCACATCCTGCACACCGGACACCTTGAGCATTTCGGCGCGCACCTCTTCAGGATTGATGCCATGCGGAATGCCGTCCAGCGCCAGGCGAATACTATCCATCAGCAGTTTTACAGTTCCGTATAAAATCACCAGCGCAATAAGCAACCCCATTGCGGGATCCAGCCAAACCCAGCCGCCGTATATGCCAATCAATCCGCTGATTACCACACCCAGGGAAACCAGCGCATCAGCGGCCATGTGCAGAAATGCCGCCCGGAAGTTGATGTCGTTGCGGTGTTCGCCGTCGCGCGTGAACAGCCACGCCGTGAAACCGTTGACCAGAATACCGGCTGATGCGGTAATCACCACCCATTCACCCTGGATATCGTGAACATGGCTGAAACGCAGAAGCGAGGCACGAATGATAAAAGAAACCATCAATAACAGCATAATGCCATTGATCAATCCGGCCAAAATGGTTGTTTTTGCGTAACCATATGTAAACAGGCGATGCGGTCGTTTTGAGGTGAGCCAGAACGCAAACAGGGAAATCAAAAGACCGAATACGTCGCTCAGGTTGTGGGCGGCATCGCTCCACAGCGCCAGCGAGCCAGACCAGAAAGCGGCCAAAGCTTCTATCCCCACAAACGCCAGATTGACCCATACACCTGCCACAAATACACGCCGCTGCCGTTCCGTCAGACCGGTTTCCAAATGATGATGGTGGTGGCTGTGGTCGTGCATCGCTGGTGCAAATTAATCAGATAATTAACCACCTTATTCCAGGCCTTCAACAACAAATTGTCAGTATAGATATCTTTGGAGCGCGGTTTGAACCGAACAAAAAACATAAAACTATGGCTAAAGAAATAACAGACGCGAACTTCAGCGAAGTGGTGCTTAAATCAGATAAGCCCGTGCTGGTTGACTTTTGGGCAGTATGGTGCGGCCCCTGCCGCATGATTGCTCCGGTAGTGGAAGAGCTTTCCAACGATTTCGAAGGGAAGGCAGTGGTTGGTAAAATGGACGTAGATGCCAATCCGAATACAGCGGGTGAATACGGCATTCGCAGCATCCCTACCCTGCTCATTTTCAAAGGCGGAGCGGTAGTAGATAAGGTGGTAGGCGCAGTTTCCAAAAGTGTACTGGCCTCCAAGCTGGAAGCCCAGATGGCCTGAGTCATTCCTTCACGCAACATCAAAAGGCCCTGCATATTGTTGGTATGCAGGGCTTTTTTTTGCATCAGCTTGTGCAAAAGTACCTATAGCATTCGGAAGCGAAACAACATAGCTTCGAAAAACTAATACATATAAATATGATACATGAAATAACTGATTTGAATTTTGAAGAACAGGTACTGAATGCTGAATCTGCGGTATTGTTATCATTTGGTGCTACATGGTGCACGCCTTGTAAAAACCTGTATCCAACGCTGGAACGTATTGGCGATAAGTTTGCAAGTACATTGAAGATTGGGAAAGTAGATGTCGAAGCTGCTCCGGAAACAAAAGAAAAGTATAGTGTTCGGGCTATTCCTTCCATGGTTCTTGTAAAAAATGGTGAGGAACTTAAAAAAATCACCGGAACAACGAAAGAAAGCGATATCATCGCCGCCCTGCGGCCTCATCTGGACTTGTAATTCAGCAGATTCAAAACGAACCATCCTTCGATAAACTCAGGATGACAGGATCCATACTTTTTGCCGTTGATACATCCATGGGTCGCATTGTGTGCCCGTCTCAATAATCAACAACATTCAATCATTCCGAATCCAAATTCCACATTTAACGTATATGGTCATAGAAATTAAACCTGAAGAATTTCAAAAAGAAGTACTCGAATCATCCGAATTGACGATGCTGCTGGTATGGAGTAAATTCAGTGGTGATAGCATAATTATGAAAGCCATGCAAACCGAATTTGAAAAAGAATACGGCGATGATATGCGCTTTGCGTCCATGGATGCGCTGGAAATCACCCATGTAAATCAATTATTTCCCATTAAACTATTGCATATTCCGCAATGTTTCTATTTGTATCGCGGCCGTGTGATACAAAGCTCTTTTTATGGGTCAAAAAGGGATTTTTCCATCCAAATCCGGGCGCATCTTCATTGGGTTACTTATTACTTTGAAGAGCACAAGCCGATGGTGATGCCAGACGAACATACCGAACCCGAAGCTGCGGGCTGGTGCACACCAGGTTACAACTGCTGATTCCGGTATGGTCTCATGAAGGAAGTCGCTACAACTGTTTGTGCATAGAACATTGGGCGCTAAAGGCCATATCCATCCCTAAATTCGCCCCATGCTGCTGTCCGAAATTCAGGATTTCCGTAATCTGGAACTGCTTGCACGACAAGTGGTGGAAGGGTTTATCACCGGTTTGCACCGCAGTCCGTTTCATGGCTTTTCTGTGGAATTTGCCGAGCACCGACCCTACAATCCCGGCGAATCCGTACGGTATCTAGACTGGAAGTTGTTTGGGCGTACCGACCGACTATTTGTGAAGCGCTTTCAGGAAGAAACCAACCTGCGTTGCCGTCTGGTTTTAGATGTCTCCGGAAGCATGTTCACCGGTGAAGGCACACCCAAAGCAAAGTTCAGTGTGCTGGCTGCTGCTGCCATCATGCTGATGCTGCGGAAACAACGCGATGCCTTTGGGCTCACCCTTTTTGCGGAATCCATCCTGGAAGAAACGGATATCAAAAGTACCGCTGCGCATTTTGACGTAGTGCTGCATCAGCTTCAAAAGCAGCTCACGCCGGAAGTAAGTCCAAAAGGATCCGCCCCAGCCAAAATACTCCACGACATTGCCGACCGGCAGCACCGGCGGAGCCTCATCATTTTATTCAGCGACATGTTCACGGAAGAGGCGCCCGAACTGCTGTTCAAAAGTCTGCAACACCTGAAACACGGGCAAAACGAGGTGATTGTGTTTCATGTGACCGACCGCAAAACGGAGCTTGAACTGCGCTTCGACCGAAAGGCTTATCGTTTTGTTGATGCCGAAAGTGGCGAAGAAATCAAACTGGAACCTTCTGAGTTTCGCACCACCTATCAGGAAGCCGTTTCCGCGCAGATTCAGGAGTTAAAAGCCCGCTGCCGACAGTATAAAATTGATTTTATTCCTGTTGATGTTGCATCGGATTTCCGGCAAGTGCTGCTTCCCTTTCTGATGAAACGACAGAGCCTTTACTGAACTTCGCTCATAAACTGCTTCAACTCCCGGTAAAAACGCGACATGGGAAAACCCATAACGTTGTAAAAACAACCATTTACGCGCGTAACACAGGTATAACCGAGCCAATCCTGAATTCCATAAGAACCCGCTTTGTCAAAGGGCTTAAAGTTGTTGATGTAGAATCGGATTTCTTCGTCGCTCATGCTGCGGAAATGTACTTCTGTAGCCTCATGAAACACCCGTTCATGCGGTCCAAATTTCATGCAAACGCCGGTAAACACCTTGTGCACAGTGCCTGAAAGTCGGCTGAGCATGGCAAAGGCGTCCTGTTCATCAACAGGTTTGTTCAGCACCGCATGTTCATGCACCACAATGGTATCGGCACAAACCAATACTCTGCCTGCATCAGCACCGTTGAAGGCATGCGCCTTTTTCCAGGCCAGGTATTCGGCAACTTCGGCATCTTTCAGGTGTTCGGGGAACGATTCATCAGCATCCAAATCGCAAATAGTCACATCAAAACCTGTTTCACTGAACAAGGTTCTGCGTCTGGGTGAACGACTGGCTAATATGATTCCCGGAAATGCTTCAGGCAGCAACATAAACGGCAAAAATGCAACAAATTGCGGCATGGTAAAAGTGCAGTGGAAACGCTGGTTCAGCTACCTCTGGCCCATCAGGGAGCAGGGTTTTAGTTCTGAGAACAATCCCGAGCTGGAATTGCGCTGGGAAAGCGGAACATTGGTATTGAATGCTGCACGGGCCAATTATTCTTATGGCAGTTTACATGAAGTGATGAAGGTAGCCATCAACGCGCTGAGCTGCGAAGACCTCCAAAACCTTTTATTGCTCGGGATGGGCGGAGGTTCTGCATGTAAAATTGCCCAACAGAAATGCGGCAGCACGCTCCGAATGACTGCTGTAGATATAGACCCTGTTGTTCTGAAGATCGCACAAACAGCGTTTCAGATTCATGAATCGGAGCAAATACGCCTGGTAGAGGCTGATGCATTTCTTTGGGTGAACACCGCTTCAGATGAAGCTTATTCAGCCATCATTGAAGACCTGTTTATAGATGTATCCAAACCTGACTTCCTGCTGCATCGCTCATACATCCGGCAATTATATCGCATACTCAAGCCTGGAGGCGTTCTGCTAATCAACATCATGTCCTTTGAAGAATCCTATACCGACGAGGTAGTCCATGCATACAGAGAGCACTTTACAGTTGCACGAATACAACCTGTGCATCAGCACAATCGACTCTTGTTTCTCCGCAAGACCGGTTAATTCAGTGCATCCTGCATCATGGAATCACTCAGCTCCTTTCCGAGGAAGCGATCGATGCGGTGATGTACGAAATACAGAACCGGCGTAAGCAAAATAGCCACAGAGAATTTATAGATATAGCCCATCGTACCTACGGCAAGCACCTGACTCAGCGGCCAGTCGGCACCCCAGTAAAAGGCAATGATCAACACCACATAGCTGTCCAGCAATTGTGATACGAGCGTTGAACCTGTGGCCCGCAGCCAGATGGCCCGAGGGCCTGTGCGTTTGCGCAAGGCACGAAAAATTCCTGCATCCACAGCTTGTCCGATTAGAAAAGCACACAAAGAACCGGCAATAATGAATAAACCCTGTCCGAACACCTGACTGTAAGCCTGATTCAAATCCCGCAGGCCTTTGGTGCTGGCACTTTGCACCCACCAATCGGCCGGAGTAAGCCAAATTGCAAGTCGAACCATCAGGAACGCGTAAATGATGAGCACAATCGCCATCATGGTGAGGCGCTGCACACCCTTTCTGCCATAATATTCATTGACAATGTCGGTTATGACAAACACCACCGGCCAAAGGATTACACCTGCCGTGAGTTGAAAATTCAGTGTATATCCAAAAATCCGGAAGCCTGCATCGGGAAGACCAAGGGTTTTTTCGGCAGAGAAAATTTTCACGCCAATGAATTCAGCCAGCAGCGCATTGGTCAGGAAAAAACCTGCCAGCAAGAGAAAAAGCAGGTTTTTTTTATCTACAGAAGATGTCTTTGCTTTCGGGTGTTCAGCAAGCATATTCCTCCCCCATCTTCATGATATGCACATTGGCAAAACCCTTGGCCAACAAGCGGCTTTGCCAAGCCTGAAGTGCATCTGTATCACCATGCACCAACAGCATGTGTTTCACGCGTTCCGGAACCTGGCAGCTGAGGTATTCCAGCATTTCCTCATAATCGGCATGAGCGGAGAAATAATCCATCACTTCCACACGACAACGCACCGGATATTCGGTACCAAAAATGCGCACCTGCTCTTTGCCTTCACGCAGTTGACCTGCAAGACTCATGGGGGTTGCATAGCCAACAATCAACACGGTTGCATTGATGTCGTCAATATTGTTCGCAATATGGTGCTTCACCCTTCCTGCTTCAGCCATTCCGGAAGCTGAAATGATGATGGCTGGTCCGGTATCGTTGTTCAGCGCCTTACTTTCATCAACTTTACTGATGTAGTGCAGATTACTGAAGCCAAAAGGATCTCCATCGCGGGTGATGTAATCCAGAATTTCCTTATTGTATTCTTCTCTGTGCCGGGCCATCACAGCAGTGGCGTTTACCGACAAAGGGCTATCTACATAAACCGGTATTTTGGGCAATAAACCCTTGTGTTCGAGCTTGTCCAGCAAGTAAATCAGTTCTTGGGTTCGGTCGATGCTGAAGGCGGGAATGATGAGTTTTCCACCCCTGTTCACGCAAGTATCCTTCACCACACGAAGCAAATGCGCCTCAGCATCCTTAGTGGGTTCATGCCTTCGATTGCCATAGGTACTTTCGCAAATGATGATGTCTGATTGCGGAAATGAATCGGGGCCGGAAAGGATTTGATCGCCAGGACGACCAATATCCCCTGTGAAGGTCACTTTCTTTTCATTCAAGCCTTCCTTGATGGCAAGGGTAATGGCCACGCTTCCAAGGATGTGGGCATTTCTTGTACAAAGCACAGAAATTTCATCACACAACTCCCAGTAGTCACCATTCATGGGCATGATTTCCACCTGACGAAATACTTGTTGCACATCTTCAACATCATAAAGCGGTTCAATGGGTGGAAGGCCTTTCGCCGCCCTCCGTTTATTCAGATGACCCAAATCGCTTTCCTGAATTTTTGCGCTGTCCAGGAGCATAAGGTCCATTAGATCTTTGGTTGGCGCATTGCAGAATATAGGCCCTCGATAACCTTCTTTCACCAAACGTGGCAATAAACCGGTATGGTCAATATGCGCATGTGAAATCAGTACATAATTGAGTTCAGCTGGTGAAAATCCAAAGTGACGATTGAGCGCTTCACCCTCTGCCCCTTCGCCCTGAACCAATCCACAATCGAGCAGCAGTTTGGTTCCCTTAATGGTGGTTATGATGTGTTTGCTGCCTGTAACCCTGCCGGCAGCGCCAAATGATGAAATGTGCATGAAAATTGTATGTTAATGCTGAAGTAGCAAGTTATCCTTGCTGAACTTTGCAAAGATTGATGTACCGACTCAGAATAACAACATTGTTTTGGAGCGCAGTTTTACTGTATGCTGCACCCAGTAACGGCCTTGCCCAGTCCTGGTCGCAATGGATGAAACAAGGACAGGAACTGGAGGACAAAAAACAATTTTCAGCAGCCCTGGTTTGTTACGATTCTGCCATCCGCCAGAAGCCAGACCATGCGGGTGCATACTTCCATCGAGCGGTAATTCACTATGAACTGAACAAAAAAACCTTAGCACTTGTAGATTTAAATAAGTGTCTTTTGCTTGATACTGGATTTGCTGAGGCATATTTCAACCGGGCGCTGGTGCATCATGAATTGAAAAATGATGCTTTTGCACTGACAGACATTTCCAAATACCTGCAATACGATAAAGAAAATCCAGAGTCCTTATTACTTTCTGCATCCATTCTGGAACAATTGGGGGATTACAGGGGAACCGCCGAAGTATTGATGGCGTATCAGAAAACAAATCCGGATAATCTTGATTTGATGCTGCGTTGTGGCACGGCACTTACCCGATCTGGTCAGTTCACAATAGCTGACTCCTGGCTGAACCATTGTTTACAACGCTTCCCTGAATCCTTTGAACTATATCAGTTGCGTGGCGGCAACCACCACGCTGCCGGCAATTACACAAAAGCCATTGAAGATTATAATTTATGCCTGCTCAACAAGCCTAACAGTGCCGTTTTATTTGCCTTAAGGGCCGCCTCAAATAATGAACTGGGTGCAAGCAAGGAAGCTTTGTTCGATTACCAACGGGCATTAGCATTAGACAGCAGCAATGGAAACTATTACCTTGAACTGGGTTTAATCAGGCTTGAAGCGCAAGAATTTGCAGGGGCAGAGCAAGATTTTAATCAGGCACTGAAATACAAATGCGATGATTTGCGTTACGCCATGATGGCCAGAGGACTTGTGAGGTATAACCTGAGGAAAGGAAATGAAGCTTGCGCCGATTGGGAGCGTGCCAGTTTATTGGGTTCTGCAGAAGCATCAGCCTATTTACTTCGATATTGTGCTAAAGTAGCGAACCCTCATGAATAGAATTGGATGGATATTATGTTTAGCAACCCTCATTTGCGGAAGCATCGCACTGAGCATTCCCGGAGGAAGTACGTATAAAAGCGAATCTTTTACGGCGCATTGCGGAACAGCAAGGGTGGTATGTAAACTTGACCCCGATGGAATGCCTGTGTGTTATGTACAGGTACCCTGCGTTCGTTCCGAAGGTTGGGATACGTTGCAGCAAATCCACTTTTGGCGCAGCATCATGCGCCTGCACCCTGACAGCGCCCTGGTCAACAGCGCAGCTTCCAGAGTAATACTGGGAAAAATCTCCATGAAAGAGTACTTGAAGTTATCGCAGGAACAACGCGATTCCTTTAAAGCCGTCTGGCGCGAAATGCACCAATTACACGAATCTGAAAAAGTGTTTATTACCAGTGGCAAGAACTGGTTCTATAATCCAAAACAAATTGCCCCACGCATCAAACGTGCCGTTGAAATATTCGACAGCATGGGCGTAGATCCATTTCTCGCTCAGGCTGTATTGCTGATTGAAAGTCCGGTTGGTAATTTAAAAAGTGAATCTGGGGCTTATGGACAATTTCAATTGATGCCTTCTGTAGCCAGACAATTTGGGTTGAAGGTAGATTCGCGCCGAGATGAACGGGCCATTTTTGATAAAAGTGCGATGGCTGCGGCTAAGCTTTTTCAAGAAATATGCATCCCGTACAGCGCTAAAATGTTAGACCAGCTGGGTTATGCATACCATGAACAAAGCTTGTGGTTTCGCTTACTTGTAATGCATGTGTACCACGCAGGGGCTTATAATGTGCGCAATGCGTTACAAATGATTCCGAGTGTTTCATCTGGAAAAGCCTTTATACAGGCTTTATGGAATGTTGAATACGGAAGTTTCAAAAATGCAGCCCAGAATTACTCCCAACTGGTTTTGTCATCATACCTGGAGTTTAATCAGTACATGATGAATTATGGGTTGAATTACCGTTACTTGTCGGACATCAAATAATCGAAGCGTTTCAGGCCCCAGCGGTGCAATCGGTATTGAAAACAAACCCGAAGCACGCCCAATCCATAAATTACACTTCGCCTAAAATTAATGGAAGAGGCTTCCTCAAAATACCTTGTTGGACAAGTGATTTCCCCAATCTCATAACCTGCCATGAAAATTTGCGCGGTAATTTCATTGTCAAAGACAAAATCATCGGAATCCTTTTCCAAAGACAAATTGCGCAAAACGGCTCCACTAAATGCCCGATAGCCGGTATGATACTCACTGAGTTTCTGGCCCATCATGATGTTTTGAAATAGTGTTAAGGCACGGTTTGCCGCATATTTATACACGGGCATTCCCCCTTTCAATGCACCCTTTCCCAGAATTCTGGAAGCATACACTACAGGATAAACATCATGAGCAATGACATACGCCATGCTTTCAATCAGCTTCGGGCTGTACTGGTAATCGGGATGCACCATGATGACAATATCGGCACCAAGTTCCAGTGCTTTAGCGTAGCAGGTTTTCTGATTGCCCCCATAACCTTTATTGTTGTCATGCCTGATCACATGGTGAATTCCTAGTTTTTTGGCAAGGTTGGATGTGCCATCGCCACTTGCATCATCAACCAAAACCACTTCATCTACAACATCAAGAGGAATCTCATTCCATGTTTTTTCTAAAGTTTTGGTAGCGTTGTAGGCAGGCATCACCACTACAACTTTTTTGTTTTTGATCATGGCGCTGCAAAATACGGACATCACCAACAATGATGCACAACCGCTGGCATCAAAAAAAAAGCCCCGGTTAATCCGAGGCTTTTTTTGGGTTCAAAATCTTTACCGAATGGAGCGACCTGCAGGAGCAATCGGTCGTGGTGCAACACTTCTTGGAGCTGCGCCATTCTGGAATCGGAAATCCACTTTATTTTTATCGGCAGGCTTACAGGTTTCGTCAACAATGATGCGGTCACGGCTCAAGCCATATTCTGTTACGAGGATATTGATGATGTTGTCCACACGGCAGGCATTGATTCTATCCTGCTCAGTTCCACTGTACATTTTCTCCTTGCCTTTGCCATTGTGACCACAGATGGTCAGCTTTTTGTCCGGGCATTGCTTCATTTTGTTAGCAACCTCGAACAGGATGATGGAGAATTCCGGGTTTATGTTGCAACGACCTGCGGAGAAATACATGCTTGGGAACAGCATATCGTCGCAGTTGCAGCAGTTTACATTAATAGAGCGACCGCGTGCATCAACATAAGAATTTCTTGCACTGTTTGGTTCCATATCACGATGGTTAGGGATTCCGTCACCATCATCATCTTTCATACGACCTTCTGAATCAACGTCTGCATTAGCATCTGAGAAGATTTCTTTGTCGCGGCAATCAGGAATACCATCACCGTCTGTATCAACAGCCAGACCGTTACCATAAACATGGCAGCTGTCCGGAGTTTCCGTTTCCACGTCAAAGTAGTTGCTTACTCCGTCTTTGTCATCGTCTTTGGTAAGCGTATCCAAGGTTTTTTCCACTTTCGCGATTTTCTCGTACATGGATTCAACCGGACTCAGCCAATCGTAATGTTGTGGGTTTTTATTTCCAAATTTCCAGGACAGGTTCAAGTTCATTAAACCGTAGCTATCGAAATAGCGGTTCTGGAAAATCTGGGTGTTGTACACGTCGATATCGTCATCACGTACCCAAGTTTGGCGGTATTCGAACCCGATGTCGAACAGACGACCAAGGTTGTGCTTGAAACCGAAACCAAAAGGAACCATGGCATTGCGGCTTTCCCAGCGCTCTTCTACCGGCTTACCCAAGTTTGGGTTTTTCTTGCCTTGACTAAAGTAGTGGGTGAGGTAGTAATCGCCACCGATGAACAAGCGTTGATCTACGAAGGTTGCCTTAGATCTGTATGCCATCACACCCATACCAACAAACATGTACATTTGGGTTTTGCGCAGCGGACGAAGGAAAGAAATATTTCCTAGTGTAAACACCATTTGAACGTTCATGTCCTGAAAGCGGCTGCGGAATTCGAAGAAATCTTTGAAGTTTGTTGGTGCCTGAAAATCACGTGCTCCGCGAAGGAACCCGTAATTGTATTCTCCGCGCAGGCCAAACGTTTGGGAGATAGAATACTTTACGAATGGACGAATGTGCCAACTCGGGATTATTTTATCTGCATCACCAAAGAATGCGGTTGGTCCACCGCCAATGCCTAAAGACCATTTTTTTGCGCGACGATCTACAAAATAACTAGTAACAGAAAACTGACCGGAGTCTTTAGTGCGATCCGTCCGACCTTTACCGGCGGGCCACTTAGACTCAGCAGTAGGGTGCCATTTTACACCTCCCTGAACTGAACCAGAAGCGTTGCCGGAACTAGAATCAACACTCTGCGCCTGTGCAGAGTATGAAACCAGAACAATCAGAAAGAGGGACAACCTTTTCAGCTTTTTCATTGAACAATCAGAATATTTTCACCGCAAACATAAGCACATATTATGTTTTTTACAAGATAGATGCACGGAAGTAGCTCATCAAGCATCTAGTAAAAGGTACATTGAACCCTGTTCGCCAATAAACGATGAAGTCAAGTATTCCTGTAATGCCCTGCCCAAGAGTAAAAATGCAGCTGCATGCGCTGTTCTTTCCTGTGGATGTGCGGTGGAAAAATACCTTTGGGAAGCCTTCAGCAGACGTCGAACCTCAAGCAGCTGGTCGGGATGCTCAATAATTTCCTTTTCATAGGTTTTACGGGCCTTTTGAACACCTTTGAGGTAATTATCACTGAAGCCTTTCAACTCTTTTAAACCAGGGCTTTTCCATGCATAAAGCAGGGCGTTAATCTGATTTACGAGCGCTTCATATGAATTCACCAAACGTGGAAATGAATCGTCTTGTAAGGCATAATCCAATAGGTATGAACGCAGGTTGTCTTCATCGAGCCAAAGTTGCGCTAATGGAACAGCTGTTTGTACCAACACTGCTGCGGTTTTGGCATCTGGAATCACGAAAGAAGTACGCTTCATTAAGGCCGGACGGTTGATTCCTGCCAGGTCAAAAGCAAGTGCCGTTTGTTGCCAGTACAAAAACTCGGAAGGTCCACCGATGTATGCCAAATTGGGCAGTATGGTTTCCTGGTACAATGGACGCATCAGCACGTTGGGACTGAAGCATTCGGGTGACTCATCCAATTCCTGTGCTATTTCAGAGTTGGACCAATGAGTGTCATCGATACGGAAATGCGCTACATCTTGGTTCCGTTCAATGCGGCTGCGTCGGCCATGTTCAGGATCGATATAAAAAAGATTCGGATTGCGCACATGGGCTTCAGGTTTCAAACCATTTTTCGCCAAATGAGCGCCTTGTTCAACAAAAGCGGCCGCAAAAGCACCATCCATCAATTCCTGTTTGAGCAGTGGCTGAAAGATTTTTTTCAGCGAAGCATCGTCCGGATCCAGGCAAACCAAACCTTCACCGGCAAATTGACGATGTACAAAATTTCTCGTAGCCTCACTAAGTGTAATTCCCGGTTTATAGCATGCGCAGAAATCTTTCCAGGCCTTTTTTTCCTCTTCCCGATGCAAACTATTGCCTATTTCTTCAAACATGGACTGCATGGAATCCGTGGACAATCGTCCAACAGGTCCACCTTTCGATGCTTCCCAGCGGTATGTTTTTCCAAAAAATTCTAAAGTGGAAATTTCGGCAAAATCATGGTCTTCGCTTGCCATCCAGAAAACAGGCACAAAGCGATATTCCGGAAAATCGCAACTCAGCTTTCGGCAAATTCTGATTACATCCGTGATTTTAAACAGCACGTACAGCGGACCCAGCATGACATGCAGTTGCTGTCCGGTGGTTACGGTAAAGGTGCGCGAATCACCAAGCGCTGCAATATTTTGGTCTGTTAAGGAGCCGGTAAATTCAGGAGTATGCGCGTATTGGTTACGGAGCGTTTCCGCCAGTATAGCACGCCTTTCATCGGGAAATTGGCGATGAAGGATGAGTTCTTCTGTAATCTGCTTTGGAAAATCAGAATGCGCTTCTGCCCGAGGCAACTGACCCGGATAATAGGCCTCAGGAGCCTTCAGCGGTAAACACTTCATACCAGAGCCCCGTAAAGATCATACGGCGTTACTTCTGTGATGCGCACTTGTGCAAAATCGCCAATGCGCACATAATTACCTTCCACAGGTACCAGTACTTCATTGTCCACTTCAGGAGAATCAAATTCTGTTCTGCCGACAAAATACGCGCCATCCATTCGGTCAAACATCACTTTGTATTCCTTGCCCAACATTTCTTGATTCAGTGCCTCAGAAATTTCACGTTGGGCTTCCATGATGGTGGCTGCACGTTGTTCTTTCACATCCTGTGGTACGTTGTCTTCCAGCGTATGAGCATGCGTATTTTCTTCGTGGGAATAGGTGAACACACCCAGACGATTGAAGCGAAAACGCCGAATAAAATCCAGCAGTTGCTGGAAATCATCTTCTGTTTCACCGGGATGTCCTACCAACAAAGTTGTGCGCAGGGATATTCCAGGCACTGCTTCCCGAATTTGATGCAACAACTCTTCGCTGCGCCTGGTGGTGATTCCTCTGCGCATCAGCTTCAGCATTCTGTCGCTGTGATGCTGCACCGGAATATCGAGGTACTTACAAATGTTCGGTCTTGATGCCATAACCGGAAGAACATCCATGGGAAATTGACCCGGAAATGCATAATGCAATCGAAGCCATTCAACACCCGGAACATCGCTTACACGCTCCATGAGTTCGGCGAGCTTCCGAGCGCCATACAAATCCAGACCATAATAGGTACTGTCTTGTGCAATGAGCATAAATTCTGAAGTGCCGTTCTTCACCCGGTTGCTGATTTCTGCCACAATTTGTTCGATGGGTTTTGAAACGTGACCGCCCCGCATCAGCGGGATGGCGCAAAAAGAACAAGGCCGGTCGCATCCTTCGGAAATCTTGATGTATGCATAATGCCGCGGTGTAACCTGCAATCGATCACCCAACAAATCATGCCGGTAATCAGCACCAACAGTACGAAGCAGGTTGGGCATTTCAAGCGTTCCGAACCAGGCATCAACTTCAGGAATTTCTGAGGTGAGTTCGTCACGATAACGCTGTGAAAGACAACCTGTTACGTACAATTTCTCGATATCACCATTTTGCTTTGCTTCAGCGTAGCGCAGAATGGTGTCAATACTTTCCTGCTTGGCATTATCGATGAATCCGCAGGTATTGATAATTACAATATCTGAAGCACCCGTTTTCTCGTGAGATACGTGGAAGTCACCGGCCCGCAACTGTCCCATCAGCACTTCACTATCCACAAGATTCTTGGAACACCCCAGGGTAATTACGTTTACCGAAGGTGTTTTATGACTGCGTGTTTTCATTTGTGTTTCCCAAACATAGCCTCAACGAAATCATGGGCATCAAAAGGTCTCAAATCATCAATTCCTTCACCAACACCCAGATATTTCACCGGAACTTTAAATTTATGACTGATGCCAAGTACCACACCGCCACGAGCAGTACCATCCAATTTGGTGAGTGCAAGGGCGTTCACTTCGGTGGCTTCTGTAAAAGCTCTGGCCTGTTCGAATGCGTTTTGCCCCGTGCTGGCATCGAGTACCAATAACACTTCATGTGGTGCATCCGGTTTAAACCGCTGCATTACGCGTTTTACTTTGGCCAATTCCTGCATCAACCCAACCTTGTTGTGGAGCCTGCCTGCGGTATCCAAAATCACCACATCGTAAGCATCTTCCACGCCTTTCTTGATGGTATCATGGGCTACAGATGCCGGTTCCGCCTGATTTCCCAAACTGAGGATATCGGCGCCTGATCGCTGCGCCCAGGTATTCAGTTGTTCAACAGCTGCGGCGCGAAATGTATCGCCGGCGCCAAGAAGGACCTTTAAGCCCTGAGACCTGAACTGTGCAGCAAGTTTACCAATGGTCGTGGTTTTTCCGACGCCATTTACACCAACCACCATGATTACATAGGGTTTGGTATTCAGGTATTGAGGCTGTTCCGATTTTGGCGGGATGATGGATGAAACAACTTCGCTGAGCAGTTCCTTTAATTCATCTTCACTGTGGATTCCGGATCTGGAAGATTTCTGTCGGATGTTCTCGATGATTTCCAGCGTCGTTTCAATCCCAACATCGGATCCTATCAGGATTTCCTCTAATTCATCAAGAAACGCTTCATCCAATTTATTTCTTCCAAGGAATGCGCGGGTAATTTTTCCCAAAAGCGATTCCCTGGTTTTAGCAACTGCCTGATCCAGATTCGGCTGTTCTGCTGCCGGATCGTTTTTTTTCTTTCCAAAAAAACCAAAAAGCGACATAGTTTCGGTTTAAACAAAAAAAGCTCCCCGTAGGTTCAGGGAGCTGATTTAGATAAGGGGCATACCTTATCCTTTAAAAATATCTTTGAGCGCCTCGTTGGTTACGATCTCTTCCTTGAACGTGTAGGCGCCGGTTTTGGCTGAGCGAATGGTTCTGATTACTTTAACGTAATCTTTGCCCTGCCCTTCTTTTTTCAGTGTTGCAACTACCTTCTTTGCCATGATTATTTAATTTCTTTGTGCACAGTAACTTTACGCAGGTAGGGATTGTATTTCTTTTTTTCAATCCGCTCGGGCGTATTCTTTTTGTTTTTGGTGGTAATGTAACGGCTCATACCGGGAACTCCAGAGGTTTTTTGCTCTGTGCATTCCAAAATTACCTGTACCCTGTTTCCTTTTTTCGCCATACCTTAAATAGTTCCTTTCTTGAACAAGCGGTCAAGCGCTGCTACAATACCGATTTTATCGATGGTTTTGATGGCGGAGGTACTCACCTTAAGGGTGATCCACTCACCAGTATCGGGAAGGAAAAAACGCTTGGTTTGCAGGTTTGGATTAAACCTACGCTTGGTTTTCCTGTTCGAATGGGAAACATGGTTCCCTTTCAAGGGCTTTTTCCCGGTCAGATCGCAAACACGTGACATAGTTCAGATTTGGGGCTGCAAATATGGTGATTTTTATTTACTGATGCAAGGGTTACGGGTTCTTTAAATTCTTACCAACTGCACAAGCGGCAAAAACAGGCCATAGAACGCACCACATCACACCCGATTGTTGCTCAAGCAAACTTTCAAAAACGAATGCTGTAAGCAACATTCCCATCATGGCAAGAAGGAACGCATTGCCTTGCCTCACAGCTTCCCTGACCCAGAAAACCAAACCCGCCAATAAGAGCAACAAGGCAATGTAACCACCCTGAATTCCTGTTTCCAGAAACTGGTTGTGTGGCATTTTGCGATTCCAGGGCAATACCTTACTGCCCATTTCTTCATGAGCCCTCGACATTTCGGTGGCTAATTCCCTCATACCCCAACCCCACAATGGCTGTTCGTCCATCAAGTGAACGGCTGCTTTCCAAGCCTCCCAACGTTGGGCAAAAGATTTGTCGTTCGGATCTGACTTATCGGTTACCGTGCGTAAATCATCGTATGTATTTACCACCCTGTTGCGCAAACTGGGCAGCAACAAGGCTGCAACTACAAGAACCCCAAGCAGTGCCATACTGCCCAAAAACAACTGTTTCCAGCGATGCCTGTAGTTCCAAATCCACCAAAGGGCAAGACCTGCGTAAAAGGCAAGCAAACCGGTTCTGGCAGAGAGAAAATGTAACAGTATTATATTGATCAACGCCGCCAGCAAGGTAAACCTGCGCAGTATGTTGAAATGGACGTTTGGAACCTGAACCGTCCATAGATACAATCCAGCCCATCCGGATCCGGCCAAAAACAAACTGAATTCTATATGGTGCATTTTCGCCAACACGGGCATGGGCTTAGACTCCAGCACCAATTGATGATACCATTCCGGATCTTGCAGATACACGAAAAAACTGGCCATGGCCGCTGCGTATAAAAACCATATCCAAGCACCAATGGCCAACAAATAGGCATCAGGTTTCATCAACCTGAGTGAAGAAGCAAGCAAAGGAATGCACAAGATTGGCAACTTGAGCAGAAGTAATCGAGTGGTATCGGAAGTCCATCCCTGTATAAAACTGGCTAACATGAGCCATAGGACAAGCAGGGTCCAGGGAAAATAAATCTTTACATCTGCCCAGCTTAAGCAACGCAATCCAAGCGCCAGCAATAACATGATGCCTATTGAAGCCATTGCCGGCGCAAAAAGCACGCCTGCAAGCGACAATACAATACCCGCCAGTTGAAGCGCAGAACTGTGTTTAAAGAGGTAAAGCATGCCGGATTTCCGGCAAATATCAGCGAGCGTAATTGATCTTCACAGGAAATTCTGTGGATCCACCAGAAAGTGCATTGGCAACCACTTTGGTTACTTGCACTGCCGCACCCGGATGGTCAGCCGCCCTGTAGTTGCCAACAATACGGGCAAAAACACGAACGTTATTGGAAGGATTGGTCAGCATTACAATAGTACCTACACGAGCCGTGGGATGCATGATGAAGTTTCTCGACTGATCCAATCCTTCTTTGTCGCTAAGCATTGCTTTGCCTTCTTCGTTCACATCAATGGCCGGTTCATATACTGCTTTAGCTGTATTGGCTCCAGCCATGCCCGGATCACGCACTTCAGCGGTGCGCACAGGATTGGTGGGTGCTACCAAAACTTGAGCAGTTTCCTGGGTTACCGTTTTGGGTAATGGGTCTGCATTGTTGCCAGAGGGTGTTGTTTGAGCAGCACCAGTGCCGGCGGTGGTTCCACCTGAAGGAATTCTCAGCACCTGACCTATGCGCACATTGTCGCTATTCAGATTGTTTTCTTCTTTGATGGCTGCAATGGTAACTCCGTATTTTCTGGCAATCATGCCCAAGCCTTCACCTTTCACCACTTCGTGCTTCACAACACCTGTATTGGGATTCTGGCGTGGAGTTGCAGGCTGCGTTGTTGTTGCCACAGAAGCAGGTGTTGGGGAAGCCGGGGTTGGTGCAGAAGCTTCAACGCCCCATTTACGCGGAATCATGATTACCTTGTCGATCTGGAAAGATGCACCTATGCCGGGGTTGGCAGCGGTTACTTCACCGGCTGTAGTCCCATACTTTCTGCACACGCCGTAAAGGGTTTCACCGCTGCTGATTTTATGCAGCAAATAGAACTTCCCCCCGGAAATTTTACGGCCTACAGAATCTGCCGGCATGGCAGAAAGCCCTGATAAGGCTGCAAGAAACAGTGTGCTGAATATTGTTTTTTTCATCCCCGTGTTCATCTTGTGAATTTCAAAAGTAAGATAGGCTTTAAACGATAAAGCTTAGGCTCCATTGTTCATTTTCCACATGAACAATAAATGTTCCATATTCAGGACACCAAATCCCCTGCGTATGATTCCGCGGAAAACGGTCATATTCGCAACCTCAGCATGAAAAACAGACTGAATACTATACTGGGCATAGGAATGCCCATCATGTTCTTCATTGCCATCCTGACCTGGTTTCTGGATGCACCCGTTTGGTTTCGCGACCCTGTTCGATGGTGTGCCGAACTTCTGCTGTTCATCTATGCAGTGAAAAAACGAAGCATTACAGTTTGGATTGGCACGGCCATGCTGCTTGGCGGCGAATTTGGATACATTCTTCCCGAAGTAGGAAAACACCTGAATTTGTTGGGCAAGATTTTTATTCAACTCATCAAAACGGTGATTGCGCCACTGCTTTTTGCCACATTGGTAGTCGGCATTGCCGGCCATAGTGAAATCAGGCAGGTTGGACGCCTTGGCTGGAAGTCTCTTGTGTATTTTGAACTGGCAACAACAGCCGCACTGTTCATTGGCCTTGCTGCAATCAACCTGAGTCAGGCGGGATCCGGAATTCCCCAACCCGTGGTAAAACAAAGTGCTCAGGTGATTCCTGCAGATAGCCTGAATACGTATGCCAACAAAGACGGCCAATTGGTTTTCAAGGTCGGCAATCAGGCCAAAGACATACAGGTAAAACCCAATCCTGAGAAACAAAGCTGGGAGAAAATCCTGCTCCATACGTTTCCGGAGAACATCGCCAAATCGGTTGCCGAAGGGCAGATCCTTCAGGTTGTGGTTTTCAGTATTTTATTTGGATTAGGTTTGGCATTGATGCATGGCCACCAGAAAAATGTAATGTTGGAATGGTGCGAGGGTTTAAGTTCAGTGATGTTCAAGTTCACCCATATTGTGATGTTCTTCGCTCCTTTCGGGGTGTTTGGAGCTGTGGCGCATACCATTGCCACCATGGGCTTTGATGTAGTGGCGCCGCTGCTCAAACTGGTAGCCACTTTATATGTGGCCCTGGGCATATTCATATTGTTGGTCTTTGTTCCCATGGCATGGCTGATTAAACTGCCCATGCGCAGCTTTATCAAGGCTGTAGCGGAACCTGTTGGTATTGCCTTTGCTTCTGCAAGCAGCGAAGCGGCCTTGCCGAAAGCCATGGAAAACATGGAAAAACTCGGCGTCCCGCGAAAAATCGTTTCGTTTGTATTGCCCACCGGGTATAGCTTCAACCTGGATGGAACCACGTTGTATCTGTCTCTGGCTTCCATATTTCTAGCCCAGGCCGGTGGAATCAACCTCAGTATCGGCCAGCAGTTGCTTATTGTGTTTACCCTGATGCTTACTTCGAAGGGAGTTGCGGGTGTTGCACGTGCTTCGCTCGTAATTCTGAGCGGCACTGCGGCAACATTTGGCTTGCCGGAATGGCCCATCGCCATGATTTTGGGTGTAGATGTATTGATGGACATGGCCCGCACCGCGGTGAACGTGGTTGGCAATTGCCTTGCCAGTTGTGTGGTGGCTCGCTGGGAAGGTGAATTCGAACCTGTGGAGTGGGAAACAACTCCTCAGGGAAACTCATCCTCCTCCCCGCCCGAAAATATGTAATCCAAAAGAAAGAGCCGCATTCCTTCCGGAATGCGGCTCTTTCTTTTAGGAACTGAATCTAAATCTTTATTTCCCGTTCATTTTCCATTTGCCCTGGCCAAAAGCATCGAGCATCTGTACTTTGCCGTAACCCAACTTTTCCAGTTTGGGCTTCAGTGAAGCTGCATCGCCAACCACAAGAATAACCATGCGGTCTGTGCTGAGGTACTGAGCAGCCAGCTGGTTCAGTTCATCTTTGGTAATGCCCTTCAGCACCTGTTCCTGCTGACGTGTATAATCTTCGGAAAGGTTGCGGTTCAGGATGTTGTAGATGAACCCGCTTTTCTGCATGTTGGATTCAAATTCCAAAGCCTGGTTTGCCAGCACCGAATTGCGGGTGAAATTGAACTCCTCATCGGTCATGCCTTCTTTCTTGAATTTATTTATTTCTTTCACCACTTCTACGATGGCGCTGTCCGTGGCAGAAGCGCGCACGCTGGATCCAAATACCCAATTGCCCGGCAAACTCTTGTAGGCAGGTGTAAAACCGGCACGACTGCCATAGGTCCAGGCTTTTTCTTCACGCAGATTCAGGTTGATGCGCGAGTTAAAATTGCCGCCCAAGGGGAAATTCATCAAGGTGCTGCGGAAGAATGTACCGCTCGCATCATAAGGCAAGGCATTGAATCCAATTCGGATTTCTGACTGTTCAGAATTAGGGAAATCTACCATAAAAATGTGGTTGCTTTCCCATTTGGGCAGATTCGGAACTGCGGGTGCAGATACGCCTGTTTGTTTCCATTTATTGAGGAAGGAAAGTGCCTTAATGGCTTCTTCCCTGCTCACATTTCCAACCACAACTACTTTGGTGAGTTCGGGCGCATAGTATTTCGCATGGAAGGACTTCAGGTCTTCAATGGTCAGCTTTTCTACGTCTTTCTGCATCCCTGAAGACATGGTAGCCAATGGAGTGCCTGAATACATCAGGGCTGACCAAGCATTTGCCGCAGCCTGTGAGCGGTTATTCTTGATGAAATTGAATTGCTCCAGCGATTGCTTTTTATTGCGGTCGAATTCGGTTTTGGGGAACGCCGGATTGAACAACATGTCTTCCAGGATTTCCATGGTCTTGTCCAGATTTTCGCGGAGGCAGGCTACCGTGATGTTGCTGCTGGTTGCACCTGCACCGAAACTGATGCTTGAACCCAGTTTTTCCAATTCCTGACTGATTTTTTCTGAGCTGCGGGTAGCAGTTCCTTCACTCATCATTTCAGCAGTCATGGCAGCCGTTCCATTCTTCACGGTGCTGCCTTCCAGAAGGTGTCCTCCGTCAATATTAAACGACATGAACACCAGCGGCGACTCGGTTGACTGCGATACGGCAATTTCCACTCCGTTCGATAATTTTTCGCGGCTCAGGCTGGGAACGGTTACTGGCTTGGCCACAGAAGGTGTGGGCATTTGGGCGCGGTCGAAATTATCTACCGGGCGCTTGTAGGTCAGACCCGCATACTCTGCATCGGCAGCACTGGTCTTCACATTGGCGTTGGGATTTACACTCTGGTAAGAGGTGGGCTTATAATTGGGATCGGTGTACTTGCGGGGGTCCGGTTCAATAATAACCACACTGGCACCGCGATTTTTAAGGTAGCGACGGTATACGCGCAGCACATCATCGCGGGTAACCCTCTTGTAGCGATCGATATCATCCTGCAGGTTGAAACTTCTACCTTCAAGAATATAATTGTATTCATTCAGCAGACTGGCCTTCGATTCCACACTTTCAAACACACCGTAATAATTGCTCACAATGTCATTTTTTACGCGTTCCAGGTCATCGTCACTAAATCCGATGATGTCAAAGCTGTCCACCAGTCCGAACATTTTCCTTCTGAGGAAATTCACATCGCTCATGGGATAACCAGCCAGCGTGATGGAAAATTCTCCGGCCAGTTCATGATTCATGGCAGCCATTGGGTTGTTGCTGGCATTTGCCTGCAGTGCCAGCTCAGCTTCCACAAAACGCTTGTACAACAAACTGCTTTTGCCACCTCCGAGCAACTGGCTCAACACATCAAGGGCCGCTTCATCATTGGAATAAGCTGCTGCTGCGGGCCAGCTGGTATAGATTACCGGCACGGAAGCCTTTCCATCATAATAGTTGGCGAAACGAGTTTCGGGAATAGTTACAGGAGCTACACGTTGTTTCTTCACTTCCGGGCAGGGAGCAAAGCTTCCGAAGTACTTTTCACACCATTGAACCACCTGTTTGGCTTCGGCATCGCCGCTTACAATTACAGTGGCGTTGTTGGGCCCATACCAGCGAAGGAAAAAGCTCCGCAGGTCGTTTGAATCTACGCGGTCCAAATCATCTACATAGCCAATAACCGGCCAACTGTATGGATGCGTTTGCGGATAAAGGTTCTGGTCTTTCACTTCCATCAAAAAGCCGTAAGGAACCGTGTAACGCTGATCTTTTTCATTTTTTACGGTACTGCGTTGAATTTCAAACTTCTTTTGGGTAAAAGCGCCAAGCAGAAAACCCATACGGTCGGCTTCCATCCACAACCCGGTTTCGGTAAAATTGCTGGGGAAGGTTTGGATATACACCGTGCGGTCGCGGGTGGTATTTCCATTCACTTCACCACCGGCATTCGAAATGATTTTAAAGTGTTCTTCATCGCCTACATGTTCGGAACCCTGAAAGAGCATGTGTTCAAAAAAGTGGGCAAAGCCGCTTTTCCCAGGCAACTCACGCGCTGAGCCTACATGGTAAGAAACCATAAGGTGTACAAGAGGATCGCTATGATCTTCATGGACGATGATGGTGAGGCCGTTGGGAAGCTTGTACTTCTCATAGGCGATGATGGCCTTGCCGGGCTGAGGTTCAACCTTCTCAACCAGGGTGGCGGTTTGGGCCATTACCCTTACTGCAAAAAGCAAGGAAAGTAATGTGATGACGAAGCGTTTGTTCATAGTGTTGTACGGAATACTGATTTTCGCAAAAGTAATTGTTCAGGGTTGGAGAATAATAAGTATCAGGATACATCTCTTAAATACTGCGATAAACCACTTTTATGACTCCATGCGTTTGTTGGTGCCTGACTACCTTTGCTGCATGTTAAGCCGGCCTTTGTGCCTGATGCTGCGTATCAGTGCCATGTTGCCAGTAGCGCTGTTGGCGCAAAACCGGAACAATATGGGTACGGAATTCTGGTGTACTTTTCTGGAGAATATCAGTGCGCCCGCCAATGTGCAAATCCATATCAGCGGACCTGAAGCCAGTAAAGGCACCGTTTCCATTCCAACGAAAGGATATACCCAATCATTCACGATTGCCGCAAACAGCTTTGCCGTAGTGAATATTCCTGCAATACTTGCGGTACCAGACCCCGGAAACGCCATCCAGGACCGCGGCATTTATATCAAATCAGATCGACCTGTAGCGGCCACGGCATTCAGCCAGGGCGCAGGAAGTGCCGGAGCCACGGCTTTAATACCCATTGTAGACATTCCCAAAGCTCCGGAATACATCATCAACGATGTTTCGGTAAGCAAAGGATTCAGCAACATGGCCGTTATTGTGGCCTTGCACAACGGAACGCAGGTGGAAATCACACCCTTTCGCACCCTGGCCACAGGAAGACCGGCAGGAATTCCATTCACCATCAGCCTCAACCGAGGCGCCTCCTATCCTATTCGCGCGCTGGACTCACAGCAATTGTGCGGCACGCGCATCCGGGTCGTACAATCCTGCAAACAAGTGGTGGTATTCCAGGGTGCCAATGGCATGCGCTGGCGTAATGATGATGCAGGATGTACTTCAGCAGACCATGTTTATGAACAGGCCGTTCCGGTTGCTCACTGGCAAAGCAGCTATTACATTCCTCCGCAACCTGCGCAGGGAGTGCCTGGTTCTTATGTACTGAGTCCGTGGCTCAACAATACTCAGGTAAGTGTTTCAGGGAGCACCCCGGCCATCATCCTGAACCGGGGCGGCACAACAACCGCTTATCCCGGCGCTGCCGATCGCTGTGTTGTGGCCAATCAGTCCCTCAGTGCGCTGCAATACAGCCGCAGCGGTTCCTGCAATGGACATCCGCAGAAACTGGGCGATGCAAGCAGTCTGACACTTTCTTCCGATGAAGGAGCCGTAAATTCCTGTTGGTGGCTGGTTCCAACCTTGCTCAGTAAATACGAGCATTACGTAAGTATCGTTGCAAGTTCCGGAGCTTTGGCTTCGCTCAAACTGGACGGAATACCCGTGAATCAAGCCTTGTTTCAGAACAGTTCGTGCCTTGCCAAAAAAACAGTCGACTTACAGGTTGTACCCGGAGTACACCGCCTGGAGTGTGACAGCCCTTTTTTGGCTTATGCCCTCGGCTTAGGTGATGGAGAAGGCTATGCCTTTTCACTGTGCCGCATGGCCGGTAAAAACCGAAACCTCAGCATGAGCCTGAATACCGAATTGATTTGTCATCCTGATTCCTGGCTGAACATGCAGGCCGAAGGCGACAGCCTGCGCGCCGTGCGTTGGGAAATCAGTGATGGTTCATCGTATTCCGGGAGCAACGCAAAGCATCGATTCAGCAGCAATGGCCGTTTCCGGGTGCGCATGATTGCCACCATTGGCGGCATTTGTACTTCCGATACACTGGAGCGTTTCGTGGTGGTTACCCGGGCTCCTTCCGTGAACCTGGGACCCGATACCCTTTTGTGTGAAGGAAGCTTGTTCCGAGCTTCCTATCAGGCGATGCCCGGTCAAAACACCTCATGGAACCGTCCGGCGGGTGGCGGTTTCGTCACGCTGAGCACCAATGATACTTTGGTTTTGCGCGTGCGCGACAGTCTGGGCTGCAGCAGCAGTGACACCCTGCGGGTACGCTTTGCACCCTGCAACAATGAAAAGCTGGAAATCCCCAATGTGTTTACGCCCGGCCGCGATGGCATCAACGATGTATTTACCGTAAACCACAGCGGTTACAGCACTGTGAAGATTACCGTGTATAACCGTTGGGGGCAGTTGGTTTACCAATTCACCCTGCCCGATGAGGCGCCCTGGAACGGAAATTTAAACAACCGCTTCAGCGAGTGCCCGGAAGGTGTTTACTACTACCTGCTGGAAGCCTCAAAATCCCATAACGGGGAAAGGGTGCATGTTCACGGAACCATCAGCCTGATTCGATAAATAATCTGCGATTCCATCGGGTCTGCTTGTCCCGGGACTCGCGTTGCTTGCCCGGTACAAGCGAGGGCCTCAGCGACCGGGATGCTTTTGCAGCGACCCGGATGCGTAAACAATGTTCATTTTTTGATTATATTAATGGCAGATAAGTGTCAATATTTTTAACATGGAACATCAGATTGCACACATGGATCTTGATTCATTCTTCGTGAGTGTGGAACGCCTGCAAGACAGTCGTTTGGAGGGCCGGCCCGTCATTATCGGAGGGCAAAGCAACCGGGGCGTGGTGGCCAGCTGCAGTTATGAAGCCCGGGCTTATGGCATCAGCAGCGCCATGCCTATGAAAACGGCCAGGCAATTATGTCCGCATGGCGTCTTTGTGCGGGGCGACAGCGGTTTGTACAGCAAATACTCCAACGTGGTTACAGAAGTGATTCGCGAAAGTGTGCCTTTATATGAGAAGGCCAGTATTGATGAGTTCTATCTGGATCTTACAGGAATGGATCGCTTTTTCGGCTGCATGAAACTGGTTGCGGCACTGAAGCAAAGAATCCATAAAGAGGTCGGCTTGCCTATTTCTTTTGGCTTATCCACCAACAAAACGGTGAGCAAGGTAGCCACCGGCGAGGCCAAGCCTGCAGGACAGATTCAGGTGCTGCGCGGCCAGGAGAAAGTATTTCTGGCACCATTATCGGTGCGGAAAATACCCGGCGTGGGTGCAGAAACATACCGAACACTCCGCGGGCTGGGCATTGAGCAGATCCAAAGCATCCAGGCCATGCCCCGGGAGCTCATGGAGAAAACCCTGGGCAAGAACGGTGTGGAAATCTGGAAAAAGTCGAACGGCATAGACCCCACTCCGGTCATCGCCTGGCACGAGCGAAAGAGTCTGAGCATGGAGCGCACCTTCGACCGCGACACCATTGACATAGTCAAACTGAAAGGCATCCTCACCGCCATGACCGAAAGCCTGGCCTATCAGTTGCGCAAAGGACAGAAACTCACCCAATGTGTAAGCGTTAAACTCCGCTACAGCGACTTCAATACGCATACCTTACAGCAGCGGATAGCCTATACCAGTGCCGATCATATACTCATTCCACAAGTGCTCGATTTATTTGAACGCCTGTACCAGCGACGCATGCTGATACGACTCATCGGGGTGCGTTTCAGCGAGCTGGTGGGTGGCGGACATCAGATGGATCTGTTTGAAGACCGCGCCGAGATGATGCAGTTGTACGAAGCCATGGACCGAATCCGCAACCGCTACGGCGACCGCTCGGTGATGCGTGCCGCGGGCATGCTGGCCAAGAGCATAGGCCGCAACGACAATCCTTTTGACGGAAGCGCACCCCTGCTGCTGGCTAACAGAAGAAGTTGAACGCAACAGGCAGTCGTTGCGCAATACAGGCAACAAGTTGCGTTTTTGAACGCCCTTCAGTGTATTTTGGTAAATTTTACTTTATACCCAAATCAGTGATGCTTCATTTTTGCACGTTCAAAACAATTCCTCGATACAGGAATTATATTAATACACGTAAATATCTATAAGCAGCAAATTCATGAAACACCTATTTCTAAGTTTCACCCTGATTTGGGGGGGCTTCGGCCTA
>JBIKKI010000189.1:0-3492 GCA_044360435.1 Bacteroidia bacterium
TCTGATGGAAACCACGCCTTCTGTAAATGGTTTGATTCCATCCAACGAAGTCTCCCTTGGGATGTATACGTCAAGATTCAGTCGTTCATCGGCGCCGCCAATGCCTATGGAACCCTTCACGGTAGCACCTTTCAGCATGCCACGGGTGGCCATTCCTTCTACCCAGATGCGTTTTCCCACATCTAAACTGGAAGCTTCCAGCCTGAAATCACCATAGGCAATGCCGTTGTACCGAATGCCGGTAGCCAAAATATTGCACTCGGCATTGGGATGATCTGACAGCCCGGCCCTGATAGCAACTGTTCCGTTCAGGCTTGCCGCGATGGAATCACCTTGGATGCCCAGAAACGGCTGTATATCAGAAATATTAAAGTTGCCGAACGAGGCAAACAGTTCGTGGTGTTGGGCATTTCCCAGACTGCCGTTCACCTCTATGAAATTTCGGGTGCTGCCCAGGTAGAAATTGCTGAACGTTGTGGCTTCCTTTCGATAGCAAATGCGCCCGGAAGTGTCGAGCAACCAGGTAGCGCCGAACCAACTCAAAGAACCGCTTTTGATGTCGATGGGAATAGAATCGCTGTTTAAGAACACATCACAGGCCAGATTTATGTTATTATTCCCTGTGGAATCAAGCATATGCAGCTCCACGGGCAAAACGCCTTGATGCATTGTACCCTTGGCTTGAAGCTGATTGAACCAGGTACTGCCTTTGTGCCTCCATTGTTCCGCGCCGATGTCAAAACGCAAAGCCGCATGCGCAGCTTTGTCGCATTGCAGTTGCACGTTTCGGAATTTATTGCCCTGAAACTCAAACCAGGCAGGCTGTTCCGTGCGCAAATGCACGCTGTTACCAGAAGCCGCCAAAGTACCTTGAAGCATCAGAGGTCCCATGGTAAAGTCATCTGCGAGCAAGGAAGAAACCAATGTTGTCTGCCTCAGATTGAGGTAGAAGGATATGTTCAAACTTGTATCTATAACATCAGGCCGGCGCACAAAATCCGGCATCAGCTCATGCAGCAATGCCATGCCGGCCGAGGGCAAGGTTTCGGTTCCAAATGATCCGTAAATACCGGCGTCTCCGATATGACTGCGCAAAGTCCAATCGCGCACGCCACCTGATTGTGTCGCGGTGAACTGCGCATAGGGTATAAAATGATTGACCCCGTTTCTGTTCCAGCTGATGCCATTGAGGGAAATCTGTCCCTTGAGTTCAGAGGCGTTGCCGATGCTGATATCTGAATTGCCCGAGCAGGACAACCTGCTTTCTAGTGTATCTAAACCAAGAGCTTTCAGGTTGGCATGATGCAGCTGAAATGTCTTGAAGCGATACTCAGGATGTTCCCCGGCGAAACGGACGGCTCCGTCGAGATCAAGGCTTAGAATGGGGTCATTCAGCGCGGCCTTTCCGGTGAAACTTGTGGGCGTGAGCACACCATCAACAGAAGCATCTTTCAGCTGCCTTCCATTCACTTCCAACATGGGCATTTTGCCCTCGAGGGTCAGGTTAAAGTCGGATTTACCCAGTCCTGTACCGCGCAAGGCAATGGAAGCATCTACTGCGCCCAATGCAGGTTGCAATCCGTAAAATGCCCCTAAGTTAAAACGCTCGCTCTGTACCTTCCCTTCGTAATTGGCCTGGCTGTAGCCCTGGCGAAAGTTCATGGTTAAGTCCTCCAGGCGCACCTTTCCCAGATTACTTTCGAGAACACCGCTCGCGGTAAACTGGTTAAAAAAGCCTGTAAAGGCGCCACGAAACTGAAAATTCCCCAGCGTGTTCAGGTTGGTAGGAAGCCTCATACCACCAAGAAATGCTGCCAGATCCTGCGCATCGGTTTGCCATTTTTGAATATTGGCATCAATAAAGGTATTCCTCCAGTCGGGCAGTCCATTCATCGAAACCGCACCCTGGATGAGCCCCTGCCTGCCGTAGCGCACATCCAGTTTTTTGAATTGAAGGCTGGAAAGTCTGCCTTTAAAATTAAAGCCCAGGTGCAGCGCGTCCCGGCGACTGGCAAGCTGCGACTGGAATACACTCAGGTCGCGTAATCCAAGATTGGCCTGATGCAGGCGACCGCTCATCAACACTTCTTTAGAAAAGCGCGAGAAAGAGCTGTATCCCTGATACCGAAACTTCAGTGTATCACCTAAAGTGCTGTGTTCTGTTTTCAAACGAAAACCCAAAACATCAAGGGCATAATACGAGACCCTGCATTGGGCCTTCAAATCTTGGACCAGCAGGCCGGATCGTTCACGCGCGCTGAGGGTTTTGATGCCAAAGTGCATCGAATCATCGTACAGCAGAAACGTATCCAATTTCCCGCTGATGTTGCTGAACCGCAGGTGGTAAGGATCAAAGGATCCGGGCACGGGCATGGCTTCATGGTCGTCAAAATTCCGAAACTCCATATTCCGGAGCACTGCCTGCTTTGCCCTCAGCGCCCAAATTACCTTGGGACCGGTGCGCTTTTTCTTCGGTGTGAAATAATCAATCAGAAAGTTGATGTTTTGTCCGGTATCATCCTTGTGAATACCCAAATTCACCAGGCCATTGGAACATTCAAACAAATTCAGGTTAAGGGTATGGGCGCTGGTATTAACGGAAGCGAGCCGGGCGTGCAATCTTCTGAAGAAAAACAGCGTATCTCTGCTTCTGTCTTCAATCAATACACGTTCAATGGTGAAATTGCTCAGAAAATCTGTTTCCAGACCGCCAATCTGCACCACAACATTCCATTCTTTACTTAAAAAAGCAGAAACCTGTCTTGCTGCATAAAATTGAACAGGTTTACTGCGCAGCAATACCACCAACAGTCCAAAGCTGAGTGCCAGTCCAAGGATCAGTCCGAGCAGTATTTTGCGTAGTTTTGCCTTCAATCCGTTTCAAAATTAGCCCTTGGGGCCGCAATCATCATGCAACGTTCCTCAGTGAATATTCTGGCCATAGAAAGCAGTTGTGACGACACGGCGGCGGCAGTGCTTTGCGATGGCAAAATCCGAGCCAATATTGTTGCGGGACAAGAGGTTCACCGGCAATACGGAGGCGTGGTTCCGGAATTGGCGGGAAGGGCGCATCAGAGTAACATCCTTCCTGTGGTACAACAGGCCCTGACCACCGCAGGAATCGCTGCCTCAGCATTAGATGCCATTGCTTTTACAAAAGGGCCGGGATTAATGGGCAGTTTGCTTGTTGGCGCAGGCTTCGCCAAGGGACTATCTGTGGCCCTGGGCAAACCGCTTATTGGCGTGGATCATTTACACGCGCATGTTTCCGCGGTTTTCATTGAGCATCAGCACACTCCGAAACCAATGCTGTGTCTGCTGGTAAGCGGCGGTCATACGCAACTGGTTTGGATTGGTGCAACGCAGGAAGCTAAAATTATCGGCAGCACCTTGGATGATGCAGCCGGAGAAGCTTTGGACAAAGCCGCGAAACTTTTGGGCCTGCCCTACCCCGGCGGTCCGGAAATAGACCGGCTGGCAAAGCGGGGCAGC
>JBIKKI010000190.1:0-3472 GCA_044360435.1 Bacteroidia bacterium
CCCTGGTGATTTCCTTGAATCTGAATGTAGTGTTCCCCTTTTTCTGCACTGAATTTGAAAGGAATCATGGGTTTATTCTCTCCTAGAACTACTCCATCGAATAGCACTTTCCCTTTTAAGTTAGAAATTAACAAAACAGTGCCATTGTTGCCTTGTGCCATGGTTCTTGAACCAAGAAGAAAGAGTTGGCTGACTAAGGCGATTCTCAAAATGTTCATAGTAATATTTTCACAAATATATTGTCAAAATAACTACTGAAAATATGATGAACCCATTAATTCTTTTATTGACTATTAAAGAGCATTATTAATCATGAACAAACAGAATTAAGGGTTTGGATTTGCGGGAAAAAATATTGGATTCATGGGATGAAACATGCGTAAAAGTTCAAGAGATGCCTGAGCATCTTTTTGTCTTTTCCCCAATCCCCTAATTCACCAACAACACCACCAGCAACAGCCACATCACCGAGCCGGTGAGGTAGCCGCTCCACACCTGACGTTTTTTGATTTTATGGGCTTTCTGGGTATAGGCTTTTTCGTAGTCGTATTGCTTCATCAGTTCCGGGTCCGGATAGCTCAGGTTTTTTTTCTGGGGCTCGGTAGAAGCGCAGGCAGCGGCCGGAATCAGGCCAATCAAAGGGGAGGTGAGCACGGTGAAAAAAGCCGTCCAGCCGGAGCCGGAGTTCTTGCCGACATAATATTCCTGGGCATCCTGTTCCGCACGCACACGCAGGTCGCCAATGGATTGGGCAGCGCTGTCCGCAGTTGCAGTGTCTGAAGATGCAGCAATGGCTGCGACAACGGGCGACTGGTTGAAGGTATCCTTGGTGCCGTTTTCGTAGCGAATCGTCAGGATGCCGGAAACCGGCAGGATGTACAAGGGCCCTGATGGATTGTCGAAGCGCTTGAATTTCACTTCTGCAGCAGTGATTTCCAGAACCTTCGCCTGAACCTCGGTGCCGTTTCTTTTGGTAATCACATCCTGTGCGTTCAGCTGCAGCTGCATGAACAAGCAGATTCCTGCAAGAAGGGTGATTTTGTTCACGAGTACATGTGGATTCAGAAGTTGTTTCATGCCTGGCATCGGGTTGGAAGGCGAAAGTATTTATTTTCCATAGAAGTGCAGGGCGACGGTCGCGGAGCTGCCGGACTTTGGACCGGCCTGGGCACCTAAAACCCCTGCTGTATCAAGCGTTTACCTGCAAACGACCTTCGTCGAAAACCGGATTCACTCCAGCTCGTACAAGCCGCTTTGCATCTGCAGGGTGCACATGCGGTGGTACAAACCTTCGGGATTGGCCATCAGACTTTCGTGGTTGCCGCTTTCCACCACGCGGCCCTGATCCACCACAATGATGCGGTTGGCTTTGCGGATGGTGCTCAGTCTGTGGGCAATCACCACCGAGGTACGGCCGTGCATCAAGGTATTCAGCGCATCCTGCACCAAACGCTCACTCTCGCTGTCCAGCGAGCTGGTGGCCTCGTCCAGCACCAGGATGGAAGGATCTTTCAGGATGGCACGGGCGATGGCCACACGCTGCCTTTGTCCGCCCGACAAGCGGATGCCGCGGTCGCCAACCACCGTATCATAGCCTTGCGGGAAGCCACTGATAAAGCTGTGGGCATGTGCCTGTTCTGCGGCGCGGATGATCTCTTCTTTCGATGCCGAAGGCCTTCCATAGCGGATGTTGTCGTAGATGCTGCCGCCAAACAGAATCACTTCCTGAGGAACCAGCGCCATATTACTGCGCAGCTCATGCAGGTCGAGGGTAGCAGCAGGCACGCCGTCAATCAGCAATTGGCCGCCCGTGGGACGGTACAATCCGAGCAGGATGGAGGCCAGGGTGCTTTTGCCGGAACCGCTGGGCCCAACGATGGCCAGCATCTCGCCCGGTTTCACCTCAAAGCTCACGTCCTGCAGCACTTCCACCTCACGGTTCGGGTAGCTGAAGCTGAGGTTTTGCGCCTGTACATGGCCCTGATAGCGCGTGGCTACTTCTTTCTCGCTGAACTTCAGCGGTTCGCCCTCGCGGTCAATCACGTCAAATACCCGTTCCACGGCGCCGAGTGTGCGCTGAATCTGCACATACTGTTCGGCCAGGCCGCCGATGCTGCCGCCTACAAATCCGGTTACGAACATGAACTGAATCATGTCGCCGATACGCATATCGCCGCTTTGCACCAGTTGCAGACCCATATAAATCAGCCAGGTCATGGCGCCGAACAGACATACGATGATGAAGGAAGAGAAGGCACCGCGCAGCATGCCGCGGTAGATGCTCTCCTTGCGGATTTGCCCGGCACTTTGTCCGAAGCGACGTTTTTCAAACACTTCATTCGTAAAGCTCTTCACGTTCATGATGCCGGTAATCACTTCATCCACAATCACATTGTTCTGCCCGGTCATATCCTGCACATCCTTGGAGATGCGACGGATGTATCTTCCGAAGAACAGCGAAATCACCACCACCACGGGGATGCTGAGCAGCATCAGCTGGGCCAGTTTCATGCTGGTGAAGAACAGCATCACCACGCCACCGGTGATGATGAGCAGCTGGCGCAGGAACATGGCGATATGGGTGGTGAAGGTATCCTGAATCTGGCTGATGTCCGCACTGAAGCGACTCATCAGGTCACCGCCCCTGTTTTGGGTGAAGAAGTTCATGGGTTGCAGCAGCAGGTGGTGAAACAGGTCGCGGCGCAGGTTGAAGACCATGTTTTCCGTCACACGCACGTACAGCGAGATGCGTAGGAAGCTGAATATGGCTTGCGCCAGAAACAGGTACACGAACCATACGGCAACTTCCTTCAGTTGTTCCAGGGTGCTGGCCTGGTTGCTTCCGGGCATAGCCGCGTCCACCAGTTTCCCGGTGAGGCGGGGGAAGAGCAGGGCCGTGGCAGCGGTGAGCAGCAAAAACAGGGTTCCCAGTGCGAACAGCCAGCGGTCTGTGGTGCTGATGTAGCGAAACAGGCGCATGCCCCGCACCAGGTTGTTGCGGTTGATGGGCGCCTTTGGGATGTCGCGGTCGGTTTTTCTGGCCATGATGGGAATTGCAAATATCGCGTTGCCGCGGGCTGTAATCGGTAATGATCACAGATATTCACTTTTGACTTTATGTTTCACTGTTGGGTGAGGCACTAAGGAGTTAAAGAAGCCCATCATGACAGGTGCATCATGATAATATTCCTTCATGGGTCAAACGAATCAATAAGAGTATTAAAATTGGTTTAACAGATCAAAAGGACCGGCATAAAAGGATGGGAGGCCAGGAGCGCAGAAAGCAGGCGCTAAATGCAGAGGAAGCTCCGAGCATGTGAGGAGATCACCGATAGCATTTGACTGCTTGCCAGCGTAAGGTCTTCCATCCTTTTCAGCCTTGATTTTTTGCTTACTTTTTCATCAAGGAAAAAGTGAGATAGATACGGTTATCTAATGCCGAATTTAGGGTTCGTGGTTTGTGGTTCGACAG
>JBIKKI010000064.1:0-12431 GCA_044360435.1 Bacteroidia bacterium
GCCAGCAATACGTACTTCAGGTGTGATTTCTTGCCCAGGCTGTCGCGCAGCGGTGATTTGGAAGTGGTTCCTGCGGCTTTGGCGGCGGTGAACACCGGTGATTCCTGCATGCGCCTTCTGATGATGACCGAAGCCAGCACCAGCAATGCGGATATCCAAAAGGGGATGCGCCAGCCGTAGTTTTGAAAGGCTTCGGCGCTCATGCTGCCTTTAACGCTGATGATCACCAGCAGGGAAAGGAGCAGACCGGCCGTGGCGGTAGTTTGGATCCATGAGGTCCAGAAGCCTCGCCGGTGGTCAGGGGCGTGTTCGGCCACATAGGTTGCGGCGCCGCCGTATTCTCCGCCCAGGGCAAGTCCTTGCAGCAGCCGCAGCAGCAATACCATCAGCGGCGCGGCCAGGCCGATGCTTTCGTAGGATGGAACGCAGCCAATCAGAAAGGTAGCGCTGCCCATAAGCAGCAGGGTGGCCATGAAGGTGTATTTGCGTCCGATGAGGTCGCCCAGACGGCCAAAAAACAAGGCGCCAAAAGGGCGAACCACAAAGCCGGCGGCAAAGGTGGCCAGGGTGGATAAAAGCCCGAGCGTTGGATTGCCGGCCGGGAAGAACTTGGTGGCAATCACGGCGGCCAGGCTTCCGAAGATGTAAAAATCATACCACTCAATCAGGGTGCCCAGGGAAGAAGCAGTGATGATGAAGCGTAAAGAAGGTTTTTGCATGGAAGAAAGAAGTGTGGAAGCCGGAAGGATGGAAAGGTCAATACACTTTAATCGTGACTGAATCGGCGAAGGTTTCCTGATTCACGGTGGTGCCGCGGAAAATCAAGCGGCTTTCTTCAGGCCACGCAAGCAGGGTGCTGTCTGCATATACAATCAGGCGTTCGGGGTAGTTGCCGCTCATGTTGTAGTAGGAATTGATGATGCTCAGTCCTTTCACGGGCAGCTTCAGCAAATTGGTATAAGCGGGGATGTTTACTCCGGATGCATTGAGTGGCTTGTTCAGCTGCAGCACAAAGCGAGCGGTATCAAAAGGATTGGAGAAGTTGAAACTGGCTACTTTGGTATAGCAGATGGCCGGTTTCCTGTCCGGGTCTTCCTCGCGCCGGTTCACGCCTAAAGGAACGGTGAAGCTCACATAGCTCCCGTTGGGCGTGCGTATTTCTTCTGCCAGGATGTTGATGCCGGTATAAATGATTTTGGTGGCGGGCGGATCTACGCAGCATCCGCTGAGCGTGGCAAGGAGGCCACCGAAGAGCAACAGTCGTATGTTCATGAGATGAAGCTTGCCTGGATGAAACGGTCGAGTTCGGGCTTTTCACGCCTGGCGGCGGGAATTTCTTCTTTAGGGCCTTCCCAGAATACACGACCCTGGTGCATGAACACGATGTTCTCGCCAATATCATACACCGTTTTCATGTCGTGGCTGTTGATGATGGTGGTGATGTTGAACTCGTGGGTGATGTCGTGCAACAGGTTGTCTATCACGCGGGAAGTGAGCGGGTCGAGTCCGCTGTTGGGTTCGTCGCAGAACAGGTAGTTGATGGGCAGGGCGATGGCGCGGGCAATGCCCACACGTTTTTTCATACCTCCGCTCAGTTCTGAAGGGAACTTCTTGTTTACGTTTTCCAGGTTTACCCTTTTCAGGCAGAAGTTCACCCGGTCCAGGCGCTCTTCCTTGCTCATGGTCGAGAACATCTTCAGCGGGAAACCTACATTGTCTTCCACAGAAAGAGAATCGAACAGCGCCGTTCCCTGAAACAACATGCCAATTTCCCGGCGGATGCTGCGCACCTCTTCATAGCTGAGGTTCACGAAGTCGCGGTTGTCGTATAGGATTTGTCCGGAGTCGGGTTTGAACAATCCCACCATGCATTTCAGCATCACGCTTTTTCCGCCGCCGCTGGCACCAATCACCAGGTTGGTTTTGCCTTTATGAAACACGGCATTGATATCGAACAATACCTGTCTGCCGTTAAAGCTCTTGTTTACGTTTACCAATTCTATCATAACAGCACTTTTGCGATGAGGAAGTCGAATACCAGAATCATCACGCAGCTGCGCACCACGGCGCGGGTAGAGGCTTCTCCAACTTCCAGCGCACCACCGCTGGTATAATATCCTTCAAAGCTGGAGATGCTGGTAATCAGAAAGCTGAACACCGTAGCTTTTACCAGACTGATGAACACGGTGTACCAGTCGAAGGTATCGCGGGCGCCGATGATGAACTGTTCCGGCGTCAGGATGCCGCTGTATTTACCGGCGATGAGTCCGCCGCCTATGCCGAGGAAGTTGGCAATGATGATGAGGCAGGGAATCATGATCAGGCCGGCAATGATTTTGGGCAGGGCGAGGTAACCTGCGGAGTTGATGCCCATTACTTCCAGCGCATCTACCTGTTCGCTTACCTTCATGGTTCCAATTTCTGAAGCGATGTGCGAGCCTACCTTTCCTGCCAACACCAGGCAGGTGATGGTGGGCGCCAGTTCCAGCAGAGTGGAATCGGAAACCACCGTGCCAATCACGCTTTTGGCGATGAAGCCTGAAACCAGCTGATATGCGGTTTGAACGGTGGTAACGGCTCCCACAAAAAATGAAATAATCGCTACGATGGGCAGGGATCCGATGCCGATGGCGTTCATCTCGTCAAAGGTGCGCTGCACATAAACCTTCAGGCGTTCCGGTTTGGAGAACATGTTGCGCATGAACAGCACATACCGGCCCACGTCAAAAATCAACTTCATTCAGGTTGTAAATATAAAGTCACCCTGCAATTTTGCGGACATGTATCAGGTATTGATCACCGGAGCCACACGTGGCATCGGTCGGGCTATAGCGCTGGAATTTGCGTCGCGGGGCTGCAACATCGCGTTTTGCGCCCGTGATGCCGCGGCCGTTGATGCTTTTGAACTGCTGCTCCGCCACGATCATGGCGTGGAAGCCCATGGCTTCGCGGTAGATTTGAGCAGCAAAAAAGAAGTGCAGTCTTTTGCAGTCCTGGCGATGGAACGTTTGGGCGGGCTGGATATTCTGGTCAACAATGCCGGCGTATTTCTTCCCGGTTCTGTTGGGGCAGAAACCGATGGCGTTTTTGAGCAACTGATGGCGGTGAACCTGGCCGCACCGTATCACCTTACCCGTGTGGCGCTGCCCGAATTGCGAAAATCGGCACGTGCTCATGTGTTCAATATCTGCAGCACGGCAAGCATTATGGCATATCCCAATGGAGGCAGTTATTGTATTTCTAAGTTTGGATTGCTGGGTATGAATAAGGTTTTGCGCGCCGAAACCCAAGGCTCGAATATTAGGGTGACGGCGGTTTTACCGGGTGCCACACTCACCGACAGCTGGGCGGGCAGCGATTTGCCTCCGGAGCGCTTTATTCAGCCTGAAGCCGTGGCGAAAGCCATTGCAGCCTGTTGGGATGTGAATGAATCATCTGTGGTTGAAGAGCTATTGGTTCGACCGCTGCAGGGCGACATCTGAGCATGGAAGCACCAATAGCGCGCAGAAAATTCAACAGGCCATTTACCAAGAATACAGGCGGCTGGTTGATTTTTTAGTATAATTGTGGCAATAATCCAGAAAGAATGAAACGTATTGTACTCGTGCTGGCTATGGCTGCCCTTGCTGGCAATGCCGTAGCACAATCCCTTCGCGACGACAGGTCTTATCCTGCCGGACCTGTAGTGGAAAAGAACCTGTTTAAGAAGAGTTACTCACTGAGGGACTCAAAGTCTGATTGGTTTGACCCTGCTGTGAGCATTGATCAGCTCAACTCTCAAACCACATTCTTCCGTTCCACCATGTTCCCTGATTCAAACATCCTGACCCAGTATTCCAATGGATTGGGTGAAGTAGGATGGCATTCTGTGGGTATGCTGATGGATCCCCGCAGCGTGATTTATGAAAGTTCACCTTTCAAAATGAGCCGTTGGAATACCTACACGGTGGATTCCATTGCGTTCCTGTACATGTACAGCCGCTGGAACCCAAATCCTGCCATCGTTGATTCTATTCGCGTTACTACCTTCACCGGTGCAGACGTGCTTACCTACACCAACCTTGGCTTGGGTACCGTAAACTACAACCGTCCTGAAAACCGCGCCAGCGGAACAACCGTTCAGAGCAAGTTTGTAGAACTGAATGTGGAAGATACCATCATGAGCCGCTGGGGCATCATTGCACTGCCCATCGGCCGCACTGTATTGGGTTCCAACAACGGTGCCAACTGGTTCGGCGCCAGCTTCAGCTACATCCCCGGAGACAAATCATACAGCAAGACTGAGCCTTTCGATACCCTCGATTGCCGCAGCTTCCCGAATGTGATCCGTCGCTTCAACCAGTTTGAATTCCAGCTGGCTCAGGACGCAAGCGCTTATGCCGAAAGCCCAACCGGAACTACCGGCGGTGCACGCATCCTGAACAATGGTTTCATGGTAAACACCGGCATCCGCTACGCGCTGTACACCGGCAACCTGGCACCCATCAACAACAGCTACTACGGCGGCACCTGGACCAACAGCCAGAACCAGAGCTTTACCTACGCGCCACGTGTATTGTTCAAGCTTTCTACCAACAACTACTCCGTAAACGACCTCACTCAGAACGGTGTATCTGTGGGTATGCCTTACCCAAACCCAGCCAGCAACGGCCAAGACATCGCTGTTGATTTCAAACTGACCGGCGCTGCTGATGTTACCGTAACCCTTCAAGACCTGAATGGTCGCGTGATGCAGCACATTGCCAAAGGTAAATTCGCCGCAGGTGAAAACACCGTTTCGTTCAAGCCAGCAGGCCTGAAAGCCGGAATGTACCTGGTAACCGTGAGCAACGGTACCGGCATCAGCACCGGTAAACTGGTGATTGAATAAGTAAAAAATCAATCCGAATTAGGATTGTGATCGAACGCCGCTCCGGAAACGGGCGGCGTTCTTTTTTTGTGCGCTGCACCTAGTTGTTTCACAAGCATAGGAACAGGTTGCATGATGTATGTTTTTGATGCAGATTTCTTGCCGTGCAGCAGTGATTGTTTGGAACCAGTCTAATGTATTCGGACCAGCGGGGAAATGGCTTGTTTCGCACGATTCAGCGCAAGGTAAAGCGTTGCACCCTGCCGCGGTTTCCGGCCAGCCACAGGTATCGTCCACTTACGGCAACAGCATTGGCTCCTGTGCTGCTGAAGTATTCCCAGCTGCGTCCATGGCTGCGGCTCACGTTGGTTCCGTTGGTGCCGGTACAATAAAAAAATCCTGTTTTGGGGTCAACACAGGAACCGCTGCGGTATCCATTCGGGAAGGTGTCGGCAAGTTCAAACCGCCCGCTGCGCGGATTGCGCCAGGCTGCGGTGGAATCGCCTTGACGGAAATATTTGTAATGTCCACCCAGAACTACCCCGTAATCACCGGCCAGGGTCATCGTATATGCGCCCCAGCCTGCGCCGCCTTTCATTGGCAATGGCCGGATGTTGGTGCTGTCGCTCAACAGCACATCTTTACCCCGGCGCGTCAACGTGAAAAACCTCGGAACAGCGCCGCCACCGCTCACCCAATGGATGACCTCGTTGTTTTCTTCCAATCTGTAGGCCAGGGAAGTGCCGCTGGCGGCAAAGGCGGCCTCGCCTTTCAGGGTGGGCAGGTTTGGCCAGAATTCCTTCCAGCTTCGCCCGGCATCGTCTGAAACGAGCATTAAAAAGCGCAGGTTTGCGGTGTCGTTGTGCACGGGCATCGGGTCGCCAAGGCAGGCGCCTGTTTTTCCTTTAAAGTCTATGCCGTCCAGGAAGATGCCTGGCGTATTGTTTTCATACACCGTGGTCCATTTTTTTCCGCCATTCCGTGTGGAGATGATCACAGCGCTGTCGCCGCTGCTCATGGCTACAGCGCGACGGCGGCTCCATGCGTATATGTCCCTGAAGTCGCGGTTGGGGTGATTTATAGGGGAACAGTTGATCCAGCTTTTCCCGGCATTGGCACTGCGGAAGATGCTTCCGTTAGAGCCACTCACCCAGACTACGTGCCCTTGTACGGGAACTAAGCCCCGGAAATGTCCGCTGCACAGGCTGTCGGTTTTCGCGGCATCGTATTGTGCACACGCGGGTGCAGCATGCCACAGTACAGCGAAAACCAAGCACCTGAACAACATCAGGAATTGCGTTTGCGCACGGTGCGTTGTTCGATGCGTTTTTCGTAGTTGCTGCCCTGGAAGATGCGCTGCACGAAGATGCCGGGAACGTGGATTTCGTTAGGATTCAGGGCGCCGGCAGGATGCAGTTCTTCCACTTCCGCAATGGTGATTTTTCCGGCCATGGCCATCATGGGATTGAAGTTGCGGGCCGTTTCCTTGAAGATGAGGTTGCCATGAGTATCGCCTTTCCATGCCTTCACGATGGCAAAATCGGCATCAAAGGCATATTCCATGAGGTAGGTTTTGCCGTTGAAGATTCGGGTTTCTTTTCCTTCGGCGACTTCCGTACCAACACCGGCAGGGGTGAAGAAGGCCGGGATTCCGGCGCCGGCCGCGCGGCAGCGTTCGGCCAGGGTGCCCTGAGGAATCAGTTCCACTTCCAGTTCTCCGCTGAGCATCTGCCGCTCAAATTCTTCATTTTCACCAACATAGCTGCTGATCATCTTTTTCACCTGACGCTGCTGCAACATCAATCCAATGCCAAAATCATCCACACCGGCATTGTTGGAGATACAGGTGAGGTTTTTTACGCCTTTGCGCACCAGCGCGTTGATGCTGTTTTCAGGGATTCCGCAGAGGCCGAACCCACCCAACATCAGCGTCATTCCATCGACGACATCGCTCAGCGCTGCATCGGCATCCTTTACGGTTTTATTCATACTTTTTCTTCTATAGTTGCAGAAAGACCTCGGTCGCACAATGCCTCACAAATGGGCCTCAGCTGATCATAGCTTCCGTGTTTTACGGCGTATTTGCCATTGTTGTGGATGAACCATGCACATTGTTCGGCCTGGAATATATCGTGGTCGCACAATTGGACGAGGCAGCGAATCACCCAATCAAAGGTGTTCACGTCGTCGTTGTAAATCACAATGGAAAAGCCATCCTGAACCTCTGATAAAACCAGGAGTTCTTCAGCAGATTCCTGATCAGGAATTGCGGCGGTGACGCGGTAAGAGCTTGGCTTTGTTTTCATTTCCGTTCAACAACCTTTTGATGTTCTTCTGGTGTGTCAAAATTACCAAAAGGGCAATACAAATTCCAAAGGCGATGAACAGAGGTTCGTTTCGTTTGAAAATCCAGATGATGAGCACCGGAAGCATGATGGCAGCGGAAATGCTGCTCAGGGAAACATAACGTGTGGCGAACAGCATCAGCAGGAATACACCGAGACAGGCCAGGGCGCTCAGGTAATGAATGGCGATCAGAATCCCCAGCAGCGATGCAATGCCTTTTCCGCCTTTGAAACCGGCAAACACCGGAAAGAGGTGGCCCAGCAAAGCAGCAAGCCCGAACAGCAGCTGAAGGTTGATGTAGCGCGCGGTTCCCGGATGTATTTCAGGGAGGTAACGCACCAGACAGGCTGCGGTAAAGCCCTTCATGATGTCGAGAAACAAAACCAGTATGCCCGCTTTCTTCCCTAATACCCGGAAGGTATTGGTGGCACCGGCATTGCCGCTGCCGTATTCACGTACATCGATGCCGTAATACGCCTTTCCTACCCAAACGGCGCTGGGTACGGAACCAAGCAGGTAAGAAAGCCCTGCCAGAATTACAATCATGCCTATCATATCCCCCACGAAGTCTGTTACAAAGGGCAAAAATATAATATTGGCTTAATTTTAGGCTCCGGTTTCCCTAAATTGTCCCTGTGAAAGTTCATTTACACCTTGCTCTGTGGCTTACAGTTGGCCTGGGCGGGCTGTATTCCTGCAAACGCAACGATACCCAGCCCAAGCCCATCGCGGATTTTTCGCTTTCTGATACCCTGATACGCGAAGGCGATACCATCCGGGTTGAAAATTTGAGTAAACATGCCAAGGCGCAGCTTTGGTACCTGAATGGTGTGCTTTGGACTGAGGCGTTTGCGCCGGTATGGTTGCCGGTACAGTCAGGGCGTTATGAAATGGAATTGCATGCCATCGGTGAACATGGGCACCACGAAGTTCTGAAGAAAGAATTCAACGTGCTTCCGGATACCGTATGGCGACTGACCGAACACGCAACGAAAATCTGGAATGCCGTTTCGCTCCTTTATGCCGGCAATGAGATGATTCAATTTCCGTGTCAACAGGATGATGAGGTACGTTTTACTTATGGCCAGAACTACGATTACAGCTTCACAGAAGGAAAGGATACCTGTACTCCCGGAACCTATTTGATACCCATGCCGCAGAAAGGCACCTGGCGCTACGATGCCAAGCGCAGGGAGTTGAATTGTATGGTTACGGAACCGGCTCCGCTTTTGCTTTCTTTTAAAATAGACTCACTTTCGAGGAACTATTTTAAGGGAACCGATGCACGAAATACTGCTGTGCTTACCCTGAAGCATTAAGGCTCAGGCACAGCTGTACTTATTCCAGGTAATCCGGCTTTGGTTTTTCCCGCAGGAAGGCCCCCACAATGGCCGAAATCAGTGCCCCTATCAGGCTGGTGATCAAAAGCCCCCGCAGCATGCCCATGGGTTGATATTGCTCGAATGGATCGGCGGCTTCCATCTTGTCCAGGGATTTTTGAATTTCCGCCTCCGGAGCGCCGAAGGCTACCATGAATTCTTCTGTTTTTTCAATGGCTATGGCTTTTTGGGCGATGGGCAGTTGAGGATCCACCACGCGCACCATGAACTGGTTGAAGGTGGTGTTTACCAGCCAGGAAATGCCGAAGAACAACAATCCGCTGAAGAAGGCTTCCCTGAAGGGAAATCTGCCGGCCATGTGCTTGCGGTCGGCCTTCACGCCCAATACCAGCAACAATAATGAAATGATGAAGGCACTTCCTGTGAATCTTAAGGAGAACATGGAATCCAGGCGGCCGGTGAGGTACACCACGAGGAAAAGGATGATGCCGGCGAAGCCTGAAATCAGGCCGTAAAACAATGATGGTCTGTTGTTCATGTGGTTTTTTAGGATATACGGGCTGTAATGCGGCCCTCATTCACGGTGAGTATGGCTTTCCCGATGCAGTTCCTGCCCCAAAGTGGGTTGTTGATGCCCTTGCTCTGGTTGTTTGTCTGATTTGGAATCCATGTGGCTTCCGGCTGAAACAATGTGAGCTTCGCGGGCATTCCTGTCTCAAGAATCAACGGCGACATCCCAAGAACCTTCCTCGGCCCGTGGGCAAGCAGCTGCACCCACTGAGCCGCTTGCAAACGCGCTGTTCCACCCAGGCAGGCTGACACGATTTGCAAGGTATTGGCGCCATAAGCGGCATAGTCCCACTCTACAAACTTCTGTTCCTGATTGCGCGGCTGATGGTTGCTCACCACGGCGTCAATAGTACCGTCGAGCAGTCCTTCAATCAGTGCTTCCCGGTCTGAAGCTGCGCGCAGCGGAGGCATGATTTTTAGGTTGGTGTCGAAATGTTCCAATTCGGTATCGTCGAACAACAGGTTTAGTGCCGGAACGCTTGCGCTTACATTTTGTCCGGCCTGCTTGGCCGCGCGAATCAGATGCATGCTTTCCGCGCATGAAATTCTTGAGATATGCACCGGAACATTCAGGTGTTTTGCGATGCGCAGTGTTGCTGCAACCGCAACTTCTTCTGCCAGTGATGGAATGCCTTTCAGTCCGAGTATGGTGGATTGCAATCCTTCATGAACACTGCTGTTTCCGGCAATGCCCTGATCCAGACAGGTATGATAGATGACCAAGTTGCGCTGACCGGCATACTGCATGAGCCTGATGAGCATGCCGTGGTCGTGCAGCGGATTGTTGCCGTTGGTGAATGCCACAGCACCGTTCTGTTGCATTTCGAATAATGCGTCGAGGTCTTTTCCGGCCAAACCCTGTGTGCTGCTGCCCAGAGGATGAAGTTGTGCATGCGCAGCGGACTCGCGATGCGATTTGATGTAGCGCACCACCGAAGCCTGATCGGCGACAGGTTGCTTCCCGCCAAGCACACAAACATCGGTAAAGCCTCCATGTGCCGCAGCCTTTGCCAGATGTTCCAGGTCTTCGGTCCACTCTTCGCCGGGATCCGGACAGGTTGCGTACAGGTCAAGCCAACCTGGAGAAAGCCATGCCCCTTGAGCATCGAAGGTTTCCACACCTTCGAGGTCTGTTCCTATTGCAGCAATCATCCCGTTTTGGATGCCAATGTCCAGGGTTTGGTTGGCATGAACAGATGCCGGATCGGCAATTTGTGCATTGGAAATGACCAGGTCGAATTTAGGGTTGGACATGTGCCGTTTTGTTTCTTTTGGGTGCAAGTAATATCATTTCAGCCATCAGGAAAAGGGCTATGGCCAGTGCCAGCCAGCGGAAGGGTTTCTGTGCAGAAGGTCCGCGGAAGTTGCCGCCGCTGTCGCTGCTGAGTGTAGCTCCTGCGTCGCGGGCCATGTTGCGTAGATCTGAGGCAGGAATCAATTCAGGATTGGATTCGGTGCGTGGCACATTCAATGAGAGGAATCCGGCTGCGGTTCCGTCGGGCCTGAGCATGCTGTAGATTCCGGGCTCATTCACTGAAGAACCCGCATAAAAACGAATTTTAGATTCAAAAGGGACAGCTTCTGCGATGCGCTTTTGCCCATTGAACTCCAGGTTCCAGGTTTTGCCTTCTTCCATGCGGCCTTCCAGTTCCAGGTATTTTCCGTCGCCCACCGTGAGGTAAAGCGGCTGCGGATGTGTTCTGCGGATGGCTCCATTGATGAGTAATGTAAGGGGAAGGGCGCTGTTCAGGAAGGAACTGTTGGATTCTGTCCAGGGCATGGTGAACAACAGGATGCCGCCTTGACCTGTTTTTCGGTATAGAACAGCCGGATTGCCGTCGCGGAAGGATAGAAGGTTTTCTGCATATCCAAGGCTCCCGGCAGTTGGAAAGTACTGTGCGCACGATCCCAAAACCGCGTCTTCGTTCTTTTTCACAAACACATCGCGCAGCAGCGGATGCGTAAATGCCGGTGTTCCGGTGAACATGGTTCCCTGTTGGGCGGATTGTATTTCGGGGAAGCCAAGCAGGCGCAGTCCGGCATTCCATTGGTCGGGCAGTGCAGCCGCATCGGGAATGAGCACGGATGTAGTGCCCTTGTTGCTTTGATCGAGTATGTTTTGTGCTGTGGCTGCATCCAGGCGACCCAGGCTGCTGTATATACGGAGTCCTGTGGTGGATCCGGTGTCGCGGAATATGGATGAGCTGTTCAACATGGCCTGCAGCCAGCGGTTGGTGTTTCCAATGACTTCTGTTGTTCCTGCACTGGCTGGCCAGAGGGAAAAGTAGAGATGGTTGTCGAAGGGAAATCCCTCATCTGTGGCACTCAGACTGAAGTTTTGGATGCCAGATGGTGCAAAGCCCTGAGCCTGTATGGCACTGTTCAAACTGGATCGGGCCGGGATGTTGACACTGATGCTGCTGACAACGGCAGATCCTTGTTTCAGCTGAATGCCGAGGTCGTTGAGGTCCTGGTCGCTGTGGTTGCTTGCAGAGAAGCGCAGCCGAATGGACCGATCTGAAGGCAGGTATGGCGCTTCGAGCCAAACGGAGTCAATGCTGATGTTGGGCTGTTCAGGTGCCGGTATGGTCATCCAGTTGGTCTGGATTTCCGGGTTTGTTCCTGCAGTCCAGCCTTTGGATAGGTTTTTTCGGAAATCGCTGATCAGATAAGCTTGTTTTTGCGCAGCCGACTGAGTTTGCAACAATTGCTGAAATCGTTTTTGAATTTGTGTAAGGGTAAGGCTCGAAGGGTATAACGTGGTTTCGTCAATCCATGAAAGGCATGATGTTGCGTTGCCGAAATACAGCGGTCTGAAAGGGTTGTTGGTGATCAGGCAAAACCGTGTGCCTGGGGCATGGCTGCGGATGATGTTTCTGGCCAGCTGACGTGCGCGCTCAAACAATTGTGTGTTTTGGTGCATGGCAGACATGCTGTAGCTGTTGTCCAGATAAATACAAACGGCTTCCGGGCCTGAGCGCTTAACGTTTTCCTTGAAGATGGAAGGTTGTGCAAAAGCAAGAACCAGCAGCAGCAACGCCAGCAGGCGCAATGCCAATACCATCCGGTGCAATATGGTTTTTTGTCTTGCGCGTTGCATCACAATTTGCTGCAGCAAGCGCACATTGGAGAATACTACTTTTTGATAACGCCGCAGTTGAAACAGATGCACGATGACCGGAACTGCAAGGGCAGCCAATCCAATCAGAAACCAAGGGTTATTCCAATGCATCGCGAAAGGCAAAGTTAAGGCGAAGAATGCTGTTGCTGGCAGCCTTCGGGTGGTGCGTGTTTTTGTTTGGAAGTGGGATGAGCGCTTCGCGCAG
>JBIKKI010000065.1:0-12380 GCA_044360435.1 Bacteroidia bacterium
CGTGATGTTTTCCCTTCTGCCGAAGTCACTGTTGACCATGACTTAACCGGTGCTGTTTATGCCACCTGTGGAACAGAACCCGGAATCGCCTGTATCCTGGGCACAGGCTCCAACAGTTGCTACTACGACGGCAAGCATATTCATGAAAAAGTTCCAGCGCTTGGTTATGTCCTGGGAGATGAGGCTGGAGGTACCTGGTACGGCAAAGAACTGTTGCGCCTGTTCCTGTACAAAGAACTTCCCGAAGACATTCACCAAGGCCTGATCGAAACCTACGGCCTGACTAAAGAAGGTATTTTCGAGCATGTGTACAATTTGCCCAATGCCAATGTATATCTGGCTTCCTTCATGCGCTTCCTGAGCAGCCGCAGTGAGCATCCATGGGTCCGTGACTTTATGTACAACGGATTCAGCAAGTTCATCAACATCCACATCTGGAAATATGAAAACCACCAGGATGTGCCTGTTCATTTCGTTGGCTCGGTGGCTTATCATTTCTCCGACTTGTTGCGAGAGGCTTGTAAAATCCATCGCCTCCAGGTAGGTGTCATTACCAGGGAGCCGGTTAAAAATCTGGTACAGTACCACCTGAAACATTCAGGCAGCCTGAGCATTTAAACTCCTTTTATGAGCGTTAAGGGATACATCCTGGATTTAGACGGGGTGATTTGTGATACCGCAGGGTTTCATTTTGAAGCCTGGAGCAGATTGGCCCGAGAATATGGAATCAGCCTCAACCAATATGACCATGATCAACTGAAAGGAGTTGACCGCGAGGCATCGTTGCGCTACATCCTGAACAAGGCAGGAATTGCCCTGGATCAGGCCTCCCTGGAACGCGATATGGAGCGAAAAAACCAATGGTATCTGGAAATGGTTGCCAGTATGAGCCCGGCAGATTTATTTCCGGGTACACTCCATTTTCTGGAAAACGCCATAACAAATAATATCAGCGTTGCGCTGGGTTCTGCAAGTAAGAACGCCAAACTAGTGCTTGATAAACTCAACATTACCCATATGTTCGATGCCATAGTGGACGGCAGCATCGTAACCAACGGAAAGCCCCATCCGGAAACCTTCCTGAAAGCCGCTGCAATGCTAAATCTTCAACCTGAAGAATGTATTGTATTTGAAGACGCACCATCGGGAATTCAGGCAGCAATTGCCGCCGGATGCCGGGCCATTGGCATTGGTAAACCCGAATCACTTAAAGGTGCCTCCGTTGTAATTCCATCGCTGGCATCGTTTGTTCCGCATCATTAAACCTCTGTTTACTGAATCATGATTCAATACTTTAAGCATGACCCTTGGAGCATCATCGAAGAGGGCTTCGACCCGTCTTTGCACGAAGTAGCCGAAAGTATCTGCAGCATCGGAAACGGCTTCATGGGACAAAGGGCCAACTTCGAAGAAAACTACTCAGGTAAAACCCTGCAGGGCAGCTATATAGGCGGTGTTTACTATCCCGATAAAACACGCGTGGGCTGGTGGAAAAACGGCTACCCTGAATACTTCGCCAAGGTGCTCAACAGTACCAACTGGATAGGTCTTTCCATTGAAATTGATGGAGAAGTGCTGGACCTGAATGTCTGGAAGCTTGAAGCGTTCCGACGAGAACTGGATATGAAACGCGGCTTGCTGCTGCGCAGCTTCACAGCAACTTCTCCGCAGGGTAAAAGTATTGAAGTTCAGGCTACCCGCTTCTACAGCATGAAGCATCCTGATTTTGCAGCATTGGAATATGTGGTGAAAGCGCTCAACTTCAATGCCGGTATCACGGTGCAATTGTATAACGAAGGCGCCGTGCGCAACAAAGACAGTAATTACGACGAACTGTTCTGGGAGCCCGTTCCAAACGGTGCTCAAGTGTTCGATGAACACAGCGTGCTGAGCATGCGCACCCGAAAACTGGGTTGGGTACTCAGTACCGCCACACGAAATCGCTGTACTCTGAACGATCATTCGCTGCAAGGTGTAGGTAATAGCAGCGAAACCGCGACCAGCCATACCTTCACCGCACAGGTACAGGCGGGTGATGTATTGCGGGTAGAGAAGTTCAGCGTACTGTGCAGCAACTTTCGCTACCCGGATGCCGATACCGCTCAAACTGCGCTGAATTTGCTGCAGTCGCTCGGGACTACTTCTTTCGAACAGCACAAACAAAACCAGGAACTGGCTTGGGCCGCCATTTGGGAGCGCAGCGACGTGGTGATTGAAGGCGATGTTCCGGCACAACAGGCCGTTCGGTTCAACATCTTCCACCTAAATCAAACATATACCGGAACGGATGCCCGACTGAACATCGGCCCGAAAGGATTTACCGGTGAGAAATACGGAGGCAGCACCTATTGGGATACAGAAGCGTATTGTATTCCATTCTTCCTGCTTTCAGCACCTGCATCCATCAGCCGGCAACTGCTGGAATACCGTTACCGCCAACTGCCGAAAGCCATCGAAAATGCCGCTAAACTAGGTTTTGAACATGGTGCAGCTCTTTTTCCCATGGTTACGATGAACGGCGAAGAATGCCACAATGAATGGGAAATCACCTTCGAGGAAATCCACCGCAACGGAGCCATGGCCTGGGCCATCCATACCTACATGGAACACACCGACGACCGCTCTTATCTGGAGGAAGGCGGATTGGAAGTACTGATCGGCATCTCCCGCTTTTGGGCACAAAGAGTTCATTGGAGCAGCCAGAAGCAGCAATATGTGATGCATGGTGTAACCGGGCCCAACGAATATGAAAACAACGTAATCAACAATTGGTACACCAACTACCTGGCTGTTTGGTGCCTGAATTTCACCATCCGTTGTCTGGCTATTTTAGACGCTTCCAACCCAGAAGCCCGCAAATCCATCATCAGTAAAACAGGCCTTGATACTGAAAAAGAATTGACTTTCTGGAAAGAGGTAACCGCCTCGATGTACCTTCCGGAGGATGCCAGGCTTGGCATTTTTGTACAGCACGAAGGTTTCCTGGATAAAGACCTGATGCCGGTGGCTGCCCTCGACAAGAAACACCTGCCACTAAACCAAAAATGGAGCTGGGACCGTATTCTTCGCTCTTGCTTCATCAAACAGGCCGATGTATTGCAAGGCATGTACTTCTTTGAAGAACATTTCAGCACCGAACAACTGCAGCGCAACTTCAACTTTTATGAACCAATGACGGTGCATGAAAGTTCCCTGTCACCTTGTATCCACAGCATCCAGGCTTCTAAACTGGGCTTGCAGGAAAAGGCCTATGAATTGTACCTGCGCACCGCACGCCTGGATTTGGATAACTACAACAACGACACAGAAGATGGTTTGCACATCACCAGCATGGCGGGAAGCTACCTCAGCATAGTACAGGGTTTTGCCGGCGTGCGCATCCGACAGGGTGTTTTACACCTCAGCCCCGCCCTACCCAAAGAATGGACCAGCTGCGCATTTTCCCTTCTGGTTTCAGGCCAGGCAGTGAACGTAGTTTTCGACGAAAGAGAAACACGCATCCAAAACCTTGGTAATCAGGATATTCAACTGGCTTTTAAACAGCAAACACCCGTCGTTTTGGTAACTGGAGGCGAAATTGCCTTCCCCTACACCTAAAACAGCTTGAGTTGCAATATTTATATTGCACTTATAAAGTACTTCTTCTATGAAATACATCCTCTGCATTTTATTGGCCCTTGGCAGCGTAATGCCTGCATCAGCACAGGTTCAAACCCAAAACAAGGAAATAGGCATCAACGGACTGAATATGCTGTTCAGCCGTCAGGTTGAATTGCTCATCCGAAAACCACTGAAACAGGAAGGACACATGCGCCGTATTGAACTGAACGGCATGCCTTCTTACAGCAACACCCCGGTGTACAGCCAGCAACAGGGCTTTGAAAGTGCACCCGATGCTTACCAAAAAGAATTTAATGCCAATGCACGCATCGGTATTCAGGTGGCCAAAGAACGCTACAGCCAACTGGGTGGGAATTTTGCTTTTTACCGCGGTACCCTCTGGAGTCTGAACATGAACTACAGCGCAAACCGGGATGTGGTAGTTTCCATGAGCTCTGCCAACAACAGCGCCTACGGAAGTCTGACCATCACGCCCGGAATTGGATACCTCGCCGGCTTTAAATATCAGGCAGGAAGACACATTGCCTTGTCGCTGGACAACAACATTACCCTGAATGCTTCGCTGACACGCACCAACTTCGAAAACAGCAGCTATAACTTCCAGACAAAAACGGAATCGCAGACTTTTTCCAGCACCTACATGAACCAGTCCTTTTCCCTTACACCGGCAATCATCAGCCGCCTCTGGATTACCTATTGCTTCTGATACTGATTCATTCCTGATTTTACGCAGTTTGTGGAATTCCGCTGACAAAATGGCAGCAGCTTGCTTTATTTTTGCAGCACATGGAAATACAGGCCGTAAAACAGCGATTTGGAATAGTGGGCAACGCACCGCGCCTGAACAATGCACTGGAAACTGCCATCAAAGTGGCTCCCACAGACATGAACGTGCTGATTGTCGGTGAAAGCGGCGTCGGAAAAGAAAGCTTCTCCAAAATCATCCACCACCTCAGCCACCGCAAACACGGACCATTCATCGCCGTGAACTGCGGTGCAATCCCGGAGGGAACCATCGACAGCGAGTTGTTTGGGCATGAAAAAGGTGCCTTCACAGGTGCAACAGATAAACGCAAAGGCTATTTTGAAACGGTAAACGGCGGAACCATTTTTTTAGATGAAGTAGGTGAACTTCCTTTGGGAACTCAGGCCCGACTACTCCGCATTTTGGAAACCGGCGAATTCATCAAAGTGGGTTCCTCATCGGTACAAAAAACAGATGTAAGGGTGGTAGCCGCCACCAACAGAGACCTGCTCGAACGTGCAGATCAGGGCAAATTCCGTGAAGATTTGTACTATCGCCTGGCTACCGTGCCCATCCGGGTGCCTCGCCTCAGCGAACGCAAAGAAGATATCTACCTGCTGTTTCGCCGCTTTGCACATGCCTTTGCCGAAAGCCACCACACCGGACTGATTACCATGAGCCCGGAGGCACAGCGTAGTCTGGAAGCGTATGCCTGGCCCGGCAATGTGCGGCAGCTCAAGAACATCACAGAGCAAATATGCGTTCTGGAACAAGGGCCGCTGATTACCGAAGAAATCCTCAACCGCTACCTGCCGGCCGTGGAAACAAAACTCCCGATGCTGCTTGGCAAACAGGAAGAATTCAGCAGCGGCATGAGCGAGCGCGATATTTTCTATAAGGTTCTGGTAGAGTTGCGCAAAGACGTGAATGATCTAAAACGCGTGGTGTTTGGATTGTTGGAAGGAAGCCGTCCGGAACCAGGTATGAGCATTCCCACCCAGCCACAAGTAGGTGTTGCACCGGTAACCGTACCTGTACGCCAGGAACCGGCCATCCTCAGGCCCGCCGCCGAACCCTTGGAAGAAGCCCACCTTTACGTGGAAGCTGAAGAGGCTGATTCCGCAGAAAGCCTGTCCTTGGAAGACAAGGAACTTGAAATGATTCGCAAAGCCCTCAACAAGAATAAAGGCCGACGAAAAAAGGCTGCATCCGACCTTGGCATCAGTGAACGCACCCTGTACCGCAAAATCAAACAGTATGGCCTTGAATAAACAATGCTTGCTTACGCTGCTGGCCTTACTTACAAGCCTGCCCTCCTGCTTTCTGAAGAATTACTCCCTTTCAGGAGTAAACATTCCTGAGGATGTGCAGAACATATCTGTTGACTTTTTCCCTAATGAAGCAACCCTTGTAAACCCACAACTTAGCCAACTTTTCACCGAAAAACTGCGCAGTAAGTTCGTTGGAGAAACCCGTCTTGACCTGGTTGAATCCCAGGGTGATTTCCGCTGCTCAGGATCCATCAAAGATTACCGAATCGACCCTGTTGCCGTGCAAAACAATGCCGCGGCCACCCAAAACCGACTGCAAGTGGCCATAAAGGTTAAATTTGAATGCCCTTTGCATCCAGAATTGAATTTTGAAGATGTATTTTCCTTTTTTGCAGACTATGACGCAGCAGCCAACTTCCAATCACTGGAACGCGGACTTTCCGAACAAGTATGCGATCAAATCGTGCAGCAAATCTTCAATAAAGTGGCACTTAACTGGTAACAGCAGATGAATAGAGATTACCTGAACCAATTGCTCCTGAATCCGAAGCAAATCAGCAATACGGACGTGTATGAACTGGAACAGTTGTGTAAGGAATTTCCTTTTTTCAGTGTTCCGCATCTTTTGCTTGCACAAGCCCATAAACAACGCAGTGATTACCGGGCTTCAGATGCCTTGCACGCTGCGGCTCTGCGTCTTTCATCAAGACCCTGGCTACGCCAATTTATAGAACAAGGAAAAGAAGCCCGCGCTGTTGAACTTGCGCCACCCCTGAAAGAGGTTTCAGAGGCTCCTTTACAAGAAACAGATCCTGTAACTGAAGCACTTCCACAGGAACCGGAATTCGCGGATACCAGTGCAGAAAATGAATCCATGCTGCCCGGAACACAAGAAATGCCCGAGGCACAAGAACCAGAACCTCTTCGGAAACTATTATTGGATGAGGCTCCGGCCTATTCCATAGAACAGTATTTCCCGGAAACAACACAGCCGCAAACACCCAACGCACCTAAGGATTTCTACACCTGGCTGAAAGATCCAAAAAGGAAAGAAGCCCCTGCGCCCCCAAGGCAAAACGAAATCAAGCAAACCGACGACCTCATCCAGCGATTCCTGAAAACCAATCCCAGTATCAGCAGACCGAAGAAAGAATTCTTTAATCCGCTGAATGTCGCCAAAAAGAGTGAACAGATGGATGAAACACTGGTCACAGAAACACTGGCTCAGATTTACTGGAAGCAGGGCAACTTAAAAGCAGCCTTGCAGGCGTTCGAGCGCTTAATGTTGAAATTTCCGGAGAAAAGACCGTATTTTGCCGGGCTGATTCAGAAAATCCGCAACGAATTAAATCAAAACTGAATATGAAAATCCTGCTTATACTCGGAATCATCGTCGCCATCCTGTTGATGCTGATCGTATTGATTCAAAATCCCAAAGGTGGCGGTATTGCCAGCAATTTTTCCGCGGGCAACTCTATTCTTGGTGTCGCTAAAACCAGCGATATCGTAGAGAAATTGACTTGGGGCGGAGCCATCCTGATCTTGGTAATCAGCCTGGTGGCAGCTACCTGGAACGGAGCTCCTGACCAAGCCACGCCGAAAACGCAAAACGCTGATCCCGTGATTGAACGGGTATTGGAAAATGCGCCCGCTGCTCCGGCAACTCCGGCAGCACCAGCTAAATAAGTTCAATCATTACTCACTTTCATGCGAAAAGCCGTTGTTACTGAAGTAGCAACGGCTTTTCTTTTGGAATACTCTTCAAGGATGAGCAACTTGCTTCCCGGACACCCGGGAACAAACGTCTGATGCTTTCCCGTAGGCTTATCCTGCTTCGCCACAAAAGCAGCCTCCTGTATTGGCCGGGTTTATCATTGTGGCTTGCCCACCTAACTGCGCTAAAGACAATACAGCCATTCTAAACAGGTTCTTACCCGCACAGCTGAAGCTGTGCTCGTACCTGCGCATCAGTGATTTCCAGGTTGCCACAAAACAAAAGAGCACCCGCCTTACGACGGATGCTCTTTGAACAAACAGTTTAGTTTCAGAAGCCTTAACGCTGAACCATCACCTTGCGGCTGCTCATTTTGGCGCCATCCTGAACCTGAATCATGTACAGGCCAGGAGTCCAACCCTGAGTATTGATACGGGTGTTTTGCTGCACGCCCTGTTGAATCATCAGTTTGCCGTTCATGTCGAACACGCTGAGCTGCGCATTTCCAGCAGCTGGCAAAGAAATATTCACCTCGTCACGGGCAGGGTTTGGATAAACCATCAAACCGCTCAGCTCATCTTCATTAAGTCCGGTATTGAAGGCAATGTCCTTGGTTTCAGACTGAACCACTTCTTTGGTGGCGTTGTTCTGAAGGAATACCACTACTTCAAGATCCCAGAAGTCTTCAACGGTAGTTTCAGTAGCCAGGTTGATGCGATCAGTTGCATTGTTGGGCAGACGATAAACATCGGGGAACGTATAGCTCAGGTTGAACTTCTGAGGAGTACCTTTCACCAGATTGCTCAGCACGGTGCCATTGGTTCCGGGAACCATTTTCTTGGCCACGTGGGTGAACTCAGTTTCCCCGTTGGTTTCTACATTCTTGAAGGTGGTTTTCTCGGCAATCACAGCCATGAGGCGCCAGTTGCTGCCTGTCATGTAGTCTTCCAAAGGAAGCAGTTCAACTTCAAAATCCACTTTGCCTTTCCAGCTCAGCTGGGCAGAGTTGATCTTAATACGGGCAAAACTAGGTTTGGCCTGCAGTGCGTCATAGTCATCAATGGTATAACCGCCGTTGGGATTCACGCCGGGCAGACCGTCGCGAACGGTAGAAGGGATGGAATTGATGCCGTAAGAGCCGCGGCGCGTACCGATTTCAGTGGTGAAGTACGGATCGCCTGAACCTGGGAAATCACACTGGTATTTCAGGATGGAATGTGTTCCCGGGCGTGCGTCCCAAATGGCCTGAAGGGCAGCATTGCCAGGATTACATGGAGGGCAGGTGCTGCTGGTGAAAACTTCGTGCATCAACTTGCGGGTAGCTGCCGAATCGTATGCATAGGTGCGCGCGCTGGCGGTATCGTTGGCCGGAGCATCGTCGCCAGTATTGTTCAGGTTGCTGGCCCATGCCTTGATGGTGTACCAACCAGCTGTGGGAGGATTCCACTTGATGGAATTGGTGAGCACAGGTACTGCGTTGGGAGCGATGTTGGCACTGCTTACATTGGCTGATACCGGTGCACCTCCGTTTACGCTGTAGTTCAGGGTGTAAGAGGTAATAGCGGCAGTACCCTGATTGCGCACTGTTAATTTAATGTCGATGGGCGCCTTTCTGGAAACATACGCAGGAAGATCAACCTTCATGCCCGCCAAATCGAGCGCTGGCTGCACACCATAAATGAACTCATAGAAATCATTGTCTTCCACAATCAGATCACTGGTCTGGTTGGTGATGTTCGGGGAACCTGCGACCATTACTGCAGTAGTTCCATCTACCTGGATACCAAAGGTGTGTTTGGGGCTTACATAAGCATTGCTTCCCTGAAGACAGTTCTGCATGACGATGTAAATCTTATTGCTTCCTTCTTCCAGAACTACGCTGGCGTATGTCCAGGAATTACTTGCATCACCCGGTGTACTCATGGAATAGAACTTAATCCAGAATTGACGCTTGCCGGCTGTGCCGAAGGTTTTGGTGAAAATACCATCGTTGGATCCGGAAGCACTCATTCCCCAAATAGATACTGATTTTTCGGGAAGCGTGGCTGTGGGCAGTGCTGCAGGACCGGTAACCGGAGCCACTTTGGTGCCCGTGTCGAATGTGATGAACCCGCTGGTCGCGGCTTTCAGGTGGGTAACCGTATTACCGGCGAATTTGAAACTGAAGGGGATGGCGATGTTTCCAGTGTACACTACATTGGCCTGTGTGCCTGTAACCTTAGTCCACCCCCCGCCATTCTGATCATTGGCCTGATCACTTTCCGCGTTCAGTCCGCCGGGATTTCCCTCGCGTACATGAGCGATGTAATAATAGGATTGGGCCTGCAATCCCATGCTCAGCATCAAAGCCGAGCCAAACAGTACCTTTTTTATCATAACTTTTTGACTTTAGAAATTTGCATGCAATGTAGTGGAATTCGCCTGAAGTTACCCTGATGAATTTCATGGTCATCCAAGAAACAAACACTGCTGACATTCTGACCATTCTCTATGTTCTTTCTGACACAAACCCAGCCCTGTTGCGCAATAATGACAGCCTTTAATGCACTGGCACAGAAATCGTTCTTTGGCGGCTGAACCAAAACAAATCTATTGACTATGTCAGTGAACATTCAACCTTTATCAGACCGGGTAGTTGTAGCACCCGCAGCGGCAGAACAAAAAACTGCCGGTGGCATTATCATCCCAGATACTGCCAAGGAAAAACCCCAGAAAGGTACTGTTGTGGCAGTAGGCGGCGGCAAAAAAGACGAGCCGATGACCGTTAAAGTAGGCGACTCCGTGCTTTACGGCAAATACGCCGGTACAGAAATCACCATTGATGGTAAAGACTACCTCATCATGCGTGAATCAGACATCTTCGCTGTTATCTAACCCAAACGAACACGTAAAACGTAAACTATCATGGCAAAATCCATTCATTTCAATATTCAAGCCCGCGAAGGCTTGAAAAAAGGTGTTGACGCTTTGGCGAACGCCGTTAAAGTTACCCTCGGTCCTAAAGGCCGCAACGTGGTAATTGACAAGAAGTTTGGCGCTCCTCAGGTAACCAAAGACGGTGTTACCGTTGCCAAAGAAATCGAACTGAAGGACCCCATCGAAAACATGGGCGCACAGATGCTGAAAGAAGTAGCCAGCAAGACCGCTGATGTAGCCGGCGACGGTACCACTACCGCTACCGTTCTGGCTCAAGCCATCGTGACCGCTGGTTTGAAAAACGTTGCCGCCGGTGCCAATCCAATGGATCTGAAGCGCGGCATTGACAAGGCGGTGATTAAAGCCGTTGAAGCACTGAAAGGTATGAGCCGCGAAGTGGGTGACGACCATCAGAAAATCGAACAGGTGGCAACCATTTCTGCCAACAACGACAATACCATCGGCAAATTGATTGCTCAGGCCATGGAAAAAGTAGGCAAGGATGGTGTGATTACCGTGGAAGAAGCCAAAGGCACCGATACCACTGTGGAAGTGGTTGAAGGAATGCAGTTTGACCGCGGCTACCTGAGCCCCTATTTCGTAACCAACCCTGAAAAAATGGAAGCCGAGCTGGAAAACGCGTACATCCTCATCTACGATAAGAAGGTGAGCAGCATGAAAGACCTGCTTCCTGTTCTGGAAAAGGTTGTACAAACCGGCAAGCCTCTGCTCATCATCGCTGAAGATGTTGAAGGCGAAGCGCTGGCTACCCTCGTGGTAAACCGCATCCGCGGCGCACTCAAAATTGCTGCCGTGAAAGCCCCCGGCTTCGGCGACCGCCGCAAAGAAATGCTGCAGGACATCGCCATCCTTACCGGCGGTTCCGTGATCAGCGAAGAACAAGGCCGTCGTTTGGAAGACGCAACCCTGCAGGATCTTGGCCGCGCCGAGAAAATCACGATTGACAAAGACAACACCACCATTGTGAATGGTGCCGGCAGCAAGGACGATATCCAGGGCCGCATCAACCAAATCAAAGCCCAGATTGAAAGCACCACCAGCGACTACGATCGTGAAAAGCTGCAAGAACGTCTGGCCAAGCTGAGCGGTGGTGTTGCTGTCCTGTACATTGGTGCAGCAACCGAAGTAGAAATGAAGGAAAAGAAAGACCGCGTTGACGACGCCCTTCATGCTACCCGCGCTGCTGTGGAAGAAGGCATCGTGCCCGGTGGCGGTGTGAGCCTGATCCGCGCCATTGCTGCACTCGAAGGACTTACCGGCGATAATGAAGACGAAACCACCGGTATGTTCATCGTGAAGCGCGCGCTGGAAGAACCCCTGCGCCAGATTGTAGCCAACGCCGGCGGCGAAGGCAGCATCATCGTGCAGAAGGTGAAAGAAGGTCAAAATGATTTCGGATACAACGCACGCACCGAAGTGTTTGAACACCTCATCACTGCTGGCGTTATCGATCCTACCAAAGTGAGCCGCGTAGCTCTGGAAAACGCTGCCTCCATCGGCGGTATGATCCTTACTACCGACTGCGTTTTGGCTGAAATCAAAGAAGAAGAAAAAGGCCACAGCCATGGCCCCGATATGGGCGGCATGGGTGGCATGATGTAAGCCATCGCTGCTTTATCAACTATAGAAAAACCCCGGAAACCCGGGGTTTTTCTATATACACGCCACAAGAACTTCTATATCATGCAGCAAGCCATTCAGATTTCAATGGCCTCCGCAGCTCAGGGCCTGATTTCTATATCGTTGACGTAAATACTCTGGGTATATGCTACCAGGGCTTCTACAGAAATCTCATAAGTTCCCGAAAGCGGGATGCTGATCTTCGGGTTACCCTTTCCATAACCGGAGGCATTCCAGATTTCAACGCCATTCAACCGCACCCTTAAGTATCCTCCGGGACTATAAATCTGGTAGTAAAAACTCAAAGTGGCGCCAGTTGGCATATTGCTGAAATCACGGCTCAGACTAAACAATTGAGGTGCACTGCTGCTGTTCTGCCAGGCCCAAACACAACCATTACAAACTTGCCCGGATGTGAACATCCAGCCGTCGCTGAACCAATCCTCCCAGTCCTTATCCGCAAAAGATTTAA
>JBIKKI010000066.1:0-12355 GCA_044360435.1 Bacteroidia bacterium
GGAACGCCATCGTTGCCGTATTGCCAGCGCAGTGCCGCATTATTCGCGGTGAAGGTGCCGGAACCGGCTGCGGAACGATAGATGAAAACGCCTTTACCATCGGCAGGTACAGAAATGGTACTGCCGGAAGGTGCCGTATGATTGCCCGCTGTGGTATTCAGTGTGGCATGTTCCCAAATGCGCAGGCATTCTATGGTTGCACCGCTCAAGGCTACCGTAGGCGTATTGTTCAATTCAAATTGGGTACTGCTGGTAATACTGCTGATAACCGTATTGGCAGCCAAAGTACCTGTTCCAGAATTTTTAACTACCGGCATACCTACCCGCAGGTTCGCGGTGCTGAGCACGGTTACGGTGGTGCCACTGCTGTTTGCATTACTGAGCACAGGATTGGATGCTCCTACACGAAACTTCACAAACACCCAGGCGGCATCCCACCAGCTTTGGTTGTACGCTTCAGCCGCCGCTCCGCTGCCCCCGCCTCCTGAAAAACTGACTGTGGGAACGCTGGTGTAACCGCTGCCGGCATTGGTTATGGTAATGCCTGTAACCACGCCGCCGGAAATGGTGGCTGTTGCGGTGGCGCTGCTTCCTCCGCCACCGGTAATGCTTACCGTGGGTGCTGAGGTATAGCCGCTGCCACCATTCAATAAGCTGATGTATGAGATGCTGCCGCTGCTGCTGTTCCAGCGCCAGGAATTATCCCAGCTGATTGAAAAATTAACCTTGTTGTAATTGGCCGCATTGTTCGTGCCTGCACTGACATCGCGGCTGCCCAACGACACATTGCTTACCGTGATGTTGTTGGCCTTTGAAATGCCAGCAAGCATCAGAACCGAGATGAGCGTGGTATATTTTAAAATGATGTTCATTGTTTCAATAATTTGAATCAAAATTTTCTGTTGTTCCGTTAAGGAGCCAAACGCACACCGCGCATGCCATCCGGAGAACCTCTGGAAATGCTTGTTAAACCTGCGCCATTGCGCTGAGAGATGCGCAAACGGGTAATATCACTGGCAAATCCACCGCCTCGGTATCCGGAACCTGCCGCTTCCGTTACTCCGGTAGTGCCGCCAAAGGCAGCATTTGCTGCACTGGTCGTGGAATTACCGTTAATTCCGGGCCAAAAATCAACATTCGAAAACCCATCACTGAGCAAAGTACCATCGCCATGAATTCCGGTAAAACTTCTACCTGCCGCATTGCCTAAAGATACTACGTGCTCTGGAAGATTACTGCTCATTTCCATGATTCCGTAATAAGTAGCACCAGATGTTATTCGCGTTGAACTTGCATTGGCAAAAGCACCAACACGCATGGGGCCGGTTAACGTATTGTTGTAGTTGGCATTGGCGCCCGTATTTGAAAATGATTCGTTGTTGAACCCGTCATTACTGATTGAGGTAACGGAGGTTGCACTTGAATTACCCCAGGCATTCTCAGCGGCTACAGGTGTTTGGTTGCCCCTGCAAAGTTTTTCAAATTCCAATTCTGTCATGGGCCTGAGTCCTGACCAATCGAGGTAGGCACAGCCATCCATCCAACATAAAAAATTACAGGCAATCCAAATTCCGTCTTCCGCTTCGTCGTATGATCCGTCACCGTCAAGGTTGCACGCATACACGGCGGGTGTCAATGAAGTAGCATTACCTGAAATTTGAATATCCAATCCATTTCGATTTGTATTGCTTAGAGCTGCTGTTCCCGGCGCAGAACTGGCTGCTGCTGCTGTGCGGTTTGCTTGTTGGTCGTACGTAAGCGCATTTAGAAAGTCACGGTACTGTCCTTGAGAAATTTCATATTTCATGCAATACACTGCGGCATAACCCTTAGGATAAGAAGCCGACAAAGTTGCCTCAGGGTCAGCAGCAATGTTTCCAATAGAACTGTTGCCGGCTGTGGAAGTACCCCACAATTTCCCTGCTGCGTTGTCTATGCCCAGCGCTGCTTCAGAAGTGATTTGAAAAGGAATGGTTGCACCGGATGACCAGGATCCATCGGTGAAGGAGCCGGTTTCTGTACTGCCACTGCCCACGTAGAAACTTCCTTGTGGCACATACACCATTTCAATGGCAAACACCTTGATTTCAACCGAAGCGGTATCAGGAACAGACTGAGCCCCATAATTCCAGCGCAGTTTCACATTCCTGAAATTATTGGTTCCAGAGCCCGGCAACGAGCGATATACGAAGGCGCCCAAACCCGGATTGCTGCTGGGATCAAAGGATGATTTAGGATCTGCCATTCCTATATCAATCGTACTTCCTGTGGCAGCAATATGACCGGTATTGTTCAACCAGGCGTGCTGCCAGGTGCCACCATAGCGTCGGTATTTCACAAATACCCAGGCCGCATCCCAGTTTGCCTGCAGGTTTGACTTGCGCCAGGAATTTTCCCAGCTTAAATCAAACTGAACCATGGTAAAGTTTGTGGAATTATTGACACCTGCGCTTTTGTCACGATCCAATAGGGTCACGTTACTCACGCTGATGTTGTTGGCCTTTACACCCGCTGTAGTGAGCAGGAGTAATAGGAATGATAACTTTTTTATGTTGATGTTCATGCTACTTTAGCCTAAATAATTGCGTTCACTTCGGTCTTTATGGTGCTGTGCGTACGCCCCTTCCACCCCAGTCAGGCTGGCGCCGATTGTTCGTTGTTGTGGAACCACCACGGTTGGAAATGGAAAATACCGGATCTATCCAGGCACCGCCCCTAAATCCCGCTCCTGCTGATTCTGTAACTCCGGTGGTACCGCCATAAGAGGTATTGGCCGTGCTGGCGGAAGCGTTGCCATTCACACCCGGCCAGAAATCCACATCGGCAAATCCGTCCGCTTCCAATAAACCGTTTCCATGAATGCCTGTATAGCTTCTGCCTGCTTCATTTCCAACTGTTACACAACGCTCGTACACATTGCCCGTCATTTCCATGATGCCATAAATCGAAGCACCGGACTGTTCACGATTAGTTGATGAAGTGGCGAATGCGCCTCCACGCAGAGGGCCGAAAACCAAAGCACGATCACCATAAACAGCATTCGCATTGCTGGTTGATGTGCCTTCGTTGTTTGCACCTTCATTTACGATGTCATCTGCGGGAGTAGTAACGACAGAACCCCAGGCATATTCATTGGCAACCGGATATTGACGCCCCCTGCACGCTTTTTCATATTCCAGTTCGGTGAGTGGCCTTAATCCGGCCCAATCCAAAAACGCGCAATTGTCAGACCAATTCAACTGACCCATGGCAATCCATTCACCATCATCACTTTGATTCACATCCGAGGGTAAACTGAAGGACTCGTTTAAATCGCAAGCAAATACCACGGGATCTGCACCACCTGGGTCATCGATCATCCTTAATCCTATCCGGTGTTCAGATGAAGTTAAATCAATGGATTCAGTGGCACTCCAAGATGATACATTCCATAAAAAACCACCGGCATAGGTACCAACGTTCCCGTCCATAGAAACTCTAAACGCCTGTTGGTCTCTGGTTAAAGAATTCAGGAAATCACGATACTGCCCCTGACTGATTTCATATTTCATGCAATAGAAGGCCCCATAACCTTTGGGAAAAGATGCCGGCAATGTGGCTTCAGCATCGGAAGACGCGTTGCCAATGTCTGAGTTTGTTCCCCACAACTTTCCCTGTGCATTGTCGATTCCCAAGGCAGCTTCTGAACTGATTTCAAAAGGAATGGTAGCACCGGAAGTCCATGCTCCGTCGGTAAATGAACCATTCTCAGTTCCACCACTTCCAACATAAAAGCTGCCTTGCGGCACATACACCATTTCAATGGCATAAACCTGTATGTCCACCACAGCATTATCCGGAATCCCTTGAGCACCGTGGTTCCATTGGATTTTCACATTGCTCAGGTTGTTGTTGCCAAAACCGATTTGACTGCGATAAATAAACACGCCCAAACAGGGGTTGGTAGTACGATTATGCGCAGCAGCCGGGTCAAGCAATCCGGCATCAGCCTGAAAGCCTGCAGGAACGATATGTCCGCTGTTCCCAAGCCAGGCATGCCGCCAGTTTCCTCCGGTAATGCGGTATTTCGCAAATACCCAGGCGGCGTCCCAATTACCCACATTGTTGGTGCGCCAAGAGTTTTCCCAACTCAGGTTAAATTGAATAGATGTGGTATTTGCAACATTATTCGCACCGGCACTTAAGTCCTTTCCATTAAAAGTAACTGAAGAAACCCTGATGTTGTTGGCCTTTAGGGCTGCGCCCAGGAATAAGAGTAAAAAGGCTAACGAATATTTCTTTATGATGTTCATTTCTGGTTAACGAGGTATGTTGTTGCGGATGAATTATGGAGTGCTTCGTACGCCGCGAAATCCATTCACGTTGATTCTGGTGGATGCAACCGAGGCTGCCGAGGATCTATCGGATACCCTCATGTTGGAAATTTGGGCGCCGTAGGTTCCGCCCCTTTGACCACCGCCTGTAGCTGAAGTAATTTCACCGGAAGCATTTGGAGAGGGCCAGTTCGCAACATTGGCATGCCCATTGAAGCTAAGTTCTCCGTTGCCATGCAATCCGGTAAAAGCACGTCCGGCTGCTATATTTCCTACACTCACAGTACGTTCCCAGAGGTTTCCGCTTAACTCCATGATGCCCCAGTAACCGGCACCGGCCTGAATTCTGCTTGAAGCAGCAGTCGCAAAAGACCCTACACGTAAGGGGCCGTCTACATTCACTTGGCTTGCTGATGCTGAATTGGCACCTGCAGTGTTGCTGTATTCATCGTCCTCACCTGGATTGGTGATGTTATTTGCCGAAGTAGTCACATTATTTCCCCACACGTATTCCAGAGAAACAGGTGTTTGATTGCCACGACCTGCTTTTTCAAATTCCAACTCTGTCATGGGTCGCAATCCGGCCCAGTCCATATAAGCACATCCGTCTTGCCAGCTAAGGAAATTACAGGCAATCCACTCGCCGTCTTCAGCTTCATTGTAGTTCGCATCATTATCCAGATTGCAGGCATAAACTGCAGGAGTGGTGGAAGAAACACCAGAAGTCATTATGTCCAAACCATTTCTGTTAAGATTGGTGGAGCTCAACGCTCCGGTTCCTGAAATACTGTTTGGCTGGGTTTGTGTTCTTTGGTTTTGTTGTGTGAATGTAAGGGTATTCAAAAAATCGCGGTATTGCCCTTGAGAGATTTCATACTTCATGCAATAAAAGGCATTGAATCCCTTGGGGAAATCCGCAGGAAGTGTTGCCTCAGCTTCAGCTGCTCCATTACCAATCGTACTGCCACCAGTAGAAGATCTTCCCCACAGTTTACCGGCTGCATTGTCAATGCCAAGGGCGGCTTCTGAAGAAATTAAAAAAGGAATGGCATTATTCGCACCACCTGCCCATGAACCATCTGTGAATGATCCGATTTCATTCCCTCCGGAGCCCACATAGAAACTGCCTTGCGGCACATAAACCATTTCAATGGCAAAAACCTGTACATCCACAGCCACCCCATCGGCAATTCCCTGAGCGCCATAATTCCAGCGAAGTTCAATATCGTTGTAAGTCACGTTTCCTGAACCCGGGCTACTCCTATATATAAAGGCACCCAAACCAGGGTTGCTGCCGGCGGCGAAAGGGTCTTTGGGGTTGAGCAGTCCAACATCCATAGTACTGCCTGAAGCTGCAGTATGACCTGTATTGTTGAGCCATGCGTGTTTCCAATCACCCCCTGCCTCTCTGTATTTGATGAAAACCCAGGCAGCGTCCCAGTTTTCTGGTCCGCCATCCAATCGCCAGGAGTTATCCCAACTGATAGAAAATTTCACGAACACATGATTTGCAGGATTATTCACCCCTGCACTTGTATTTCGGTTCAATAATGATATATTGCTTACCTGAATGTTATTGGCAGCTGTATCAAAAAAGCTCCCAAACCCAAGTAAAACACTGAATATCAGTGAGTTAAAAAGTTTCCCCTTCATAAGACTTACTAATGAATCCTTCATTTTCGTGCGAAATAAGCCCGTCTGAGAAGCCCTGAATCGAACCAACCTATGAGCGCCTATTATCTTTATTGAATAGGCATTTAACTTATATTCTATTTTAACAGCATGATGTGGATAACCTCTTCCATAAAGCATTTTTATGACCAAAATTCAAGTTTTTTTTAAAGCATTTCCTTAGATATTCTGTTCCCTGCTTAGCATTCTCAACGTTCATAAGAACCATGAACCGAGGCTCTTGATAAACATTTTTGGCGCTTGTATATTTTTATGCCTACTCAGTAAATGGCTAAAATTATTTGGCCATTCATGAGCCTAAATTCCCGCTGTGATGAACTTGGCATGTCAAAACATAAGTGAAATAAATCTGTCCGGATTGCCTGGCTGTTTTGTTTGGAATTTGCCTTGCAACTGATTGTCAGTTCTTGCAATTTCTGCCTGGGATGAGGAAATGATGGAACAATTTGACACGTACACACACAATCATTGCATTCTTGTATGTTGACCCAAAAGGCAGGCAGGTTAAAACGGGTTGAGGCAGGTTTCAGGCTTCAGAGATTTCTATATTCTGCTTCCTTCAGCCTGGCTGTGGATGGATTGCAATTTTTTTCCAAATTTCGACATCAGCTCAGAACCGGCGTCTTGTTACCAGCGCTTTGCATTCATGCTACGTTTCTATCCAACTTCTTGCTGACCATTCCTGTACCATGAATATGAATGTAGATTACGTCCATTGGGGACTTTACGTAGTATTGTTCATTTTGCTTCTGATGAGCCTGATCAGCTTTTTCATCTTATCTAAAGTGCTGCACTATCATGAATTGCTCAGGGCCGAACTGAAAACAAAGTTGTTGCGTAAGCGTCTTGACCCTCATTTTATCGGAAACTTGCTACAATCACTAACCGGATTGTTTTATCGGGGTAAAAAAGAAGAGATAGGCACTGTTATTCATGAATATGCAGGTCTGGTGAAGAGTAATTTTGAAAGCCTCGAATCGGACAACATCGCATTAGAGGAAGAAATCAAATTTCTCTTGCGTTATCTCTACACCCGAAACCTCATGTCAGAGGTGCAAATCCGTTATGAGTTGCGCATATCAATGTACACCCAAAAGCAGAAAATCCTCATTCCGGCCATGCTCCTCCAGCCCATTGTGGAAAATGCGCTGGACCATGGACTGAACGGGAATAAGAACCCGCACATCATTTTGGATTTCCATATTGCACAGCAATTGCGCGTGCGGGTAATTGACAATGGACCGGGAATGACTGGTAAAAACCTGAATAAAGAAAATAGCAGTCTGAAAGTAACTATGGAACGACTTCGTTTGTTAAGTAAACTCAACAATAAACCATATACACTGCACTTCCTCAATGATCTGAACGAATACCAGATTCGTCGAGGCTGCGGCATTGAACTGAATTTACCCATTCTGCAAAACCTATGACCTACACCATGGCACTTCTGGATGATGACCTTTTGAGTATTGACGCTACAAAGGGCATTATCAGTGATTTTTTCAACGACATCTTAATCACGGCTGCTTTTGACAATCCTGTTGATGCTTTAAGGGTTTTGAGCGCTCAACCTTGCGATATCCTGTTGTGCGATATTAAAATGCCAGGGATGAACGGTTTTGAATTTGTGCAAACCCTGCGGAATTTTCAAGCACCACATGTTATTTTCCTGACCGGTTACGACAATTATGCCATTCAGGCCATCAAAACGGGCGCATTCGATTACATTTTAAAACCCATCAGTCCGCAGAGCCTGCTGGATAGTATCCAGCGCCTCAGGGAAAAAGACCGCAAGCGCTCGGAAATGGTTGATACCGTGAACAATAAACCTTTTGACCGTTTGCTTATCAACAGAAACGACAAGATGGTGCTGCTTGAGTACAGTGAAATCAACCGTTTGTATGCCAATGGTCCGTACACGCATATATACTTGACTAACGATGAACAGGTGGTGGCCACCAAACCATTGAAGTACTTTGAACAGGCATTGTCCGGGCGTGGATTCATCAGACCTCATCGCGCCCACATGTTCAATGTGCACAACATCGTGGAAGTGCGAAAAGATGCTGATGGAAATGGGATTCTTGTATTCAAAAAAGGAAAAGAAGTATTCATTACCCAGGATTGTAAAAATCAATTGGCCAAATTGGTTGGGTTGATGCATACCATCAGCCTTCCGGAATCTTAAAGACTCCTAACGCGGTCTTGTTTATTATTGCGCCGTGAAGGTATTCAGCGCGATTGGCTCGGAATGGCGGCATTCCCGTTTGTACCGGCTCTACATCCTGCTGTTGCTGGCAGGATTCCTGAAACAATGTATTGACTATGCTGCCCTGGTTGATGCTGCTGAATACCTGCAGGCTGCGCATCATTTAACCCAAGGACACTGGTCTAGTTGTGGCGATTTGCTGCCCTGTGGTTCTCATTGGCTGGAAGCCACACGCCGCACGCCGGGCTATCCTTTATTGTTGCTGGCAGTTGATTTTATTCCCTGGCTGCTTATCGGTATTCAATGTGTACTGGCTGCCTGGATTCCACTGTGGAGCAAGCGCTTGCTTGAACTGTTTGAAACTTCAACCCATAGCCGCAGGTTTCTGTTGATGGCCTTCCTGTTGTATCCGCTGCAGATCTTCTACAGCAATCTGTTGATGCCTGAAATTTGGGTGCAGGCCCTGATGCTGCTCGGCATCTTGCAATTGGCTTTAAGGAACTACAGAAACATTCCCTGGATTCTTTCGGCGCTTGTTCTGCTGAAACCTGTTTTTATCATCTTCCTGCCTCTTGCACTGCTGTTGTTCTTTAAAACTCAAAAACAAAGATGGTTGCAACTTCTGCCCATGGCGGTGGTATTGCTGGTTTCATGGATCAACTACAGGAACATAACTTGGTTTCATTTCACCTCAGTGGCTACCGAAAATGCCTTTGAATACAACATGCGGGCAGTGATGAATCGCGTTAATACTCCGAATGAAATAGAGGCGCTTTACAAAAACTATGGCAAGGTTCTGAAGCCTTTGAATGATGTTGATCGCGCACAGTTCATGCGCCGCGTGAGTAGCGAAAAAATCAGGAAGCACCTGAACGTTTATTTCATGCTGCATGTGCGCGGTTCTGTTGCCACGTTGCTGGATCCGGGGCGGTATGACCTGGTTGCTTTTTTGGGACTCAGAGATGGAGGCGGCTTCATGAACATCAAAACCGCGGAACGCCAATTTCCCCCCTGGCCACAACTGGTTTATATGGGTGTTCTCTTGCTGTGGCGTTTGGTGCTGCTGTGGCTTGCCATACGCTGGTGGCTTCAATGCAACAACTGGTTCTTGCGGATGCTGATTGTGATTCCATTATTGCTTTTACCGTTCAGCGCCGGCCCGGTAGGTTCGGCCAGATATTTATTCCCGGTTGCCCCGCTGTTGTTCGTGATGGCAGCCGCCGGCCTGAATACAATCAGAAATAAGCGAAACCATGAAGCGGATCCTGTTGCTTAGCGATACCCACGGACATCTGGATGATGCCATATTAAGACATGTTTCACAAGCCGATGAAATTTGGCACGCCGGGGATTGGGGCGGAGGCATGTTGGTAAGCGACCGGCTGGAAGCCCTAAAACCCCTTCGTGGCGTATATGGAAACATTGATGGAACCGCATTAAGGCAAGTGCACCCTGAGGTTCAGGTGTTTGAATCAGAAGGATTTAAGGTGTTGATGATCCACATTGGCGGTTATCCGGGTCATTTCCCTGCAGCGGTGCGTCAGCTAATTGTCCGCGAAAAACCAAATATGTTTGTGTGCGGTCATTCGCACATCCTTCGGGTGATGCGCGACCGGCAATACGGCATGTGGTGCCTGAATCCGGGAGCCGCCGGCATTTCCGGTTTTCACCAGAAACGAACCATGCTGCGGTTTATCCTGCATCAGGGACAACTGCTGGAGCCTGCCGTGATTGAATTGGGCCCGCGCTCTGCGCTTCCCGACAAGGACTATCTTTGAACACCAAATGCGCATCCTTTTTGGCATCATTGGCGGTCGTTTGTTCCGGGGGTTGTATGAGTTCCTGAACAATCGCTCATTTCGAAGCTGGTTGTTTTTCTTGTGCAGCAAACCGCTGGGAAAACGTTACCAACGCAGCAGTTTCAGGTGGAATGGTGCCTATTTCCAGGTTCCGGATGCCTTATCATTCTTCTGGCAATTTCATGAAATCATGGTGCGCAAAGCCTACCATTTCCCTTCAGAAAAATCCAATCCCGTGATTTTTGACTGTGGAAGCAATGTTGGGCTCAGCCTTTATGCGTACCGTCAGCAATACCCGGCTGCGCGCATTGTGGCCTTTGAACCTGATCCAAAGGTCTTTGAACTGTTGGAACAGAACATCGAACGCAATAAGCTGCAGCCTGTTGAATTGCATCAAGCTGCGGTGTGGACGGAACAGGGAAACCTTCAATTTCACAGTGAAGGTGCCGATGGCGGTGCTTTGGGCAGCGGATCTTTAACCGTTCAGACCATTGACCTGAAGGCTTTGCTGGAACAGGAACAAGAGGTTGATTTTCTGAAAATGGACATCGAAGGGGCAGAACATGCGGTGATTCCTCATATTCAGCCGCAACTGCACAAAATCAGAAACCTGTTTATTGAATTCCACAGTTACCAAGGGCAGGCGCAGCAACTGCAGCATATCCTGGAAGCGCTGTCGTCTTCGGGTTTCAGCTATTATCTGGAAACAGATGTGCGCCGCAAGAATCCCTTCATCCCGCGCAAAACCGACGGGAACGGCCCGGAATTTCAAACCAATATTTTCGCGGTAAACCTCCGTCCATGAAGGTTGTACATCTCAATACCAACGCCACAGGAGGCGCAGCTACTGCATGTTTCAGGCTCCATCGGGCATTGGTGGAATCGGGCGTTGACAGCAAGGTTGTCACCCTGAAAAGCGGAGGTTCAGATGATCCGCGCATCGACTCCTGGGAACAGGAACATCCGCAATTCTTTGGATGGAAAAACACCTGGAACCGCATCTGCAACAAGTGGCCTACATTGGGAAAGCCAGCTCATTTTTTCAGCAGTCCTCATTCTGTTTTTCACGTTGAATCTCATCCCTGGGTTCAGGAAGCCGATATCGTGCACCTGCACTGGGTGGCCAAGTTCATCGATTACCGGCGCTTCTTTCAACAGAAAAAAAACTATGTATGGACTTTGCACGACATGCAGCCGTTCAGCGGAGGTTTTCATTATACCGGCGGAATGGACATTAAATCCTACCGCAAACTGATTGAGCGGAACGAGCGCATCAAGATACAAGCCCTCAAGAACATTCGGCTACAGCCTGTGGCGCCGTCGGACTGGCTGTGTCAACTGGCCCAATCGTCCAGGGTATTTGCCGATAAAGGATGCCTGCACATTCCCAACTGCATTGACACGCACATTTTCAAACCCGGGAATTTGTTGGAACTGAGGCGCGAGCTGGGCTGGCCGGAACATCAGAAAGTGCTGTTGTTTCTGGCGGAAAACCTGGACGAGCCTCGGAAAGGTTTTTCATTACTGGTGGAAGCCCTGCGCTCCATGAACCTGAACAATACACTGCTGGTTGCCGTGGGAAAATCACCAGAAGGGCTGGATGGCTTGCCTTACATCCATATTCCGTTTACCACCGATGAACAACGGCTGGCCATGATTTATGCCGCTGCCGACTACTACATTACACCAAGTCTGGAAGACAATCTCCCAAATACCGTGATGGAATCGCTGGCCTGCGGTACGCCGGTCATTGCGTTTCATACCGGCGGAATTCCCGAAATGGTTCAGGATGGCTTCAATGGGTTCATTTGTGCACGCGCTGATGCAGAATCGCTGAAGCTGGGAATCGAACAGGCATTGAACAACGACCACCTTGCCGTGCTTTCACAACAAGCCGAAGATTCCGTGCACGAGCGTTACCGCTTCCCCATCATTGCACAGAAATACAAACAGTTGTACCAGCAATTCCTTTAAGCTGATGCTGCGAAAATGGGGACTTTTCCTGCTGTTTGGGGCTTTGGTTTATCTGCTTGCCTCAAAAGCCGGAATTACGCAATGGCCTGTATTTAGACTGAGTGGAAAATTGATGGCGGTGGTGCTTGTGTTGGTATTCGTTCGGAGACTTGTGAGTGGTAAGTAGTTTGTAGTTTGTAGTAAGCAGTTAGTGGTAAGTAGTTTGTAGTAAGCAGTTAGTGGTAAGTAGTTTGCAGTAAGCAGTTAGTGGTAAGTAGTTTGTAGTAAGCAGTTAGTGGTAAGCAGTTAGTGGTAAGTAGTTTGTAGTAAGTAGTTTGTAGTAAGTAGTTTGTAGTAAGTAGTTTGTAGTAAGTAGTTTGTAGTAAGTA
>JBIKKI010000067.1:0-12344 GCA_044360435.1 Bacteroidia bacterium
ACTGATGGAACCCTGCAAAATGCTGGTGCGCATGCCAATGGGCTTATTGGTAATCAGAGCTCCACTATTGTTTCGCACCAATGCCTGATAACTCATTTTTTCGGGTGCCTGTGCAAGACCAGCATTGATCAATGACATTAAAAAAGCCGCCAGCCCGATGGCTCTGAACATGTATGATTTTCTCATATCAGATTTTGTTGATGATTTTGATGGCATAGGTGATTTGGTTCGCTTCATCCCGTATCTGCATAAAATAACATGCAGGTGTGAGCCATGAAACATTGAGTGGAGTTCGTGAAGCTGAAACTGGTCCAGAGTGAATCAATTTGCCGTGCATGTCAAAAAGCCGGTAAGTTAAATTCATGCTGTTGAAGAACTTGGTTTCAACTACCAGAACTTCTGAGGCGGGATTGGGATAGACGGAAACTAATCCCTCGTTTTGTATTGGCCCTACAGATAAAGTAAGAATTTCATAGGCCTGTTGAATTCCTTGCGCTTCACTGCCAGAGCTTCCGTTGTTGCTGGTGTAAAAAACCTGACCAATGCTGAAAGAGACGCTCCCCTCAGCAGCAGAAGCATTACCTCCTCCGGAATTCAGAGATTCCTGTGCGGATGATACGCTAAAACCCGAAATAAAAAGAGCAGATAATACTACACCTTTCCGCGTCAACAACTTAGGTCTATGCACCAGTATCTTCATTTCTGTTGTTTTTTCTGAAATTTATAGAGGGCCAATTTAGTGCCGATGAATTCAAAAGTAGTAATATTCTGTTGCTTCTTGAGGCATGCGATTACCTGAGCAGTGATAATTCACAAATAACATTCAATAACTCCGCTCCCGTAAAAAAACCAATAACTCCTGCAAATCCTGAGCAGCATGGGCACTGAGCGCTGTGGCTTCCAAAATATCCGCGGCCTGTTTGTAGTAGGTATTGCTGAGGGCAAGCAATCCGCTGTCGGCGCCGGTTTGCTGCATCAGTTCGCGTACGGCGGCAATTTTCTCTTCGCTGCGCGCAGGGTCCTGGACGGTTTTCCAGTGGAGCAGGGATTTTTGAACTTCCTCGCCACCGGTGTTGAAGGCGTGGATCCAGAGCCAGGTTTTTTTGTTGGCCAGAATATCGCCACCGGGCTGTTTGCCGGTAAGCGCCGAATCGCCAAAGGAATCGAGGTAATCGTCGCGAAGCTGAAAGCCAAGACCTGCTGAAACGGCAAAGTCGTAGAGCTTATTGGCCATTTCAGCATCTGCACCGCTGGCAAGCGCGCCCATACCGATGGAACAACCCAGCAACACAGCGGTTTTCAGCCGGATCATTTCCAGATATTCCACTTCAGAAACGTCGCTGCGCATTTCAAAGTCCATATCCATCTGCTGTCCGTCGCACACTTCCCCCGCTGTTTTCAGAAACAAGGATGCAATAGCTGAGGTTTGCACAGGATGATTCAACACCATTTTCATGGCCTCCACCAGCATGTTGTCACCGGCAAGAATGGCTGTGGGCATATTCCAGCGCAGGTGCACCGTTGGTTTTCCCCGGCGTACAGGTGCTGCATCCATAATGTCGTCGTGCACCAGCGAAAAGTTGTGAAAGGTTTCAACAGCCAAAGCAATGCCGTGTACCTGACCTGGCGCAGCACCGCAGGCTTCCGCACCCAGATAAACCAAAGCCGGACGGATGCGCTTCCCACCCAAATCCATGATGTAGTTCATGGGTTCATACAATGAGGCCGGATTGCCGGAGAACTGTTGACCGCTGCGGTATGCTTCAAAAGAAGTGGCGAGTTCGAGGAGTTTCTTCATGATTCTACCATGATAAAGTCAATCTGACGGCTTTCGCGGCTGGCTGATTTCACCTTCACGCGCACCTTTTGTCCAAAGACATAGGTTTTCCCGAAACGCCGTCCAATAACAGCCTGTTCTTTTTGATGATACATGTATTGATCTTCTTTCAGCGATGGAATCCTGACCATGCCTTCACACTTGTTGTCAATAAGTTCTACGTAAATGCCCCAATCTGTAAGACCTGAAATTACGCCATCGTACTCCTGCCCTACCTGAGATTCCAGATATTCAGCCATTTTATATCGGGTGCTGGCCCTTTCAGCTTCAGCGGCCTGATGCTCCATATTCGAACTGTGTTTGGCCAGCTGCTCGATGCGCTGTGCATGATACGATGCAGGAGCAGATTTCCCTTCCAGGTAATGGTGCAGCAGGCGATGCGCCAGCAGGTCCGGATAGCGCCGGATGGGCGAAGTGAAATGGGTATAATGCGCAAAGCCAAGTCCGAAGTGTGAGGTTTTTTGCCCGGTATACACGGCTTTTGCCATGCTGCGCACGGCCATGTTCTGCAGCAGTGCTTCTTCCGGCTTGCCTGCAATCTGTTCCATCAATCGGTTCAGATCGCGTTTCAGTACCTTTTCATTGTCCACCTGTAAGCTGTAGCCAAACTTACGGCACATGAGCACCAGGTCGTTGAGTTTTTCTTCCTGAGGAAGGTCGTGTATGCGGTAAATGAAGGGGAACCTGCCGGTTTCTCGGTTGCGTTCATGAATGTGAAAAGCCACTTCCCTGTTGGCCAGCAGCATGAACTCTTCTATGAGCTTATGGGCATCCTTGCGCTGTTTCACCATGATGCCCACGGGTCGGCCCTTCGCATCCAGCTTGAAGCGCACCTCCGTGGTTTCAAAATTCACAGAACCGGATTGCATGCGTTCCCTGTTGAGGATTTTTGCGAGCCGGTTCACTTCAGCCAGTTCCTCGGCAAAATCGCCTGCACCTGTTTCCAATACCTCCTGAGCTTCTTCGTAGGTGAATCGTCGGTCGCTGTAAATCACCGTTTTCCCGAACCAGCGCGCTGTCACGTTGGCATCCTGATCCAGCTCAAACACGGCAGAAAAGGCCAGACGGTTTTCATGAGGCCGGAGTGAACACAGGTTATTGCTGAGTTTTTCGGGCAGCATGGGAATGGTGCGATCTACAAGGTAAACCGAAGTTCCGCGCTGGGCAGCTTCGAGGTCTATCGGGTCGCCGTCTTGCACGTAATGCGACACATCGGCGATGTGCACGCCAAGTTCCACATTTCCGTTTTCGAGGCGACGAAAGCTGATGGCATCGTCAAAATCCTTCGCATCTGCAGGGTCTATGGTAAAGGTGAGGATGTTTCTGAAGTCTCGGCGTTTCTTGATTTCCACCTCGGAAATCACTTCAGGTATTTCAGCACAGTGGGCATCGGTAGCGGGAAGAAATGCCAGTGGAAAGCCAAATTCCGCAACGATGGCATGCATTTCCGTATCGTTGTCGCCGGGCTTTCCGAGCAGGTGCAGCAATTTGCCCTGCGGATTGCGTCGATGTTCAGGCCAGTCGGTGATTTCCACCACGGCTTTATGTCCGTCGAGCGATTCATCGGCCTTCATGTCCACCAGAATATCCACACCCATCTTTTGGTTGTCGGGAAGCAGAAAAACGTGGTTCTTGAATACGTCGAGTACGCCGGTATAAGGTCCGCGGTGGCGTTGCAGCACGCGCATCACTTCACCCACAGACTCTTTGCGTTTCGCCGGACGCACGCGTGCTTCCACGATGTCTCCGGGCAGCGAACGATTGCGTTTTCCTTTAGGCACAAAAACATCGTCGCCGCTGTCCTGTAATATCCAGCCGTCACCACTGCGTGTTACTTCCAGCTTCCCGGTAACCGTATGTAATTCGGGCTGTAGGTAATATTTACCGCGGTCCAGCGACTTGATTTGTCCCTGAGCGGCCATCTGTTCCAGCCAGGCCGGCACATGCTTGTGTTGTTCGAAAAAATCAGCCGGCAAACGGCGACTTACCTGTTTATGATTCAGGGGTTTCCCGCCTGCATCCCGCAAAATTTCAAGGATGGCTGCCTGAATGGATGAATTCCCTGTCACCACGCAAAGGTAATTCCGGATGTTCTTAATCGCAGAAGCAGGAGAATTTGCCTTCATTCATCTATTATTGAAGGAATAACAGAGACATGCAACTAAACATCTACCCGCTTCTGGTTGCCATAGGTTTGTGTTCCGCACCGCTGCATGCGCAAACCGATCAGGATGCTTTATGGATGCCAGCCAAGAATATTTGTGGCGGATTTGTTTACCAGTACGGCAGCTGGAATCACTATTGGGAAGGAAAACTATACCGGGAAAATGAAAACATCGGCACCTTCAGCAGTCATGCTGTGATGGCCATGGCCAACTACGGCATCAACGACAACCTCAACCTGATTGTGGCCTTGCCCTGGGTACAGAACAAAGTTTCTGCAGGCACGCTCATCGGCCAGCAGGGCATTCAGGATTTGAGCGCTGCACTCAAACAATATCTTTTAGGTAGAAACCTGGGAAAGAACTACAGCCTGCATCTGGCCGGCGTGGCGGGAATAAGCACACCGCTCAGCAATTATGTGGCTGATTACCTGCCATTGTCTATTGGGATGCGCAGCACCAGCGGATTTGCGCGGCTGATTGCCGATGTAGTAAAGCGGCAATGGTATGCAACAGCCACGGCATCGTTCATCCTGCGCTCGAATATTAAAATTGACCGCACGGCATATTATACCACAGAAATGAATTACGGAAATGTGGTGAACATGCCTTCCATGGCCATGATGCAGTTGCGTCTTGGTTACCGCAAAAGCGCCGATCATTACATCGAACTGATTACCGAACACATGGAAACCATCGGTGGTTTTGACATACGCCGCAACGACATGCCCTTCCCCAGCAACAATATGGATGCCCTGCGCACGGGTTTGAACGCCAAATGGGCTATCGGCAGCAGCGGTCTGAGCCTGATGGGCTCAGGAATGCATACCTTAGCGGGCCGGAATATGGGCCGCAGCACCACGTTCAGTCTGGGTGTGGTTTATCAAACTGATTTCTCCAAAAAAGCACACGTTCAACCCTGAGCCCGATGAAACACTTAAACCTCAGCTATTTTGCCACTTGTGCCCTTTTGATGGCTTCAGGGTGCGCGCGCAATGAAGAACCTTTTCGCGTAAGCTTCCCCATGCTGAATCCTGCACATGCAGACACAGGTGCGGGTTCCTGGAAAACCATCTTGCTGAAAGCACCGGATGAAGTGGCCGTAGCCACTCCCACGGCAAGTACGGCAGCCGATTATCGGCTGGAACTGCAGGAAATACTTGCACGACAAGAGCAAAAGACCAAAAAAGATGAAGCCGCACTGGAATATTGGGGTGCCGGAACAGTATTGCGCTGGAACGAAATTCTCCGTGAACTGGTGGCTAAATACAATCTGCCCACGGTAGCCAATCCCGATGGCAGCTATCCTGTTCCCAGCAGCGCCAATCCACTGGCTTATCCATATTTCCCTTTCTCCAATCCGCCTTATGCTGCCCGGGCTTATGCCTATGTTTCTGCGGCACAGTTTGATGCCTTGGTAGCAGCTTCTCATTACCGACAGAAATTCCGCAGACCCAATCCTTCCAAAGCCAATTCGTCCATTGAGGAATTGATTCCTGTGGCGGGCGCATACAGCTATCCTTCCGATGACATTACCGCTGCAGGCGCCGCCGTTGCGATGTTGAAGCTGCTGTTTCCCGGCGAGCAGGCCTTTCTGGAAGGAAAGCTGCAGGAATGTATCAACACCATGGTACTTTCCGGAACCTGCGTGCGCAGCGATGCTGATGCCGGCGAGAAACTGGGCCGCGAAGTAGCCGCAAAGTTCATTTCCCGTGCCCGCACCGACCGGGCGGGCGCCGCAGTGGGTACACCGGCAGACTGGAAGAAACTGGAAAACGATGCCATCGCGCGTAGCGAAATACCCTGGATTAGCCAGGAAATCCCGGAAAGACCTCCAATGCTGCCGCTATTTGGTAAAGTACGCGGCTTTTTGATGGATTCACTCGAAATGGTGAACAATCGTCCGGTTCCTCCTCCAAGCACCAATTCAGATCAATTTAAAAAAGAACTGGCAGAGGTGAAATCCTACAGCAAAAATGCCACGCGCGAGCATTTCCGCATCGTGCATTTCTGGGGAGACGGCGTAGGCACCTATACCCCACCGGGCCATTGGAATGCCATTGCCTGCGAGGACTTTGTGAAAGAGCGCTTCAGCGAGGTACGTTGGGCCCGAAACCTGGCATTGCTGAACATGAGCATGATGGATGCTGCCATCTGCTGCTGGGATGCCAAATTCTATTATTTCAACCCTAGACCCAGTCAGGTAGATCCGGAAATCAAAACGCTCACCGGATTGCCGAATTTCCCGGCCTATACCAGCGGGCACAGCACCTTTAGCGGTGCAGCCGCAACCCTGCTGGGGCATATCGTGCCGCAACGCGCCGCTGCATATAATTCCATGGCATCAGAAGCCAGTTTATCCCGCCTCTACGGTGCCATTCACTACCGCAGCGACATAGAAACGGGGATGAATATGGGTAAGATGATAGGCGCTAAAGCGATTCAGAGGGCGCAAACTGACGGAGCCGAATAAGTATCAGAATCCGAGGATATAGGCCGCGCCCATAAAGGCAATACTGGCACCTGCTATGGTAAGCCCATACAAGGTATAATACATGGCCGGGCCACCATGCCCTACCAGCAAGGTAATTACACAACTTCCAAAGCACAGAAAACCGCCGAAGAGCAGGAATCCCATGCCCAGTTTCCGCAGTCGGGCGTAATGTGATTTTTTAATTTCACCCAGAAAAACAGTAGCCTCTTCAGATTCAGGTGCAGCCTCATTTAAATATGCTTCCACATAGCGAATGCTGCGCTCTTTTTTATAAATGCTGTATGCATGTTCCTTGATGGTATCCATGTTTTCCATAGGCATTGAATAAAGCAAGATAGCAAAAACAATGGAAAGGCAAGGCTTGTGCATTGTATGTTTGCAGCCCGCATGGAGCCTGACAAAAATTATCATCCCGCAGCCGTTGAACAGAAGTGGTATTCCTATTGGATGGAACAGGGTTATTTCCGCTCTGTACCCGACGATCGTGAACCTTATACTGTGTTGATTCCGCCGCCGAACGTTACCGGCGTACTGCACATGGGCCACATGCTAAACAACACCATTCAGGATATTCTGATCCGGAAGGCGCGTATGGAAGGTAAAAACGCATGCTGGGTTCCCGGAACTGATCATGCGAGCATTGCCACGGAAGCTAAGGTGGTGCGCATGCTGGCCGAACAAGGCATCCGTAAGTCAGACCTCACCCGCGACGAATTCTTAGGCCACGCCTGGGAATGGACCCATAAATACGGCGGCATCATCCTGGAACAGCTGAAAAAACTTGGCGCCAGCTGCGATTGGGAACGCACACGTTTCACCATGGAACCTTCGCTTTATGATGCGGTGATAGAAGTGTTTATCGACCTTTACGGAAAAGGACTCATTTACCGCGGCACCCGCATGGTGAACTGGGATCCTGTGGGTAAAACCACCCTGAGCGATGAAGAAGTTATATACAAACAGGAACAGAGCACGCTCTATTACCTGAAATATTTCACACCGGATGGAAAAGACTTTGTCACTATTGCCACCACGCGTCCGGAAACCATCATGGGCGACGTAGCCATTGCCACCAGTCCCGGTGATACTCGCTACGCGGAATGGATCGGGAAAACCGTGCTCGTTCCGCTGATTGGTCGTGAAATTCCCATCATTGCCGATGAAGAAGTAGATGCGTCGTTCGGAACAGGCTGTCTGAAGGTTACGCCCTGTCATGACATTGTGGATTACCGCATCGGGCAAAGACATCAGCTACCGCTGATTGACGCCCTGAACGCCGACGGAACCATCTCTGAAGCGGCCGGAATTTATGTTGGCGAAGACCGCTTCATCGTGCGTAAAAAAATCGCTAAAGAACTGGAAGCGAAAGGCCATCTGCTGAAAAGCGAACAGGTTCAGAATAATGTAGGGCACAGCGAACGCACGGATGCCGTGATTGAACCGCGCATCTCCACACAATGGTTCATGGACATGCAAACGTTCATGAAACGCAATCCCGAAGTACTGGAGCATGTGATGAACGACACCATTCAGTTCTTCCCTGCAAAGCTGAAAAACACCTACCGGCATTGGATTGAAAACATCAAAGACTGGAACATCAGCCGTCAGTTGTGGTGGGGCCACCGTATTCCCGCCTGGTACACCCCGGAAGGTGACTTTGAAGTGGCGGCAAGCGCCGAAGAGGCGGCTTCAAAATTCCAGGCGCGAAACATCGCCGTGCATGCTTCAGAACTCAAACAGGATGAAGATGTGCTGGACACCTGGTTCAGCAGCTGGTTATGGCCCATTTCGGTATTCGACGGTTTTACCGAAGCGGGCAAGAAAGACCTTGATTACTACTATCCTACCAACGATTTGGTGACGGCTCCGGAAATCATGTTTTTCTGGGTGGCCCGTATGATCATGGCCGGATACGAATACAAGCGAGCGCTTCCGTTCAGAAATGTGTATTACACGGGAATTGTACGTGATAAGCTCCGCCGGAAGATGAGTAAAAGTCTGGGCAACAGCCCGGATCCGCTGGATCTGATTGCGCAGTTTGGTGCCGATGGTGTGCGCATGGGCATGTTGCTGAGCGCACCTGCCGGAAACGACATCCTGTTCGACGATTCGCAGGTGGCGCAGGGCCGAAATTTCTGCAACAAGCTGTGGAACGCATGGCGCCTGATCAGTGGCTGGGAGGTTGTAGCAGACAGCACAGTATCTGAAGAAATACAAAAAGACGCTCAGGTTTCTGCAGCCTGGTTTGAAGCACGCCTGAACGCAGCTATTTCAGAAATGCACGAGCATTTTGCTGCATACAGACTCAGCGATGCACTCATGTGCGCCTACAAACTCGTTTGGGATGATTTCTGTTCCTGGTATCTGGAAATGGTGAAGCCTGCTTATGGTTCGCCCATACACCGCGGTGCGCTGGAGCAGACCAAGAAATTCTTCGATGTGCTGATGCGCCTGCTGCATCCATTCATGCCGTTCATCACCGAAGAGTTATATCATGCCGTGCATGAAGGCAACCCTGAAAAACCGTGTATCCTGAGCAGCTATCCGCTGCCGCAGCGTGCAGAAGCACAAAGTGAACGTCCACTGAAACTGATCAGCGAAGTGCGTCAGGTGCGCAACAGCAAAGGATTGTCTCCGAAGGAAACTTTGGATGTAAGCATCATCACAGCACAGGAAAGCACCTATCAGGCATTTGCCGGAATCATCAGCAAACTGGCCAACTGCAGGCTCAACATCAATGGAGCGAAGCCTGGCAATGCCGTGGTTTCTTTGGTAGAAACCGATGAGCTGCATGTAGGCTTACCGGAAGGCTTGAATATTGAAGAAGAAAAAGCAGCCATCCGCAAAGAGCTGGAATACCTGCATGGATTTCTCAAGAGCGTTGATGCCAAACTGAGCAACGAACGCTTTGTGGCCAATGCCAAAGGCGATGTAGTAGAAAAGGAGCGTCAGAAGAAAGCCGACGCGGAGGAGAAAATCCGCAACCTGCAGTCCAATCTGAAACAACTGGAAGGGCTATAAGCCCTTCCTTCTTCACGCTTATGATTCCGGTTCTTCCGGCTTCACCGGCGGAGTTTCGGTAAAATTTCCATCCGCATCCACATACATAATCATACTTTCCCAGCTGGCTGTGGGCGTGTTTTTCTTATCCAGCCGTTTTTCAAATTTCTCTTTTTGTTTTTTGCGCTTTTTGTCGGCAATCTGTTTTTTGTTGAATGTGCTTTTTGATTTGGCCATAGGTTTTTTGTTCAGGTATTCCGCAGCATGCCGAACACCCAAACGCCGGTAAAGGCAGAGGAATCACAACATTTTACAGATTACGGGAAGCGGAATTAATTTAACTTCCTGGTGCAAAGGTCGGTAATATTCAGGGCTGAACCTAATCAGGGGAAACATGATTTATGTTCCAACAGGGCATGACCGATGGTACACCAAGGTGCCAATGGCCTGATTGGTGGCGCGAGTGCAGCGGTTCAGGGTTTGCCAAATCGCGCAAAAATTTCTTGCTCCAGACTGTTTCTGTGGTTGGGATGGGCAATATCAAGCAAGGCATAGGCGCGTTGTTTCAAGTTCTTTCCGAACAAATAAGCAGTACCATATTCGGTAACCACATAATGCACATGCGCGCGGGTAGTGACAACGCCGGCCCCTTGTTTCAAAAAAGGAACAATCCGTGAAGCGCCCTGATGCGTGGTTGATGGCATGGCAATGATGGGCTTCCCCCCTTCTGACAAGGCTGCCCCACGCATGAAATCCATTTGTCCGCCGACGCCTGAATATTGCATGATGCCTATGGAATCAGCACAAACCTGTCCGGTAAGATCAACCTCGATGGCGCTGTTGATGGCAACTACTTTCGGGTTTTTTCTGATGACTTCCGGATTGTTGACATAATCCGCTTCCAGAAAGGTAAATCCGGGATTATCATCAATAAAATCATACAACCATTTGCTGCCAAAGGCAAAGGATGCTATGGTTTTGTTTCGATGTTTGTTTTTAAAACGGTTGGTAATCACGCCTCTTTGCAACAGTGCTACCACGCCATCGGAGAACATTTCTGTATGAATGCCCAAATCCCGGTGGCCAGATAACTCGTGCAGAACTGCATCGGGCACGCTGCCGATGCCCATTTGCAGGGTTGCACCATCTTCAATCAATGCGGCTACATTTTTCCCAATCTTCCGATCAACTTCACTTACTTTTTCGGCATAAGAACATTCGGGTAATGAATCTTCACAAGAAACCAGCGCATGCAGTTCGCGAATATGAACCATTCCGTCGCCGTGGGTTCGCGGCATGTTGGGGTTCACCTGCGCAATGACATATTTGGCGTTTTTCACGGCGCAGCGCGCCACATCCACAGAAACACCCAAAGAACAATAACCGTGTTTATCCGGTGGGGAAACATGAACCAGTGCTACATCCAAGGGCAAAATTCCACGATCAAAAAGGCGACTGATTTCAGATAAAAACACCGGGATATAATCGCCTTGATCACCGTTTACGGCATCGCGTATGTTGGCGGAAACAAAGAGTGAATTGATGTAGAAGCTATCCGGATAGTCTGCCAAGGGCAAACCCATGTCGCCAAACGTGCTGATGGCCACCAATTCTACCTGTTTTAATGCTGCGGCCCTTGCCGCAAGCGCCCGGGTAAGGGAAAGCGGCGTGGCCGCGCTGCCCTGAATAAATACCCTGTCGCCACTTTTTACAGTGCTGATGGCCTCTGCTGCAGTTAGATATGCCGGTTTCACCCCTGCAAAATAGACAGAAGCATGCGTTCGGGGGGAACGATTTTCACCGGTAACCTTTGGATCGCAGTTTTATTCGGCTGCAAAGTAAAAATCATCGGCATCTTTCAGGAACGGCAACTGACGGCGATACAGCTTGAGCGCGTCGGGATCCAGCGTCGCCTGGAGTATGGCCTCTTCCCCATCCTGAGCCCGGCATAAGGTTGTTCCTGCATAATCGTACAGTGCTGTATGACCGCTGTGAGCCACACCATTCCCATCAACACCCACGCGGTTCACGCCGGCCACAAAGTACTGATTTTCCAGGGCACGGGCCGGCAACAGAATATCCCAATGCGCAATACGTGTATCCGGCCAGTTGGCGGTAAACAGCGCCAAATGTGCATCGTTTCGGTTGCGGCACCAGGCCGGAAACCGCAGGTCATAGCATACATACAACGCGATGCGCCAGCCGCGCCATTCCACAATAGTCTGACTGTTTCCGGATTGGTAGTGTTTGTGTTCACTGCCCAAACTGAACAGGTGTTTTTTATCGTAAAACTGCAGGCTCCCATCAGGAAACACAAACAGGAAGCGGTTGACAAAGCCATCTTCATGCCGCATCATCAGCGAACCCGCCACGGCAGCATCCAGTTTGGCCGCCCAATTTTTCATGCGCTGCACTTCAGCACCGTCCATGCTTGCAGCAAGCTGTACCGCTTGCATGGAAAAACCGGTGCTGAACATTTCCGGCAACACATAAAGATCGGCACCTGGATGGCCCAAAAGCAATGTTTCCGCATGATTCAGGTTGCGTTCCGGCTGTTCCCAGTGCAGATTCATTTGCACCAAGGCCATTTGAAGCTTGTTCATGTGCGGTCTGAAATGGCCTGTAACAACGCTGCAGCCTGTTCCAAAGTAGCGTCTTCCTTGGCAAAACAGAACCGCAGCAAATGATGGTCAGAATTATCGCGGTAGAACACCGAAACGGGGATGGAAGCAATTTTATGTTCTCGTATCCAGGTGCGGGCAATTTCTGTGTCCGGCTCCTGGCTGATTTTCTCATAGCCCAACAACTGGAAATAGGTTCCCTCACATGGATAAAGCTTAAATCGGGTACC
>JBIKKI010000010.1:0-35503 GCA_044360435.1 Bacteroidia bacterium
ACGCAGGGCCGTATGTCGGCCATTTGGTGCAACAAGGAACCGTGACTTCCGGCGACCAGATTGCCACCAGGCGCGAACGCAACAATGCCCGCATCAAACAGGTTGATTTTGGCTTATCCACGGGATTGGGTCTGAATCTTCCCCTGAGCAAAAAGCTCATGTTTTCGGTTGAAGTAAGAAACAACCGCGGACTGTACAACATCAGTTCCGTGCCCGTTATTGGCGATGGCTCGGTGAAAACCAATGCAACGGTTTTGCTTTTGGGCGTGCGTACAACCTGGGATTATGGAATGGTGCTGTTTCACAGGAAGGCAAAAGCGCAGTAACCAAAGCTTGGTTTCGACGATCCATGCGCTGTTTTACGCCTGAATACACATCAAAAAGTGGAATGGCGGCTTGATTGAAATGCTTCAGCGGATCATGCTGCTTTGGTTTTCGAAGGCAATCAGCTCATCGTAGCCCATGCTTTGGTTGCGGTGGTACACCATCACCTGATACACATTTTCGGTGGCGGCGTGGCTTCCTTCAAAAACAGACGGATCGGGAATGCCGTTGCCGCTGTCCACAGCGAACATGTAGTTGTAATACGCCTGCTTGAGCAAGGTGCTGCATTCGTAGGCGCCAAGGGCGGCGTTCCAGTGCATGCGCATTCGGTCTTTCATCTGCCAGTCGCTCAATTCGCCCCACACATAAACCTGTTGTCCGTTGGGAAGCGGTTCCCGGGTCATCAGCGTAAAGTGCGTCCACACATAATCGCTTTCGGTTTGTGAAGGCCCGCTGCCGTCGGCATTGCGGATCACCATGCGGCCGTTGTAATCGGCGTACATGATGTAGTTGCTGTAGGCCCGATTGGGTTCGAAGTTCACCACCACGTGTTTCTGCCCGTCTTCATCATACTTGCGGCGCACGTTGAAGCTGAGTTGTCGCAGGCTGCGGATGTCGAAAAAGCGGAACTCGTTCAGGCCGGGAAAGGTATTGCCTTCCTGATAGTCGAAATTATAGCTGTTGCCCATCAGGTACAGCGGCTTCAGCGAAAGGGCACTTTCCCAGTTGTTGTTTTGGATGACTACGGTTTTCAGGTCCTGATAGGGATTGGGAATCGGGTAGCCGGGCGCAGCGGTGAACACATAATCCACTTCTTGTTGCTTGAAGCGATTCTGCACCTGAGTGGCAGGCATCACCTTGGTTTCGAGGCGGCCTTTCACATCCAAAACCATCATGCGGCGGCTCAGCACGATGTCGGCTTCGTTGAAATTGCGGTACACCAGCAGCAGGTAATTTCCGCTGATCCTCGGACGGGTTTGCGGACCGGGAACTTGCAGGCGGTAATGCGTATATTGGATGGTGGTGCTGTTGCTGAAGAAGTATTCCTCCAGATTTTCGAAGCCCATGCCTTCCAGGGTTTGAAATTTGTTCAGCGCGGTTGGATTCCATTGCGCATCGCAGTGAATCAGGGTGTATTGGTAGAAGTCGTTGGTGGGCTTGAGCTCATCAAACTCCAGGGTCATGGTCTCGTCGCTGCCCAGGTTGATCATGGCCGCATTGCCATTCCCCGCGCTTTGGTAAAACAGCACGGTGCGCACCGGATCTTCATAGGTTCTGTTGGCGTATTCCAGGGGAACAAAGGCTGCCTGCAGCGCAGAAATGCCTGCAATCAGCCACCAAAAAGACAATAATAAGGCCTTGGACATGGTTTGTTGAATGTTGCAAAAATGGACAAAAACCATTCCATCAGCATATTTTTTCCGCTTTTCCATGGGCTGAAGTGTAAAACTTTAAACAGGCTCCAAAGTCCACTGTGTCTATTTTGCAAGAACAGCCATGAGCAATAAACCGCGCAAGGAAAACAGACCTAAAGACAATTTTACAGGAGGATCATCCAAAGCAGATGAGCCGGCTTCCATCAGCAGGGAAGAATGGAAAGGGATTGCGTTGCTGCGCAATGAACGCGCCCGGCGTGTAGCCGGTTTTTTTCTGTTGGTGCTGTCGGTATTCATGTTCATTTCGTTTGTTTCGTTCTTTTTCACCTGGAAAAGTGATCAAGACCTCATGCAGTCAGGCAACTGGAGCATGTTTCGCATCAACAATCCCGAAGCGGCTGCCAATGCCATGGGCTTTATGGGTGCCTGGCTGAGTTACGTGTTCATCCACAAGGGCTTCGGCCTGGCAGCCTTTCTGCTGCTTCCCTTCATTGCACTGTGCGGCATGAACCTGCTGAACAGCTACAAACCCTTTGCGCTGCTGGCCGTGTTTGTGCACAGCCTGCTTGCCGCCAGCTGGCTCAGTTTGCTGTTTGGCTACCTGCTGCAGGTGCCTTTTCCACTGATGGGTGGCGCTTTTGGCTATTTCGGCGTGCAATGGCTGCAAGGGTTTGGCGGCGTGATTGGCGCGTTTCTGGCCATCGGTGGCATTGCCCTGGTGTACCTCATGGTGTTTTTCAACTTCCGTCCCTTTCAAAGGCCTGCGGAAGTTCCTGCCTCTGAACCTGTTCCGGTCAACAATCCTGCAAAGTCAAAAACGCCACCCGCGCCGTCACCAGTACGCACGCCCGAACCGGTTTCACCTACAGAACCAATGCCAACACCGGAGCCCGTCATCACATCAGCGCCGGAACCTTTTGAACATATTCCCTTCATAGTGGAAGAACTGGAACCGGTAGTGCCTGATCCTGCGCCGCTGGTGCCGGAAGTTCCGTTTACCATCGACACCGCGCCGTTGGTTCCTGAAACCGTGCCGGCCGAAACAGAAGACGGGCCCCCGCCCATCCACAACGGCCTGGACACGCTGTACGATCCAACCCTGGAGCTGAGCCGTTACAAGATGCCCACACCGGATCTGATGACCGATTACCAGAGCGAAAAACGGGAAGTGGATACCGCCGAATTGGAAAACAGCAAAAGGCTCATCCTCGAAACCCTGAAGAATTACAACATCGGCATCTCGCAAATCAAAGCCAGCATTGGTCCAACGGTTACCCTTTATGAAATCATCCCGGCGCCTGGCGTGAAGATTTCCAAAATCAAAAGCCTGGAAGACGACATTGCCCTGAGTCTGGCGGCATTGGGCATACGCATCATTGCACCGATTCCCGGAAAGGGAACCATTGGCATTGAGGTTCCCAACAAGCACGCCGAAATGGTCAACATGAAGAGCATGATCACCAGCAAGAAATTCCAGGACAGCGATTATCAGCTGCCTGTGGTGCTGGGCAAAACCATTTCCAACGAAATCTACATTGCCGACCTGGCGCGCATGCCGCACCTGCTGATGGCCGGCGCCACAGGACAGGGCAAATCAGTGGGCCTCAACGCCATCCTCGTTTCCTTGTTGTATAAAAAACATCCTTCTTATGTGAAGTTGGTGCTGGTCGATCCAAAGAAGGTAGAACTCACGCTGTACAACAAAATTGAACGCCACTTTCTGGCGAAGTTGCCCGGCGACGGGGAAGCCATCATCACCGACAACCAAAAGGTGATCAACACGCTGAATTCGTTGTGCATTGAGATGGAAGACCGCTACAAGCTGCTCCAGGATGCTTTTGTGCGGAATATTGTGGAATACAACGATAAGTTCCGGAACCGCAAGCTGAATCCGCAGAACGGGCACCGCTTCCTCCCCTACATCGTGGTGGTGATTGACGAAGTAGCCGATTTGATGATGACCGCGGGTAAGGAAATTGAAACACCTATTGCGCGCATTGCACAGCTGGCGCGGGCTGTGGGCATCCACCTCATTCTGGCTACACAGCGTCCGAGCGTAAACGTGATTACCGGCATCATCAAAGCGAACTTCCCGGCGCGCATCGCGTTTCGCGTAACCAGCAAAATCGACAGCCGTACCATCCTCGACAGCAATGGCGCCGACCAGCTCATCGGTAAAGGAGATATGCTGTTCAGCGGCGGACAGGAATTGATTCGCCTGCAATGTCCGTTCGTGGATACGCCTGAAGTGGAACGCATCACGGAATTTATTGGCAACCAAACCGGGTTTGCAGGGCCTTACCTTTTGCCGGAGGTGAAGGAAGAGGGTGGCAGCGGTGGCGGCACTTCCGAGCAGTTTGATCCGAACGAACGCGATGCACTGTTTGAAGACGCCGCGCGGGTGGTGGTGCTCAATCAGGTGGGCAGCACATCCCTGATTCAGCGCAGGCTGAAGTTGGGTTATAACCGTGCTGGTCGCCTGATGGATCAGCTGGAACACGCCGGAATTGTCGGACCTTTTGAAGGAAGTAAGGCGCGTCAGGTATTAATTCCTGATGAATATGCATTGGAACAGTTTTTGAAATCTCTGGATCAATAGGATTTTACGAACTTTGCAACCATTCATGAAAACTCTTTTGAAACCGTCTTTGATCGTTGTGGGAATGCTTGCCGCGACTGTAGGATTGGCGCAAACGGATGCCAAGGCCAATGAACTGCTCAATAAGGTGAGCAAGAAATATCAGGCATACACATCCATTAAAGCGGTATTTACGGTAACTACCGAGAATCAAGCCGACAAGAAAAAAACTACTGAAGAAGGAACAGTGTACCTGAAAGGCGCAAAATTTCGCCTCGACTTCGGTGGACAGGAAATTTATTGCGACGGTAAAACCATGTGGACCTACGTGAAGGATGCCAATGAAGTAACCATCGAAAACTACAAGCCCAACGACAATTCCATCACACCCAATGAAATCTTTTCCATCCACAAAAAAGGCTTCAATGGTGCGTATGAAGGGCCCATCGTTCGGAACAACAAAACCTATGAAGTGGTGAAGCTGTCACCGAAGGTGCCCAAGAAGAACCAGCTTTCCTACGTAAAGGTTGAAATTGATAAAACCACCAACCAGATTGACCGCATGCTGATGTACTACAAGAACAGCATGCTGGTTACCTACGCAGTGAAATCTTTAACGCCCAACCAGGCGATGACCGACGCCAGCTTCACCTTCGATGCCAAAACAAAGCCCGGCGTAACGGTGGTTGACCTTCGCTGATCGGGCCAACAGCTTTTCTCTGATGACTCAGGCGCCAATGCGCTGCAAACCGGCACGGGCTTTTTGTTCAATCCCGTTGCGATATTCTTTGTTGTTCGGAAATCCGTTGATGGCCATCCGGAAATATTGGGCAGCCTGCGCGCGCTGCGCCCTTCCTTCATAGATCAATCCAAGTTGCAGGGCCGCATTGGCCGCGAAGTAGTGCTCCAGATCTTTCCCCAGTTCGATGGTGTTCAGGTAGGCTTGTTCTGCTTCAGCAGTCCGGTATAGTTCGTGCAGGATGCGCGCCTGACGGTAGTGATACTCGGTTTGAAGTGTGGTACTGGTATAGGTATTTGCGCCAAGTACACTTAGTGCGCGCGCGTAGTAGCCGCCGTCACACAGCAATCGGGCCTGAAGCAGCCGCACATCCGGCGGATATTTCTGCCAGGCATCGCGCATGGCCTGTCGGTCCTCATCGGTGCGTTCCTGGCCCATGGTTCTGGCCAGCGAAAGGTAGTTTTGGTACCAGGCCATGTCGCCTTTCAGCAGTGCAACCCAGGCAAGGTCGCGGGCTGCGCGCTTCAGGTAATTTTGTCCTTTAAACCGAACCAGATACCTGCGCAGGTGCGTTTCTGCGGACGTATCCAATCGATGCAACAGCGCTTGGCCGAGCATGAATTCCAAATACCAGAATGCCTGTTGGTTTGGATGCGGGATTCTTCCCCGCAAGGTTTCGATGGCCAGGTCATTGCGGCCGGTATTCATGGCAATGTTGGCGCGGATGAAAGAGGCAACAGGGTAATATTGATGTTGATTGCACACCGCCAGAACCAGGTTCCAGGCGCCTTGCGGATCTTGAAGGAGGTGCAGCCGAAGCCAGCAGGCAAGGAGGGAGGCTTCGTGGTGAAACATCAGCAAATCCGGGGAAGCAGGTGTGGTTCTGCTCACGCGCTCCACCCGTGCCAGCCCGCCGGAAATACTGCCCGAAAATCCGAGTACCGCAGCAAATTTTTTGTACGACTGAGGAATCGAGCCTACGGCAGCTTCCAGCAAGCCAAGTGACTTCTCTGTGAGCACAAATTTGGGATGTCTGCGCAGGTTCTCCTGAAAATCGGACCAGGCATTGCGGAACAAGGTGAAGGCCGTCCAATATTCACCGTATTTCATGGCTGCCAGGCCCCAGTGCATGCGTATTTCGCCGCGGCAATACAAACGCCATGGCGAAGTTTCCGGCAATTCCTCAAAACGCCGGATGCGTTCCGGAACCGCAGCGTTAAGCTTTTGGTATTCCGCTGTTTGCTCATTCAAAAACACCTGAATGAAGTCTATGTAGTCGTCCAGCAGCAGCGGGGCCAGGTTGTTGTTGACCCGTTCTGTCGTTAAGGCATTACGCGCATCTGAAAAGCGAAACTGGTGGATGAAGTTCAATCCACGGGCGCAGCCGGGTGTAAAGGAAAACCGAACCGCTGCCGATGCAACAGCGGGAACAAACAGGAGGCTAAAAAAGAAAAGGGAAACTAATTGCTTCCCTTTCTTCAGATGGTTCATGTTTAAACGATTATTCCGCCTTGGCTCCGAGTTTGAGCTTGCGACGGGTCGTGGTTTTTTCGGGCTTGGGTTCGTAAATAGTTTCCTGACCGGAAATGGTTACGTCCACCAGAATACGTCCGCAATGTTCACAATCGATGATTTTGTTGTGCGCGCGGATGTCGCTCTGGCGCTGTGGAGGGATGCGGGCAAAACAACCGCCGCAGGATCCGCGCAGGATGCTTGCCACGGCAATGCCGTTGCGCACGTTGTGGCGGATGCGGTTATACGCCTTCAGCAAGCGCTCATCCACCTGTTTTTCTGCCTTGGCGCGGTCTTCCATCAAACGGGCCATTTCTTCCTCGTTTTCTTTTTCGATGGTTTTCAGCTCGCCTTTTTTGAATTCGAGGTCTTTTTTGCGGCTTTCCAGGTGCTGCTCGGTAGTTTCCAACAGCAACTTATGGCCTTCCAGCTTGTCTTGCTGCTGCTTGATGGCCTTTTCGGTCTGCATGTTTTCGAGGCCTAAGATTTCAATCTCTTTATTCAGGGCATCGAATTCACGGTTGTTCTTTACCTGGTTTAACTGCTCCTTGTAACGGTCAATCTGCTGGTTGCATTCTTTGATGCGGTTTTTGAATGCACCTATGCCATCGTGGATGTCTTTAATTTCACCCTGGATATTGCCAATGCGGGTTTCCAGTCCAACAATGCCGTCTTCCAGATCGGCCACTTCCATGGGAAGTTCTCCCATCATGGCTTTCAGGTTGTCCAGCGCGGTGTCAATGGCCTGCAGCTTGTAAAGGTTCTTGAGTTTTTTTTCTACGGTCAAATCCATGGTTTCGGAAAATACTTCACCGGATTGGTATTTGTTTCCGGCGAAAGAACCGCGAATTTAGGGAAATTTTCATTCAACACCTCAACAATCAGGTTTATCGTGTATTGTTCACTTTCAAAATGGCCAATGTCCAGCAACCACATCTGTTCTTCCTGATCGAAGAACTCGTGGTATTTCACGTCGGCGGTGATGTAGGCATCAGCTCCGGCCTGCAGTGCTTTTTTGGTGAGGAAGCTTCCGGCACCGCCACACAACGCTACCCGCTTGATGTGCTTCTGAGGCCCTATGGCAAGCCTGATGCCCGGCAGCTCCATGGCCTGTTGCACGTGCTTGAGAAAAGCTTCACTTTCCATCGCTTCCGGCAATTGGCCGATCAAACCTGAACCGCTTTCCTGCCATTCATTCAACAGCGGCAGCACCTGATAAGCCACTTCTTCGTAGGGATGTGCAGCCTTCAAGGCCTGAATGAGCGCGGCCTCCCGGTGGCGTGGCGCAATCATCTGGATGTAAGTTTCTTCTTCCCGATGGATGACTCCCGCAGTGCCAACAAATGGATTGCTGCCTGCGCCGGGTCTGAAGGTTCCGGTGCCGCTCAGGTTGAAACTGCACGCATCGTAGTTGCCAATGGTTCCGCCGCCAGCGGCGAATAAAGCCTCGCGTACAACATCGGCATGTGCATGCGGTACAAAGGTTTCCAGCTTGAACAGTTGCTCGCGCATGGGCGCCAGGATGCGCAGGTCCTGCAGGCCAAGGCGCGCACCAATACGCTGGTTTACCCCGCGGTACAGCACGTTGTCCAGGTTGGTATGGATGGCGTAAATCGCAATGCCTTCCCTGATGGCCAGCTCCACTGCGCGTTCTGCATAAGTGCTGCCCGTAAGCCGCTTCAAACCTTTGAAGATGATGGGATGATGCGCCACCACCATGTTGCAGCCGCGCAATGCCGCTTCGCGGATGATGGCTTCCGTGCTGTCCAGACAAACCAGCACGCCGCGAACTTCCATATCCCGGCGGCCGGTAATTAACCCGGCATTGTCATACGATTCCTGTAAGGCCGGCGGAGCAATCTGTTCCAGCACGCGGATGATGTCGGCTACGAGCATGCTTCAAAAATAGTCGCTTCGGCATGCTTCTCGGTCAAGGTTGCCGTTTTGACTTCCTTTGGCTGAACTTTGCCGCAGCATGCAAGAAGCCAGTGTCATCCTGAAACCCGGTAAAGATCAGGCGGTGCGCCGCGGCCATCCCTGGATATTTTCCGGGGCAGTGAAGCAGGTGGGCGCGGGTGTTGCCGAAGGAGATACCGTGCGCGTGTACACCCACGACAAACAGTTCATCGGCACCGGCTTCTGGGGCAATGCTTCTATTGCCGTGCGCATCGTAAGCAGGGAAGACCTGCCCCTGAACCAGGACTTCTGGAATGCCGCCATCGCGCGCGCCTGGCTGCTTCGCCGCAGGATTGGCCTGGCAGGAAATCCGCAAACCGACTGTTTCCGTCTGGTACACGGGGAAGGCGATGATTTGCCGGGCCTTATCATTGACCTCTATGGGAAACACGCCGTAGTGCAGCCCCACCACGAAGGGATGCTGCGGGCCGCCGAATACATCGGAACTGCGCTGAAAAATCTGCCCGACATGGTGTTTGAAACCATCTACCTCAAAGCCAGCGGTACGATGCCCCAGGCCAAGGACGCATGGCTGCATGGTGTTGAACGCGAGGCTGTAGTGAAAGAATCCGGCATCCTGTACCGCGTGAACTGGGTGGAAGGACAGAAAACAGGCTTCTTCCTCGACCAGAGGCCCAACCGCGATTTATTGGGACATTATACTGCGGGCTGTTCCGTGCTCAACGCTTTTTCCTATACCGGTGGCTTCAGCATGGCTGCGCTGAACGGAGGAGCAGAACGTGTGCTCAGCGTGGATGTATCTCAGAAAGCCATAGACCTAGCTGCTGCGAATGCCGCATTGAACGGCTGGCAGGAACGTCATGAAACGCTGTGTGCCGATGTGCCGCAGTTTCTGAAAGAAAACCTGGAGCGCTTTGACATCGTGGTGCTCGATCCTCCGGCTTTTGCGAAGAGCATTCAGAAGCGTCATAATGCGGTGATGGCCTACAAGCGCCTGAATACAGCGGGTTTCCAAACTGTTAAGCCCGGCGGATTGCTGTTCACCTTCAGTTGCAGTCAGGTGGTGGACAGGGACTTGTTTCGCCATACGATTACCGCTGCCGGCATGGAAAGCGGACGCCGCATCCGTATTCTGCACGAGCTGAGTCAGGGCCCGGATCATCCGGTGAACCTCTTCCATCCCGAAGGTGCATACCTGAAAGGCCTGGTGCTGGCGGTGGAGTGAGGGATTGAAATTGGGAAAAAGCCTGCTATAAATCGCAGTTTTTCCTTGATGTCAGAGTTTGATAGACAACTCTAGATGTCCGCCGAGGCCAATCTCAACAATTTTTTGAAGTGTGGAGATGCGCACTTCTTTGATGTCATTCTCAATCTTTGAAATGTACCCTTTATTGGTACCGCATTTCGCTGCCAGTTCCTCTTGCGTCATGCCCTTTTCAAGCCTTGCCTGCTGAATCAGATAACCGATTTTAAAGGCTTCAAATCCCTCCTCGAGTTGATCGCGTTTTTCACTTCCAACCTTGCCATATTGCTCATCAACAAATTGGTCAAGCGTTTTCATATTACTTTTCTTGTTCATATTCCTTCTTGATTTTTTTTGCTTTTTCTAGCTCCGATTTTGGGGTTTTCTGGGACTTTTTCTGAAATCCATTTGCCAGCACAACGATTTTACCTTCGTCAAAAAAACAGAACATCCGAAAAGCACCTCTTCCATGTTGGACCCGGATTTCGTAAAGGCCGTCTGTTCCTTCCATGTGTTTAAAATACTCTGTAGGAATTTGCTTCTGGGTTTCTATAATTCTGAAGGTCCAAATGATTTTATCTTTTACCTTTTGCTTTTGTTTTATGAAAAAATCTGAAAAGTAATTTTTATACAAAACAATAATTCTTAACTTCTCCCCACTCATTCTGATTCAAAGTTACAAAAGTTGCACCAAAGGGCAACATTTTTTCATAGTGGGTTTCGTAAGAGGATGAATCTTTAGAGATAACCCAATGATTTCGTAGCAAAAGATCTTTCGCTGTTCCTGATCATCCGGTGAACCTTTTGCACCTCGGAGGCGCCTATCTGAAAGGCCTGGTGCTGGCGGTGGAGTGAGGGAGTTCGAAGCGCAACACGGGTAATGCCGACAAGCGTTGAAAATGTCATTACCAGCCTGATTACCTAAAAAATTGACCCTCAAGCAACGAATACCTGTGTTGGCTTGTTATACCTTTGATATTTCAGATTTTGAGATCCGCTTCGCTCATAACGCTCTTCTTCTTCTTCCTTGTCGCCGGAAGCCTTTCGGCTGTTCAGTTGCCGCAATCGCAGTTCTTCTTTCGGGAGAACCGCGGGCAGTGGGATGCCGATATCCGCTTCCGCTGTACCAATGGCGACCGCGACATCGCCTTCTACAAAGACCGCATCGTGTTCGGCACCCGCCGGGTGGTAGATCCCGCACTGCCTTATGAAGGCATGCTGCCCCACCAGATGCGCGCCGCCACCTATGAGTTCCTGAGTTTTCAGATGCGTTTTGAAGGCGCTTCCGAAGAAGTGGAAATCTTTGGCGCCGGAGCTTCCAATGCACGAACGCACTACTTCCGCAACCCCAATGGCGAACAGCCCATCCTGCATGTTCCCGATCATGAAGTGCTGGAATACCGCAACCTGTATCCGGGCATTCACCTGCGTTTTTACATCGCCGATTCCCTGATGAAATACGATGTGCTGGCCGACCATAGTGCCGACCTGAATCAGGTGCGCATCGTTTGGACGGGCCTGAAAGAACTGAAAGCAGAAGGTGCCCGTTTGCTGCTGCAGACCGAATGGTTCGACCTGCGGGAGGAAATCCCGGCATCGTGGCAAACCCCGGCGCATGGAGGTGCACCTGTTCCGCTGCGCGTGGAATACGCCCAAATCAACGACAGCACCACAGCGTTCGTGCTGCCCGACGGCGCCCAAGCCGATGCTGCCCTGCGCGTAGATCCGATGTACCTGGACTGGAGTACGTATTTCTATGGAAGCATCACCAACAACAGCACCTGGATTTACGATACAGAAGTAGATAAGAATGACAATGTGTACCTCACAGGATACACGTATGATAAATTCCCCGGCAAAGCCGGAATATTCGATACCACGTTGAATGGAAATGCAGATGCATTCTTATGCCGCATGCCACTCTCCGGGAATACCATCGACTATTTTACGTATATCGGCGGGCAGAATACAGAGTACGGGTATGGCTTGGCCGGAACCGAAGATGGCAGAATTTTCATTACAGGAATTACCCAGTCGCGAGATTTCCCCACCACCACTGGCGTTTTGGAGCCCAGTTATACCGGAACATCCTATGCAGGCTTTATCACAGGGGTCAACTCCGATGGGACTTCGTTGATATATAGCACTTATGTGGGGACGAGCGGTTTGGGATCCTGGTCTTATGCCATTGATGTGAATGAAAGGGGAGAAGTGTTCATCGCGCCGTACTCGTATGGAACCTTCAGTGTAACTCATCCTTTGCTGCCGGCCGGTTTTGTAACGAATAATCCGGATTGTTACGTGATTAAATACAACGACAAAGGGAGCAAAATCATTCAGAGTACACGCTTTGGCGGGGATGGTTTTGAATACACCACCTCCATCTTTGTAGATAGACGCGACAATATTTACCTCACCGGTTATACCAATTCCCAAAACCTGCCGGCCACCGGAGGTTACCTCGGCTGGGGTGGAAATTTCCGTGGTCTTTATGATGGCTACCTCTTCAAGATAGATTCAGGTTTTACCAAATGGCTGGTGAGCAAATATTTGGGTACGCCAAGCACAGATTACACTACATCGGTGACGGTGAATGATGCAGATGAGATTTTTGTAACCGGTATTACGAACAGTCCTGGCTTGCCCAATCCAATAAATACGGCTTTCGCCGGATTTAATGCATTTGCCATTAAAATGAAGGCAGATGGCACCTATCCGTTCTGGACAAGTTATGTGGGACAATCATACTGGAGTTGGCGGCAGCGCATTGCCGTTACGGTGAAAGACGAGCTGATCATGACGGGAAATACCGCGGATAAGAATTTTCCGGTCACTGCCGACGCCTACCAGAAAGTGCTCAAGGGAGCTTATGATGGCTTCATTGCCAAACTGGATCCGTTTGGCTATCGTGAATACGCCACCTATTTCGGCGGAAACAGTAATGATTACCTTTACGCTGCCGCCGCCCGCAGGATTGGTTGTGTCACGCATCTGGTGATGAGCGGATATTCTGCGTCTATTGACTTCCCAACGGTGAAGGCCTGGAAGGGCAGCAAAAGCAGTACTACCGCTTATTGGAGCGGCGTTGTGGCCAAATGGCGCGATACGCTGAAGGTGTCGCAAATCAATCTGGGACAGGATAAATACGAGTGCAATTCCGTTTTCGAAATCCTGGACGCAGGCAACAAAGGCGCGTCCTACCGCTGGAATACCAACGATACCGTGCGCCGACTGGTGGTGCGCAAGCCCGGAACGTATTCGGTTAGCGCATCCTACGGCTGCGGGGTGAAAGGCGATACCGTTCAGATTTTCCTGCATTATTCACCACGGGCCCTGCTGCGCGGCGATACAACCTTGTGCAACAACGATCAGATCTTGCTGGATGCGCGGAACGATACCATTCCCACGGTTTCTTATCGCTGGAATACCAACGATTCTACCCGAACCATCCGGAAATCGGCTCCGGGGAAATTCTCTGTAACCGTGCGCACCAAATACTGCGGATCGGTTACCGACAGCCTGACCCTCTCAAAACTCGTTACACCGAAATTCGACCTCGGTAGCGACAGCACTGCCTGCCTGCCCGCTCAGGTGAAGCTCGATGCCGGTAATGCGGGTAATGCCTGCACCTATGCCTGGAATACAGGCGATACAAGCCAAAGTATTGTGGCCAATCAGGGCTGGCAATACACGTACAAAGTTCAGGTGAAGAACCTCTGCGGAACGGCGAACGACAGCGTGGTGGTGCGTTACGATTCCTTCCCGGAATCACATCTGCCCCAAGACTCTGTGTTTTGCAACAAAATTGATGAGTTCGTGGGTACCGGTGGACAGAATCTGTTCGGGAAGATCCGTTGGAATACCGGCGACAGCAGCATCATCATCCGTGTGAAAAGTCCGGGAACATATTGGGTGCGGCAATGGAACGCCTGCGGCCAAAGCTCCGATACCATGTACTATGGGATGATTCGTTCGCCAAAGGCTGATTTGGGCCGCGATACGTTGCTGTGCACCGTGAATTCCTGGAACATCAATACCGCAATGCAGGATTCTGCCAGCTATAGTTGGAACGTGGATCCGGTGAATGCGCCTTCCGTGAGCGTCAACAAATCCGGGTTGGTTTGGGTAAAGGTGCAGAATAAGTGTGGTACCGCCCTTGATTCTGTAAACGTGCGTTTTGAAACCGCGCCGCTTGTAAGCCTGCCCAAGGATACGCTGCTCTGCAATGTGTCTTCCTTTGTGGTACTGGCCAATACAGGAACCAACAACGATACTTTTTACTGGAATACCGGAAGTCGCACAAATCCTTTGAATACCACATCCAACGGCTTGTATTGGGTGCAGGTCGCCAATGATTGCGGCGCTGCGCGCGACAGCATCCTGGTGGCTTTTAATGAATCGCCTCAGTTGAGTTTACCGGCCGATGAGGATTTTTGCGATGCGATGCAGCGCAGAACCCTGGATGCAACCTCTGCTCAAGGGGAAGGCAATATTTACGTCTGGAATACCGGCGAGGGTACGCCCGTGATCAGCGCAAACAATCCCGGAACCTATTCAGTAAAGGTGAATAATGCATGTGGTGAAGCTACAGATTCTGTGCGCTACCGGGTATTCCCATCACCACAGCCGCAATTGCCTGCCGACACTTCGTTCTGCGGTCCGTTTAACCTGCCACTGAGTATTGCCATGCAACCCGGCTGGACGCTCACCTGGTCGGACGGGAGCAGCGCACCAGTATACAGCGCCACTCAGGCGGGAAATGTACGCGTAATCGCACGCAGTGCAGAAGGATGCACCGGCAGCGATGATATGAACATCTTCAACAGTTGCAATACCCGCGTTTTTGTGCCCACGGCGTTTACGCCATCGGTTTCTTCAGGCACCAATGATGTGTTCAAGCCTTATGTGGACGAGTTGGAACGCTATGAGTTCCGCATCTTTGACCGCTGGGGGAACATGGTTTTTGAAACAAAGAATCCCGACGAAGGATGGGACGGCACTTACCGCGGCAAGGCCTTACCCGAAGGCGTTTATGCCTGGTCTTTGTATTATTACGGAGGATATTACCGAGGCAACATGAAGGGTACGGTGCATCTGCTGCGCTGAGTGAATTACCGGCTTCCGAAGAAAAAGCCATACAAACTCCACAGGCCGGCACCTAATATCAGGAACAGGATGATTTTCCGGAATTGGTCTTGAGAAACCCGATGCAACAGTGTTCTTCCGGCGAGTGTACCCAGGAAGCTTACGAGGATCATCCAGGGAAGTTCCTGCCAGAAAAACGGAGGAAGCGAACTTTCCAACCAGTACACGGCGAGCCGGCTGCTGTCCACACCCAGGTCAATGGCCGCGGAAGTAGCCACAAAACTGGCTTTGTCCAATCCGAAAGCAGTCAGACCCAAACCGCGGATGGCGCCACCGGTACCCAGCAATCCTGCCGTAAATCCTGCGGTTCCGCCGGTAAGCACCGCGCTGTGTTCATTGGCTTTCAGTTTCCATGTCGGAAAGCCCAGCATGATGAGGGAAAACGAAGTGAGGAATATGCCCAGCAGCAGGGATGCAGCCTGGTCGTTTACCGCACCTGAAAGCAATGCACCTGCCAGCACACCGATGACCGACGGCAATCCCATGTACAGCAAGAGAAAGCGATTCAAGCCATGCCTGAACAGGGCAATTTTGGAAAGGTTGCTGATAACATGCAAGAATGCCGTGATGAGCAGTACCTGATGAAAGGGATAGAAAATGCCGGCCAGGGGAATCATGAACAGACTGGAGCCGAAGCCACCCAGCGTGCCAAGAATTTCAGCCAAAAACAGTAAGAGCAGAAACAGCCAAAGGGCGCTGTCCATCAGCGCGGATGCTCAGGATCGGTAGCAAACAGCCTTGGCGGCAGCAATCACCTGGGCAACAGAAGGCAGGTAGGCTTCAACCAAGGTGGAGGCATAAGGCAGCGGTACATCCTGACTGGTGATGCGGTGGATGGGTGCATCGAGGTAGTCAAATGCTCTTTTTTGCACCATAAAGCTCAGTTCACTGCTGATGGAAGCCAGCGGCCATGCTTCTTCCAGGATGATCAGGCGATTGGTTTTACGCACGCTGTTGATCACGGTATCATAATCAATGGGGCGCACGGTACGCAGGTCAATCAGTTCCACGCTGATGCCTTCTTTTTCGAGTTCTTCCACGGCTGCATGTGCGCGCAGCATCATCTTGCCGAAAGAAACCAGCGTTACATCGCTGCCGGTTTTTACCACATCGGCCAGGCCAATGGGAATGAGGTATTCTTCTTCAGGTACGGGTCCTTTGTTTCCGTACATCTGTTCACTTTCCATGAAAATTACCGGGTTTTCGTCGCGGATGGCGCTCTTCAGCAAGCCTTTCGCATCGGCGGGATTGGAAGGCACAACAACCTTCAGTCCGGGTGTGTTGGCATACCAGTTTTCAAAGTTCTGGCTGTGCTGGGCACCCAGCTGACCGGCGCTTCCTGTTGGACCGCGAAACACCATCGGACAGGTAAACTGACCCGCGCTCATACTGTTCATCTTGGCTGCGGCATTGATTACTTGATCAATAGCCACCAGGGAAAAGTTAAAGGTCATGAATTCACAAATGGGCCTGAGTCCATTCATGGCAGCGCCCACGGCAATGCCTGCAAAACCAAGTTCTGCGATGGGTGTATCGATTACGCGTTTGGCTCCAAATTCCGCCAGCATACCCTGGCTCACCTTGTAGGCTCCATTGTATTCTGCCACTTCTTCGCCAAGCAGGAACACGCGCTCATCGCGGCGCATTTCTTCATTCATTGCTTCACGCAGGGCCTCACGAAATTGTATTTCTCTCATTACTGCGGTATTTCAGCGGCAAACATACAACAAATGCCAGTTTAGATGGGTTAATATTGTGTGTTCAGGGGGATGAAGACGTTTGGAATTTTGCTGTGGCTGTGCGCACTGTTGCCTCAGGCATCTGCGGTGCAAATCAGCTTTTCATTTTATGGTGCGCCTGTTCAATTGGAACTGCCTGCTGCACTGATGCAGGCGCCTGCATTGAAGGACGCACCGGACAAATCGGCATTGGAGCAACGCATTCGAAATTGGGATGCAGGACATATGGGAGCCTTGTCATCCGCCCTCAAAGAATCAGCCCGGGCGATGATTCTGGATGACGTGGCCACCGGTCGGCTAATCCATGTTTGTGCGCAACAGTTATATGGCGATGGTTCCGATGCGGTGCTCTTTGAATGGTTGCTGCTGCGCCATGCAGGCTATGATGCTGTTTTGGGTTATGGTGGAACCCTGAAAGTATATGTACAATACGCCTTTCTTACCGAAGGCACCCAGTTTGTGTTGTTTATGGGGAAAAAATACACCTTGCCCCAGGGTGAGCCGGATCCGGCGGCGGTAAAAGAAACCATCCTGGTTTCTGCTCTGGAACCGGCTACGCCGAGAAATGCTTCTTTTTGGAACCTGTATCGGTTGCCTCAGCTTGGCAAATCTCGTCGCTTGCGGAAATGCAGCTTTTCCTTCGAGTCAAGGAATTACAAATTGTTCATTCCTTGGATGGACGATGTGGTGGATTATCTGAACGACCTTCCGGTTATTGCCCTTGGCCCACTCTTCTACCAAACGCCCATGAATCCCAAGGCCAGATTGCTTATACAGGACAGTCTGAACATCTGGACACAGGGATTCAACCAACAAAAAAAGCTGGATTTCATCCTCGCATTCCTGCAACAATCTTTTCCTTACCGCCGCGATCGGGATTATTTGAAATACGACCGGCATAATTTCTCGGAACAAACACTGGCTGCTCCTTATTCAGACTGTGAAGACAAGGCCATCCTTTATGCACAGTTGGTACGCGATATTTTAGGCTTGTCTGCGATCCTGGTGTATAACAGTGCCTTGGAACATGTGGCGGTGGGCGTTGCCTGGAAGGATGCCGGAGCAGGAACTACCGTGCAATTCCAGAATCAGCGCTACCTGATTTGTGAACCCGCAAATTATGGATACCGAGCAGGAGAAAGCAGAATCCCTGCCGTAAATCCCGGGGTATTTATACCCTTGACGGTTTATTGAGTGAACGCTGAGGGCAGTTTGTGAAAAAGCAGCTCAAAAGTTGTCATTTTTTGCGCTAAATGCAGGTATTTTTGTACCCCGTTATGGCAGGTAATTCCAACAAATCAGTTCCTTCACGTAAAAAAGACAGCCTTTTGGGCGAAGAAATTCGCATCTCTACCTACTTCAGCGAAAATGTTTTCGGGCCTGGAGCCATGAAACAATACCTGAGCAAAGAAGCTTTAAAAGCCATTGAAGAGGCCGCAAAATTCAACAGACCTGTAGACCGCGCTATGGCCGATCAGATTGCAGAAGGTATGCAGTCTTGGGCGCTGAGCAAAGGTGCGAAACACTACACCCACTGGTTCCAGCCTTTGCGCGGAACGACGGCCGAAAAGCACGATTCATTCTTCGAACCCGATGGGCAAGATACCGGCATGGAGCGCTTCAGCGGTAAGGCGCTGGTTCAGCAAGAGCCAGATGCAAGCAGCTTTCCCAACGGAGGCATCCGAAACACATTCGAAGCGCGCGGTTACACGGCGTGGGATCCTAATTCTCCTGCATTCATCATGGAAAAAGCCGGATGCAAAACACTCTGCATCCCAACCATCTTCGTAAGCTATACAGGTGAAGCCCTGGATTACAAAGCACCCTTGCTGAAGGCGGTTTCTTTCGTGAGAAAAGCAGCCACGGAGGTGTGTCAGTTGTTCGATCCCAAAGTGACCGATTGTACGGTTTCTCTGGGTATTGAACAGGAGTATTTCCTGGTTGACCGCGACCTGTTTCACCAGCGTCCCGACCTGATGCTTGCAGGTCGCACTTTGCTGGGCCATACGCCTGCAAAAGGACAACAGCTGGAAGACCATTACTTCGGAAGTATTCCCAATCGTGTGCTTGCCTTCATGAATGATTTTGAAGAAGAAGCGCATAAGTTGGGCATTCCGTTGAAAACGCGCCACAACGAAGTAGCTCCGGCCCAGTTTGAGTGTGCGCCTCAGTTTGAAGAAGTAAATCTGGCAGTGGATCACAATTCGCTGTTGATGGATGTAATGGAATCCACGGCAGACCGCCATAACCTGAAGGTGCTGCTGCACGAAAAGCCATACAAGGGCATCAACGGTTCCGGAAAACACAATAATTGGAGCATCATTACCAATACCGGAGTAAACCTGTTTTCGCCAGGCCCAGATCCTGAGCACAACCTTCAATTCCTGACCTATTTCATCGTAACGATGAAGGCGGTTTACGACCACGCCGATTTGTTGCGCGCCAGCATTGCCAGCGCAGGCAACGACCATCGTTTGGGTGCCAACGAGGCGCCTCCGGCCATCATGAGCATTTTTGCCGGCGATACCCTGGATCACGTGCTGGAGCATTTTGAACAGGAAGGAAAAGGCGTGAAAACGAAAGAAGGTAAAAAGAGCATCAACATTGCCCATATTCCGGAAATCCTGCTGGACAATACCGACCGCAACCGCACTTCACCCTTTGCCTTCACCGGAAACAAATTCGAATTCCGCGCAGTGGGCAGCAGCGACAACTGCGCCGCCAATATGATTGTTTTGAACACCATTGTAGGCAATCAGCTGGTGGAGTTCAAGAAAGAAGTGGATGCCGCCATGAAGAAAAAGGGCGCGAAGAAGGAAGAGGTGATTGGTGAAATCCTGCGTGGTTACCTCAGGCACAGCAGAAACATTCTGTTTGGTGGCAATGGCTACAGTGAAGAATGGGTAAAGGAAGCAAAACGTCGTGGTCTGAGTAACATCAAAACCACCCCGCATGCGCTCAATGCATTCCTTTCCGATGCTTCAGTGAAAGTGTTCACCGAAAATGGCATCTTCACACGCAAGGAACTGGAAGCCCGCGCTGAAATCCGCCTGGAAACCTATACGCTGCGCTTACAGATTGAAGGCAGGGTGTTGAATGAAATGGTTCAGAATTTTGTCATTCCTGCGGCCATTAACTACCAGAAAAAGTTGGCCGACAACGTACAAACCCTGCTGAACATAGGACAGACGAAAACCTCCGTGAAGGCGCAGCTGGATATCATCACCGAACTCAGCGAAGGCATCAATGCCATTTACACACTGAACAACAAAATGACCGATGAACGCGCCAAGGCCAACAAGCATGCAGATGCGCACAAAAAGGCCATAGCGTACTGCGAGAAAGTGAAACCGCTGTTTGACCAGATTCGCGAGGTTGCCGATAATCTTGAGCGCATCATTGACGATGCGGAATGGGGCCTTCCCAAATACCGTGAGTTGCTCTCCGTGCGTTGATCGAAGTAACAAAAAGTCACGAAAAGGCCGGCATTACGTCGGCCTTTTTTATGGTTCAGCTTTTATAGCCCTGGCGGAGCACTTCCCACAAAACCTGAAGATCTCTGGATGCTTCGTATTCCAGGGCATAGCGTTCGTACAACAACTGTTGCCAATCGGGATGCGCATCCAGGTCGCGGTAGGTGTCGGCAAGTTGAAACACGGGTTTGGGAAGGGAAGGCAGGCCATGTGAAGTTGGAGGATATCCGGCCCAAGTGTTCTTGCCAAGCAAAACAGGAATGGCGTGACGCAACATCATTCTTCCGGAAGCCATACACAGCAACAAGGGTGCCCAGGGCAAACAAGCCAATGACACAAGAATATCCAATGTTCGCTTCTTTCTTCTGAAATATGGCTGGGCCAGGCGATATACCTGATGTGCTGCATGCCAGGTGCCAGGTTCTTCTTTTGAGGCGCTGCCGATGATGAAATCAGATTGAGCCGGAACCGTTTTAAAGAGCAATCCTGTGCCTTTCAGCGTGTACATTACATCCAGAAGCTGTTTTACAGGAACATCTTTCAGCGCAAACACGAGGGTGCTGGCTTCGGTAATCTTGGCAAGTGTGTGCAACGCGTCGGCATCGTTGATGCCCTGCATGACATAACTGCCTACCGGCTCGTGGCCTGCATGCGCCTGAACCATGAGCCGCCTGATGCGCGCGCACTCATCGCTGCCGCCCACCAAAAGCCAACGTTCAGCAGCCCGTTCGCTGGGATTGTATTTACTGCCCGATACCAGCTGCAGGCCAACCCGCCACAGCATCGGAGCCAGATGCGCCCACATACAGCCCAGTCCTAGGATGGCACGGCTAAACTGCAGTTCCTTCGGGAGCAGGGCGTATAAGGAAAGCACGACCATTGAACCAACAAGGGTTCCGCGTAATAAGCGTTTCCAGTTAGCCGGTTTGTCGTAGCCTCCGCTGAGCCAGATGAAGCTGAGGATGATCAGGATGTAGGCCGGGATATGGGCGTAGAAATATTCCGGCGGGTAATAGGCACGTACAAATTTGTTGTTCAATTCCCAGTAACGGGTTATGGTGAAGAATCCTGCATACAAGGATGCAAAATCAACAACCGGTTGCCAGATGCTGCTGAACATGCGAAAGGCCAGTGCACTGACAGCCCTGAAATAAACCGCCACGACAATGATCATGCTGAACAATCCGGCACGCCCTCCACTGTAGTGCTTGCGTGCAAACAACACCATGGCATTGTAAAACACCTTCACGTAGTTTGCGCTGCGTTTTTTGGTGCTTTCACCCTTGTAATGAAGGATGCTGGTTCCGGCAAAATACACGTTGGAATATCCTGCCTTCTGAATGCGGTAGCTCAGGTCGATGTCTTCCCCGTACATGAAAAACTGCTCATCGAGCAGTCCTGATTGCTCCAGCGCGGCGCGTCGCAGGAACATGAACGCGCCGGAAAGCACATCCACTTCATGGGTTTCAAATTCACTCAGGTAGCGTAAATGGTAGCGCCCAAAGGTGTGGCTGTTTGGAAACAGATGGGCCAGGCCGGTCATTTTATACAGTGCAACGGCCGGCGTGGGAAGTCCTCTTTTACTTTCCGGAAGAAAGGTTCCGGAGCCATCCAGCATGCGCACGCCAAGGGCGCCGCATTCCGGATGCGTTTCCATGAAAGCCAGCGTTTGTTGCAGGCAGTCCTGCCCAATCAGGGTATCCGGGTTGAGCAGCAGTACATATTGGCCTTGTGCCAGAGCAATGCCCTGGTTATTGGCTTTGGAAAATCCTGTATTTTCTTTGTTGGCAATCAGCTGAACCTCCGGAAAACGGTTGCGCAGCATCTGTAAACTGTCGTCGCTGCTGGCATTATCCACCACAATTACTTCAACATCCATGTTTCGGGCCGCCTGTTGAACGGACCAGAGACACTGTTCCAGGAAGTACCGAACATTGTAGTTGACAATGATGATGGATAGTTTAGGCATGTCAGATGTTGTATTCTGTGCGGTTCATGATGCTTCTGCCCAACGTGGCCTCATCGGCATATTCCAATTCCGCACCTACACTGATGCCTCTTGAAATACAGGTAATGCGCACCCCTGAATCCCTAAGTTTACGGGCCAGATAGAACATGGTGGTATCGCCTTCTGAAGTGGCATTGAAGGCCAGGATGATTTCGCGAACCCCCTCAGCAGGAATACGTTCCAAAAGCGAAGCAATGTTCAGGTCATCGGGGCCAATTCCATCCACCGGTGCAATCAATCCTCCGAGAATATGATACTTGCCGCGAAACTGACCGGTGGCTTCCACAGCCATCTGATCGCTGAAATCTTCAACAACGCAAAGTTCACTGCTGTTCCTTGCCGGGTTCAGACAAATGGGGCAGTATTCCTGATCGCTTACATTGCCGCATTGCCTGCACAGTCTGAGGTCCTTTTTCAATCGTTCCAAGGCTTTGGCCATCTGTAGTACTTCACCTTCGGGTCGGCGCATCAGGTGGATGACCATCCTGACAGCGGTACGTCGGCCAATGCCCGGAAACGATGAAAGGGCCTGAACGGCGTCGTCAACAATACGCGAACTGGATTCCATCGGGGCGAAGTTAATTGCTGCCGGCCATTGCGTTTTTCGTTTTTTCAAGCTTCCTCAGCAGGATGACTTTTTTGCATAATATTGTATAAACCAAAAATGCTATGAACCTATTTATTTATGCACTCGTTGCGCTGGTGATTCTGATCATCCTGCGCAGCATTAAAGTTGTTCCACAACAAAATGCCTACGTAGTAGAAAGGTTGGGTAAATTTCATGAAGTGCTGCAGCCTGGAATAAACTTCATTATTCCTTTTTTCGACCGTGTGGCGTATCAGCATTCTCTGAAAGAAGTGGCACTCGACATTCCCGAGCAGGTTTGTATCACCAAAGACAATGTGCAAGTAGCGGTTGATGGCGTGGTGTTTATTCAGGTGGTAGATGGCATGAAGGCTTCGTACGGCATTTCCAATTACAAATTTGCCGTAATCCAGCTGGCGCAAACCACCATGCGTTCAGAAATCGGTAAGATAGACCTGGATAAAACCTTTGAAGAGCGGATGAACATCAATAGACTGGTAGTGGCTTCTATTGATGAAGCATCTATTGGCTGGGGCGTGAAAATCCTCCGTTATGAGATTAAGAACATTACGCCTCCTAAAACCGTGTTGAATGCCATGGAAAAGCAAATGCAGGCCGAGCGTGAAAAGCGTGCCGTGATTCTGCAGTCTGAAGGGGAGAAGCAGAGCGCCATCAACCTGGCGGAAGGACAAAAGCAAAAAGTGGTACTGGAATCGGAAGCCTTGCAGCAACGACAAATCAACGAGGCCACCGGACAGGCAGAAGCGATACGTGCCGTAGCAGAAGCTACTGCCGATGGCATCCGTTCTGTAGCCAAGGCCATACAATCAGAAGGTGGTATGGAAGCCGTGCAGTTGCGCGTAGCTGAAAATCTGGTAGAACAATTCGGCAAGTTGGCCAAAACCAACAATACCCTCATCCTTCCCGCCAACTTTGCAGACATGGGCAGCATGATTTCCGCAGCCATGACGGTAGTAAAAAATCAACAACAAACCCCAGGAAAAAACGCTTAATGGACGCAGCTATTTTTTGGGGCTCTGCAGGCCTCATCCTCATCATCGCCGACGTTGTATTCGGCTCTTTCTTCATGCTGTTTCTGGGCGTTGGTGCTTTGGTTACGGGCGCTGCGGTTTGGTTGGGAACGCTGGCCAATCCGGTTTATCAGTGGCTTTGCTTTGCATTGGTTTCCCTGAGCGGCGTGATTTCCCTGCGCAAACCCCTGATTCTTCGTTTTGGTTCTAAGAGTGCCAAGGGTTACGACGAGCATACCGGGCAGCGTGTTTTGGTATGTGAAGCCATTCCTGCCGGTGGCACAGGCCGGGTGATATATCGCGGTGCCGAGTGGCCAGCAAGAACGCTCGATGGTTCTGCGCTTGTACAGAACAGTCATGCCCTGATCCACGCTTTGGATGGCATTATGCTGATTGTTATTGCTGAAGCCTGAATGGCTGCGAGTCAAAATTGCACGCTCATGTTTCCACAGATCCAGGTGTCTGCGTAAGGCAGTGGATCTTTATATCTTCCGGTCACGCCAAAAAAGCGACGGCCTTCCAGGCGAAACATGATGTGTTCATCTGCTTTTAAATTCAGACACAATCCGGAACTACCGGCGGTGAATCCTTCACGTCCAAGAACAGGCGTGACCAACACAGATTGCGCATCCCAGAAGTACTCCACCCTGCCTGCCAGCGACAGTTTTCGTGTCAATTCTCGCGACAGAATAAAATTGGCCTGCCACCAGGTTTCTTCACTCCATTCATTCGGGTCCCATGTTGCTGCCTGCATACCCGCATAGGCACATGCGGTTGCTTTCCACGGTCCTGATGAATTCCATACCCAATACACGTCGGTAAAAAGCCGCAACCGACGTTCAGGCTGTAATGCGCTGCGTTCATCACCCACGTAGGTATTCCAAGTGAAGGTATGGCCGGGTTTAGGGCGAAATTCCAGCTGTGTGCCCACCGATTTGCGGTCATTTTGGTCATAAATCTGTTGCCATCCATTGACCAAATAGATAGAAAGATTGGTTTTTGGGGAAAGCGGTGTGCTGAGTTTTACGCCACTCAGGTAGTAGGGAGAATTTTCGGCAGACATGGAACGAGTGTACATGAGGTGCTGCGCGCTGATGGCATTTTCGTTGGTATACGGTGAACCCAGGATTCCTGCATCCAACCAAATATTCTTGTTTTTAAAAAGCTTGTAACCGGCTGAAGCTTCCAGCAAGTTGCGCATTCCTGCAGGTTCAGCAGCATAGTTGGCGGTCATATAGGTGCCAAAGCCTGGCACCACGCGCGCGCGGAGCCGTTCTGTCTGGAACGTGCATTCAATGAATGCCAGGTTGATATTTACCTCGGCCTGCCTGGCGCTGGATACAAAATAGGGAATCTGTTTATCCGCAGGTTTGCTGAATAAGTAGCCTGCATAAATGTCAACGTAGGCACCGATCTTCAGGTGTTTTTGGGTTGTTTCAACCGAATGTGCAGTATCATGTTCAGGTGTTTGTGCATCCGCACCACGGATGGCGCCTGCAGCAAAAACAAAAAAGGAAGGAAAAATCAGCTTCCTGAAACATGAAAAAGACATATTCAAACTTAAATCTAAGGCTACGTAATGTCAATGTAGAAAATACCTGAGCAGAAGCATCCGGAAGGCCACTGCCTTCGGCAGCAATTACAATGGCTCAACCGAAGAATTCTTCAGCAATGCGCTGTTTTGGTGGTAGCGTTCGTTGGGGTGGTAAATGAAGAAGGCACTTCCATCGCGGATGGTGTTGATGACCGGTTCGGTGAGTGATGCAGGGAGCGCAGGGCATCCCCAGCTTCTTCCAACATAACCCTGTTTCTGAACAATCTGGTCATTGACATAATCTGCGCCGTGCACAACGATGCCTCGCTGTTCCGCATGGTCATTCACGCCGCGTTCCTGTCCGTGCAGTCTCAGGGAAAGCCCGTGTTGGCCCATGTAGGTTGGCCCGGTCACGAAAAAGCCGAGGCTGCTCATCAAGCTGTTTTCAACATTGCTGAAATGGGTAGCGTAGCGTTCGCCGCTGTTGCGACCGTGGCTTACGTAGGTATGAAACACCACGCAGGTGTCCTCCATATCTACCACAAAAAAGCGTTTCATGCCACCGTGTTTGCTGAAGTCGGCAATGCTCAGATAGCGGGTATTTTTCAGAAGTCCTTCGGCTTTAAGTTTCAAGTAGCCGCTGAAGGCGCTTGCCCAAGCGTGCATGCTGAGGCCCATTTTGTTTAGGCCACTGCGTTCAAAGAGGCGCATGGTTATGCGCGCTTCTTCGCTGTTGCGCAGGCCCATGGCTGCATCTTTCCCCTCGGGCGTAAAGGCGAGCCAGGAGCCGAGGAGCATCATGATCATCAAGCCTTTTCTCATCAAGCGGAACTTTACAAAAACCATTCCGTTCAAGGTGTATTGAGTGACTTCAACGCTACTTTCGCGTACAACATGCCTCGGAAGAGTATTGCACTGGAATCTTTTTTAAACCTGCGCCGCGAAGGATTGCCCGTTGCCGATGTGCGCAGCGAGCAGGAGTTTGCAGCCGGTCATATTCCCGGTGCGCTGAACATGCCGCTGTTGATTGATGAGCATCGGGTCATTGTTGGAACAGCATATAAACAGCATGGGAAAGAGGCCGCCATTCGGAAAGGTTGGGACTTAGCCGGCCCGCGCTTCGGAAATCTGTACAGGCAATCTGCCAAGATTGCACCGGATGGAACTTTGCTGCTTCATTGTTGGCGTGGAGGCATGCGCAGTGATTTGGCCTCATGGATTAGTGGTTATGGCGATTTGGAGGTCAGGGTTCTGGAAGGCGGTTACAAAGCATATCGTCATCATGTACTGGCAGAGCTGGCCCAGGCTCCTGAGCGCCTGCATGTTGTTGGCGGTGCCACAGGAAGCGGTAAAACCCAATACCTGCAGCTGCTGCGCAGCAACGGTGTTCAAGTAATTGACCTGGAAGCCTTGGCCAATCATAAAGGAAGCAGTTTCGGTGCATTGGGTATGAATCCACAGCCCACACAAGAACAATTTGAAAACGCCCTGGCGGAAGTGATGATGGCGCTTAATCCTGAATTGCCGGTTTGGGTCGAATTTGAAAGCAGAACAATCGGCAGATTAGTATTGCCTGAAGCTTTGTTTCTGGCTATGCAACAGGCCCCAATGCTCGAACTGGAACTCGACAGGAATGAACGAATTCAAAGGTTGCTGAACGAATACGGACATTTCCCCAAGGATGCGCTGGAAACGGCAACGCTGCGTATCAGTAAAAGACTCGGCGGATTGAAAACAGCACAAGCCCTGGAGGCGCTGCGCGAGGGAAATCTGGAAGAATGGATGGTGCATTGCCTGGACTATTACGATAAAACATACCGATTTGGTCTGGCAAACCATAGAGGTATCAAAGAGCATAAACCTTGGACCTGGCGCTGAATGAAATCCTCAAAAAAAAAGCACAGGCCAAATGACCTGTGCTTTTTCTTACTCGTATAAAGCGAGTTAGTCCTCAGAGCGGCTCAGCGCATAGATGACCAGGCCAAAGCCGATTTTGTTCACGGCGTCAGCGATGTTGTACACGATGTCCATGGAAGCGCTTGCGGCAGCAGGGTCAGAAACCAGTTGCATGCCGAAGAGTCCACCTGGAGTTCCCAGGATGTAACCCAGTGGGTAAATAGCCCATCCTACCAACACGAACCATGCGAGGATTTTCACAGCCTTTGCAACCTGTGGACCTGCATTCTGTGCCAGTTTTGCCACATCGCCGAACCAAATCAGGTACACAATATAGAAGTAAGCCAAACCGGAAATCACACCCCACATTACGCTGTTGTCGCGGTCAATGGTTTCTCCGAAATAGCCGGTTACCAACATTACCAAAGAGGCGGTAATCAAGGTCCACATCAGACCGATCTTAGCACCTGCTTTGCGTGTGATGAGGTAAAACTCAACGCACATCAGCGGTACAGTCAGAATCCAGTCCACATAACGGAAGAAGGTTGGCGATTCGCCGGTTTCCAGGTTGTAACCACGCATGTAGTAGTAATGCACTGCTGCGATGAATGTGATTAATCCTGAAACGAGGATTGAGGTTCTCCACTTCGGATTGGTATTACCCATTTCGAAGAAGAAGAAGACGGACGCGGCCATCATGGCCATGGTGCCGATGAAGAACGTAAAGGCTACGTAGTTGTCGGCTGCAATTTTGAGTGATTCTAGTACCATATGGTTTGATTAATGGGTTTCGATATAAGAACAACAGGTTTCGATGAAAGTTTTTTGAAGTAGAAAAAAAATTAAAAAAATTCCGCGCGAGGTATAAGAATCGAGGCTATGATGTGCTTAAACAAAGCATCAAATGAGGTTTGTGATGTACCAAAAACGAAGCTTTTGGTGGTGTAAGGATCCTGTTCTGTGTTTTGTTGCGAAAGGATGATTGAGTGTTCAAAGTGATCCGTTATGAAAAATTGCGCATGTTCACTTTGCTTCCAGTACTACAATCCTGAGACCATTATGTTTGGTGTTTCAGAATTCAGGCATAGATGACGCCTTCTGTATTCACCTGAATCGTTGTCTTAAAGCGGGCTGTTTTTATTGATTTTATTTCGCTGCAACAGTCCTGATTATCTTTGCGCCCTTATTTCAAAACTGTTCATGATGTACCGCACCCTGAAGCATGTAAACTGGCCCGATCTGGAACTTGGCGTGTTGGATGGCTGGAAACGTGCGGAAACGTTTCGTCAAAGCATAGCAAACCGAAAGGATGCCCCGGTATTCACCTTTTTTGAAGGGCCTCCAAGTGCCAATGGAATGCCTGGCATTCACCACGTGATGTCGCGTGCACTCAAGGATATTTTCTGTCGTTACAAAACATTGCAGGGTTTTCGGGTGGATCGCCGTGCAGGCTGGGATACGCATGGACTTCCTGTGGAGTTGCAGGTGGAGAAGCGCCTCGGCATTACCAAAGAAGACATTGGTAAAAGCATCAGCATTGCCGACTATAACCGAGAGTGTCGTAAAGATGTGATGCAATTCAAGGATACCTGGGATCAGCTTACTGAACGTATTGGCTTTTGGCTGGATCTGGATCATCCTTATGTAACCTACGAGAACAACTACATAGAATCACTTTGGAACCTGCTGCAGCAGTTGTACCAAAAAGGTTTTCTATATAAAGGCTATACCATTCAGCCTTATTCACCTGCCGCGGGAACCGGTTTAAGCAGCCATGAGCTCAATCAACCGGGCACCTATAAGATGGTGAAAGATACTACCGTGGTGGCGCAGTTTAAACTGCAGGCCACCACCGACGAATTTCTGCTGGCCTGGACCACCACGCCATGGACGCTGCCCGGAAATACCGGCCTTGCCGTTGGACCGGACATTGATTACGTTCAAGTACAAACCTTCAACCCTTACACTGGTGTTTCGATAAAGGTGTACCTCGCACAGAACCTGTTGGGCCGCTGGTTTGATCCGGCAGGCGCCGAAGCGGATCCGGCATCTTGGAAACCCGGCGATAAGATCTTGCCCTGGAAGGTGTTAAAACACCTCAAGGGCCGCGAACTTGAAGGCCTCCGCTACGAACAGCTGCTGCCCTATACCCAGCCCGAAAACGGCGATAACTTCCGTGTGGTTTGTGCTGATTTTGTCACCACCGAAGACGGTACCGGAATTGTTCACCTCGCTCCCAGCTTTGGCGCCGACGACTTTCGCACCGCACAGTTAAACAACCTGGGCAGCCTTACATTGGTTGACAGACAAGGTCGTTTTGTTCCTGAGGTGACAGATTTCGCCGGTGAATTTGTCAAAGAAGCCTTTCTGAACGAAGCGCAAAGGGAAACCGCCAGGCAGCAACAGGGGCGCGACAAATACCTCAGCGTGGACGAGCGCATTTCCATCAAGCTCAAACAAGAGAACAAGGCCTTCCGGGTAGAGAAATACGAACACAGCTATCCCCATTGCTGGCGTACTGATAAGCCCATCCTTTATTATCCATTGGAAAGCTGGTTCATACGCACCACTGCAGTAAAAGACCGCATGGTGGAATTGAATAAAACCATCAACTGGAAACCCAAAGCTACCGGCGAAGGACGTTTTGGAAATTGGTTGGAGAATCTTGTTGACTGGAACCTGAGCCGCAGCCGTTATTGGGGAACGCCTCTGCCCATCTGGCGCAGCGATGACGGATCAGAAGAGCGTTGCATAGGTTCCATGGAAGAACTCCGGGAAGCCTGCAGCGAAGCTGTCGCTGCGGGATTCATGCCGGCGAATCCGGTAGATCAACCCGACTTCGAATTGCATCGACCCTGGGTAGATGACATCATCCTTTGCAGTCCGCAGGGTAAGCCCATGCGCCGCGAAACAGATTTGATCGACGTATGGTTCGACAGTGGCGCCATGCCTTATGCACAATGGCATCTGCCTTTCGAAAACAAGGAGCAGTTTCAGCGCAGTTTTCCTGCGGATTTCATCGCGGAAGGCGTGGATCAAACACGCGGATGGTTCTTCACATTGCACGCCATAGCCGTCATGCTGCACGACAGCGTGGCTTATAAAAACGTAGTGGCCAACGGGCTGGTGCTCGATAAGAATGGCAACAAGATGAGCAAGCGCCTGGGCAATGCCGTAGATCCGTTCAAAACGGTGGAGCAGTATGGCGCCGATGCCCTGCGCTGGTACATGATCAGCAATGCGCCGCCATGGGAAAACCTCAAGTTTGACCTTGAAGGAATCGCCGAGGTACAGCGTAAATTCTTCGGAACCCTATACAATACCTACAGTTTCTTTGCTTTGTACGCGGGTGTAGATGGCTTTGTATTCAATGCGGAGCAACAGATTCCACTGAACCAGCGGTCTGAGCTGGATCGCTGGGTGCTCAGCAAACTGCATTCACTCATGCAACAGGTGGAAACAGCCATGGATGATTACGATCCAACCAGAGCCACCCGAGCCATCGAAGATTTTGTAACCGAGCAGCTCAGCAACTGGTATGTGCGCCTCAGCCGTCGCCGTTTCTGGAAAGGCGAAATGAATGCAGACAAGCAGGCGGCCTACGAAACCCTTTATGAATGTTTGTTGCGCGTAAGCCAGATGATCAGTCCGGTATCGCCATTTTTCAGTGAGTGGCTGTATCAAAGCCTCACGGAACCCCAGCATAAAGTCAACCCACAAGAAGGTGCAGCATCTGTGCATCTGAGTAATTTCCCCAAGGCAGAAACAGCATTTATCGATGCTGAGCTGGAGGCGACTATGCAGGTAGCACAAAGCCTGTGCAGCATGGTGTTCAGCATCCGTAAGAAGGAAAAGTTGCGCGTGCGACAGCCGCTGAGCCGCATCATGGTTCCGGTTACCGGTCCGGAATTCCGCCGCAGGCTGGAACATGTGGAAGCCCTGATACTCAGTGAAGTAAACGTAAAGGAATTACAATATCTGGCCGAGGACAATGAAGTGCTTGTGAAAAAGATCCGACTGAACTTCAAGGCTCTGGGTCCGCGCGTGGGCGGAGGAATGAAAGAACTTCAGGAATTGGCCAGGCATTTCACCCAAGAGCAAATCCGAAACCTCGAACTGAACGGAGCATTGACCATCAACCTGAGTCAGGGACCCTTTGAGTTGCATATTGAAGAGGTAGAAATCAGCGCAGAGGACATTCCCGGCTGGCAAGTAGCCACCGACGGAAGCCTGACCGTTGCGTTGGATGTAACACTTACCGATGAACTGCAGGCCGAAGGCTGGGCGCGGGATGTGGTGAACCGCATCCAGAATATGCGGAAGGAAAGCGGATTGCAGGTAACAGATCGCATTGTGGTGCGTTACCACTCCGATGATCAACTTGCCGATGCCTGCACCCGTTTTAGCAGTTATATTTGCGGCGAAGTGCTTGCCGATGCCCTGAACCGTGTGGAAGAAGCAGTGGGCGAGGCGGTTGAGGTAGAAGGCAAAAGCATCAGTATTCATATTATACCATCTTAAAACATCCACTGATTCCACTATGGAAAAAAATCGCTACACAGAAGAAGACCTGAAAGAATTCCGCGAGTTAATCAACAAGAAGCTCGAGGTTGCCCGGGAAGAGTTCAACACCCTGCAGAGGCAACTGCGCGATGGAAATGAAAATGGAACCGACAGCACCAACAACAATTATTTGACCCTCGACGACGGTGCTGATACCTTTGAAAAAGAAAACCTAACCCAGCTTGCAGGCCGGCTCAAGAAGTTCATCAACAACCTGGAAGCCGCCCTGGTACGTGTGGAAAATGGAACCTATGGGGTGTGCAAGGTAACTGGAAAGCTCATCCCCAAGGAGCGCCTGCGTGCCGTTCCGCATACCACCATGAGCATTGAAGCCAAACTGGGTCAGAAGTAAGGTGGAACAACAAGCTTCCTTCCAGTCCGCCTCTTCCGTTTGGAAGCGTCTGGTGTTGCCCATAGCCATCATTGTTGCAATACTGATTGCCGATCAGGTGCTTAAAGTTTGGGTAAAAACCCACATGACCTGGCGCGAACAGTTCAGCATTTTCGGCGACTGGTTCGTGATGCATTACACAGAAAACAATGGCATGGCCTTCGGGATAGAACTGGGCGGACGGTTGGGTAAATACCTCCTTACCAGCTTCCGCATCGCTGCCGTGATGTTCGGCTGTTGGTACCTGTATAAGCAGGCTTCACAGAAAGCCAAAATGGGTTTCCTGATATGCATCGCCCTTATCATTGCCGGAGCCCTTGGAAACATTATTGATTCCGTGTTTTACGGTGTCGTGTTCAAGGAACGCAATTTTTATCCGGGCGGCTGGTTCGAAGGAAGGGTTGTAGATATGTTCTATGCACCCATCTGGGAAGGCTACCTTCCAGCCTGGCTCCCCTTTTGGGGCGGAGAACATTTCACCTTCTTTGGCGCCATCTGGAACATTGCTGATGCCGCCATCAGTATTGGTGTAATCAGCATCCTCGTATTTCAGAAATACTTGTTCACTCCGGAGCAAACATCACCCTCAGCCCAGGCTGAAGAATCAACGCAGGACGCATCGTAACACAGAAATCTCAGCAACAAAAAAGCGACCCATTGGGTCGCTTTTTTGTTTTGGGATGAAATGAAATATCAATTGCCGGCAATGGCTTGCAGGGCTTTCTGTTGTTCTTCGGTCCAGTATGATGAGCTGGCTGTTTCCTTCATGATGGCCTGTGCGGCACTTTGCTGTCTGAAATAGGCCAGTGCATCTTTCGCGGGGTTGCTCAGCCTGCTGTTGAAGCTCAGCGTAGCTTCAAACAGGTTGCGGCATACCTGCTCGTTGAAGTGGTTCATCCGTTTCAGGGCTTCAAAAGCATTGACACGCGTGCGGAATTCGTACATGTTTCCGGCATAATCGGCAATCATACCTTTCATGGTGGCAGCCTGTTCCGGGAATTGTCTGCAAGCCAGTTCCAGCCTGCGGATGTGCAAGCCGTGCTGGTTGCCGTACAATCCTTTGGTTACTTCCAGATAATCGGTGCGTTTGGAAGCATCGCTCTGCCAGGCCATGAGTTTCACCAGTGCTGTTTCGATGATGCCGTAAGAAGAATCTTTCAGGGCCAGTTCAAGTACCGGGGCCATCTCATCATTTGCAGGAAGTGTTTCCACCACAGCGCGGCGCACGTCCACTTCCGGATCCAGCATCAACTTACGGGCAATTGCCGGATCTTGCTGCTTGAGCATCATGCGTGCCAATTCCGCGCGGATGCTGCGGTGGCTTTCCTTGGCAAAGCGTTCCGCCAGAAATCCGGAGGGTAGCGCAGCGCCCATCTTGCTCAGGGAGGTCAATGCATCGTAACGATCCAGCATACTGTTCGCCAATTGCGCCTGTGCCAGCAATTCTTCTGCGGTTTTTTGGAACGTTACCTTTTTAAGGATGTTGGAATGTTCATCAAACAGGGCAAATGCAAACTCTTTACCCGCGGTCAATGGGAAAAATACCTGCTGGAACTGTTTATCCACCATCACCTGGCGACGTTCCGAACTCCCATCCTTGTAATAAACCGCAAACCAGACAGGCATTTTAAAGATACCCACGGTGGGTTCTTGCTTGTGTATTTGCTCCACAGTGAATACCAAATTCTTACCTGAAGTAAGGGTTTGCACTTTGTAATGAGGTTCGCCACCGCGCCAGATCCATTGGTCGAAGAACCAGTCCAGGTTCACACCTGTAGCATCGATAATGGCTTTTTGCAGGTCGTTGGTTTCCACCGTGCCGAAGGCATGGCGGTCCAGGTACAATTTGATGCTGCGGCGGTAAGCATCTTCGCCCAGCACATAACGCATCATGCTCAGCACCGACGCGCCTTTCGGATAATGACGCGCAGTGCCTGCATTGGAATGGCGCACGGGAAGACTGTTCTTCTCACCGGCGGCAATAGCCGCATTCATGTTGCCTCTTTGTTGCCATTTCATTTCGTCTTCTCCCATCAGCCTGCGGAATACGAGGGTAGGGTAGAAGGTGGCAAAGCTTTCCTGGAGCCATTGATCGGCATCGGTACGCGCGGTAACCAAGTCGCCGAACCACTGGTGGGCGGCTTCATGGGCGTTTACACCAACATAGTTGCGGTCCAGATAGCCGCGGGAATCAATCCAGAAGAAATCACCAAACACTGTAGCGCCTGTATTTTCCATGGCTCCATACAGGAACTCCTGAACCATTACCTGCGCATAGGAACCCCAGGGATAAGGATATCCGGTTTCGTCTTCGAGTGCTTCAATGATGGCTTCGCTGTATTTGCTGCTTGGCTCCAGACGTTCGGGATGTTCGGGGTAATACCAGAATTGAATGGGTGTGCCGCGCTTGGTGGCTGTGCGTTTCACGGCATAGCGGTCAATGGCAAGCATCAACAGGTAGCCCGCATGTGGGTTGTTGATGCGGTAATGCCATAATTTATTTCCATTTCCTTCTTCTTTATTGCTCAGCAACTGGCCGTTGGACAGCACCTGATACGTGTTGTCAAAATGCACCTTCACTTCGGTAACGAATTTGTCGCTGCGCTGATCAATCATGGGAATCCAGTGGCGGTTGTCGATGCCTTGTCCCTGGGTCCAGATCTGACGGCGGCTCATGTGCGCAGGATCGGTGATTTCCGGCAGTTTCCAGCCTACGAAATAGATGCCGCGTTTCGGATTGGCTTCATATTCCAGTTCCATGGCATACTCCTGTCCAACGCCTTTAAGGCCATCAAACACCATGATGATGCCATTGGTATTGCTACGCCAGCGCGCGGGAACAGATTCTTCCTGTGCTGCGCCTTTGGCATTGCTGTTGATTTTCCATGCTTTTACCTGCTTTACACGGATACCGGGGCCATCCAAGAAAACGGTATCCACCTGTTGTTGCAGTAATTTAAACTTGTGTTTTACGCGGCCCATGACCAAACCCTCTGCAGGTTTGAAAGAAACCTCCAGGGTCATGTGGGTTACGTCGATGTTGCGGTCGGTTTCGTGCGCTCCGGGATCCAGGTCGTAGGTTTGGTAGTCCTGTGCCCGAAGGCTGCTGCCAAGGCTGTACAAACAGATGGCGCTGAGCAGAAGATGGCGGATGAACATATCCGACAAAAATAAGCGCGCCGGACTTTTTCCAATTTTCTTCGGAAATGTTTCCCGGTCTTAGCCGAACAGCAGGCTGAACACTTCATCCACCCTGCCGGTCTGGATGATTTTGATTTTGCGCTTCTCAGGCTCCTGCAAGCGGTTGTATTTGCTTACGATGATCTGATTGAAGCCCAGTTTTTCGGCTTCGGCAATGCGCTGTTCAATGCGGTTCACTGCGCGTACTTCACCGGCCAGTCCTACTTCTGCGCAGCAAACCGTGTCGCCGGGCAGCGCCAGATTCTGG
>JBIKKI010000007.1:0-36065 GCA_044360435.1 Bacteroidia bacterium
ACGAGATATTGATGGCGGACGTGAAACTTCAACGTGCAAACTGCCTTTATTGGTGAGCGCGCAGAAAGATTTGTGTGAACCCCGCATTCCGAACATGCGCGGCATCATGGCGGCCAGAACCAAACCACTTGCAGTGGCAGCGCCTTCCGGAGCCCTTGCCCAAACCCGCTATGCGAAATTTGAACTGCCTCCGGCAAAACAGGGCGTGCGCCTCATAGATCCAGAAAGCGCAGCCGACCTCATTCATATTTTAAGAAACGAAGCAAAAGTCATCTGATATGTCCATCATTGTATTTGCAGAAGCATCCGACGGTGTATTCAAGAAGAGCACCTTTGAAGCGGTTTGTTATGCCCGTCACATCGGAAATAAAACCGGAGCTCCGGTCATTGCTGCAGCGCTCGGCATCAGCGATGCTGCAACTTTAGAAACACTCGGTCATTATGGCGCAGACCAGGTGCTCAATGTAACAGGCTCTTCATTTGAACACTTTGATGCTCAGGCTCAGGGTGCAGCTTTGGCTGCGGCAGCACAATCTGTTGGCGCCACAACCGTCATCATCAGCAATACCTACAGCGGCAAGGCCATCGCGCCCCGCTTGGCAGTGCTCATGAATGCAGCACTGGCCAGCAACGTGGTTGATCTTCCTTCCTTAGACGGCGGATTTACAGTGAAGCGCGGAGTATTTTCCGGCAAAGCATTTGCCCACGTCCAGATGGACGCAGCCCACAAAGTGATAGCCCTTACCCCGAATTCTATTGAAGTGATTCGCGATGAGCGCAGCCCGGTCATCACTTCCATGGATTTCCAGTCCGCTTCGGCAGTTCAGGTTACAGGAATCAATAAGGTGAGCGGGAAAATTCCACTGACGGAAGCAGAAGTGGTGGTGAGTGGCGGCCGCGGTTTGAAAGGTCCGGAACACTGGGGAATGCTGGAAGATCTGGCAAGCGCTTTGGGTGCAGCTACAGCATGCTCCAAACCCGTTTCTGATATGGGCTGGAGGCCACACAGCGAGCACGTCGGCCAAACCGGTATCACCATCAAACCCAATCTGTACATAGCCGTAGGTATTTCGGGTGCCATCCAGCACCTCGCCGGCGTGAGCAGCAGTAAGGTTATTGTGGCCATCAACAAGGATCCTGAAGCACCATTCTTTAAGGCTGCAGACTACGGTATTGTTGGCGACGCCTTCGAAGTTCTTCCCAAGCTATTGGAAGCCGCGCGTTCAGGCGCTCAGCAAGCATAAACGATGGAGATCAGGCTGGAAGTTTTTTCTCTGGTGCCGGGCCACTCGCAAGGTTCTTACTCGGTAATCCTGGCAGAAAGCAATGGAAACAGGAAGCTTCCGGTGATGATTGGCGGATACGAAGCCCAAGCCATCGCCATCGAACTTGAAAAAATCAAGCCTACACGTCCGCTTACGCACGACTTGTTTGCGAATACCCTGCGCGCCTATGGCATCAGCATCGAACGAATCAGAATTGTCAGGCTCTCGGAAGGTATTTTCTACGCCAACCTCGTATGCATCAACGGTGAGCAGCAGCAAATGGAAATCGACAGCCGCACCAGCGATGCCATTGCTTTGGCCGTGAGGTTTGAAGCGCCTATTTACGTAGCTTCAGAAATTATGGACGAGGCAGCCTTTGAGCCGGAAGATGAAGAATCAGAAGAAGCCGGTCCGCAGCGCAGCCAGGAAACAGACGTTCCGGCGGCTCCGAAAACCTGGGCAGAAGATCTGAAAAGTATGAGCACCGCCGAACTCGAGGCTGCGCTTGACGAAGCCCTTCGCGAAGAAGATTACTACAAAGCGGCCGGAATCCGTGATGAAATCAACCGCCGTAAAGATTAAGGCTGTCTTTTTTCTTTTTCTGGTCTCTTCTTGTGCCCCGCAGATTGCGGGGACATGGAACTACCTTGCCGTCTATGACCGCAACAGCGGGAAACAGGTTCCCGTGGCCACCGGCGACAGCATGGTCGTTCGCAAAGACGGGAGTTTTGCTTACCTGCTCAAAAAAGCGAACCGCAGCGGGAATGGCTTTTGGAAGCTGAACGATTCCGGCACAAGTACTTACCTGGTGCTGCGCTACCTGCCAAACAATCACGAACGCAGGTTCAAGCTGGATACCTTTACCCGCAAAAAGCTGGTGATGTCCGAAGGATCTATGGTGTTCAGCTACCGGCGTTGAAGGAAAACAGCTTTGGTTCGCACATAGTGTGAACTGCGTTATGCCTTTGAAATCGTAAACTTGCAGCTGCATGCAAATCAACTTTAACGGCACGCTGCATCCTGAAGACGAACCGCTGTTTCCCGCCAGCAGCCGCGTACACCGTTATGGAGATGGTTTTTTTGAAAGCATTCGAGTGTCCTCGGGTCATATTCTTCATTTCAACCACCACATGCACCGCATCCGTAAATCGGCCATGCTGCTGGGTGTTGTGCTGGATAGCCGCTTTGAAGAGCATCGAATGGAACAGGAAATACAGCGGACACTGCAGGCCGGTTCATTGCGCCATGCGCGGGTGCGACTCACTGTTTTTCGGGAGGGAAAAGGTTTTTATCTTCCTTTGGAAGAACAAGCCTGTTACCTCATAGAAGTACGTTCGCTGGACGAACCTTTCTATTCATTTTCAACGGAGGGTTTGCTTTTAGGCGATTACCGGGAACTGGTCAAGAATTCCAACTTCACCAGCATGCTGAAAACCAATGCCGCTCTGTTGTACGTGATGGCATCACTGCACGCCCGTCGCAATGGGTTTCATGAATGTGTTTTGTTCAACGAGCAGGGAAGGGTTGCAGAGGCCATCAACGCCAACATCTTCAAAGTAGATGGCAATAAGGTGATTACGCCGCCATTGTCGGAATACGGAGTAGATGGTGTAATGCGCATGGTGGTAATGGATCTGGCCCGAAGCTATGGCTACGATGTGTTTGAACAACCCATCACCGCAAACGATTTAATTGCCAGCGATGAGCTGTTTCTCACTTCTGCGGTTTCCGGTATTCGTTGGGTGCGTGAATATCAGGGCAAGCACTTCAGGAACCATACGGCCAAAATGCTGCACCAGCTGTTAAACAAAGGCATTCCGGGTTACCCCGATGGGGCTTCCTAACTCCGCTACTGCGCCTTAATTTCGCGGTACTTCATGCGCATCACCTTCCTTGGCACCGGAACTTCACAAGGCGTACCGCCCATCGGATGTACTTCGCCGGTATGTCTTTCCGATGATCCCAAAGACAAGCGTTTGCGTGCCTCGGTACATGTAGAGGTCGATGGGCTGAGCCTGGTGATTGATGCCGGTCCGGATTTTCGCTATCAGCTGCAGCGCGCTGGAATCCAACGCCTCGATGGTTTGATATTTACCCATGAACACCGAGACCATACAGGTGGCCTCGACGATATCCGCCCGTTCAATTATTTACAAAATGGACCGGTAGATGTATTTCTTCACGAACGGGTCTTGCGTGTATTTCAGCGACAGTACGATTACATCTTCGATCCTAATCCCTATCCCGGAATTCCGCAAATCAACTGGAACCTGATAGACCTGAACCCTTTTCAGGTGAAAGGCTGTACCATCATTCCGATAGAAGTGTATCATTACCGGCTGCCTGTGTTCGGGTTTAGAATTGGTGATTTTACATACATCACGGATGCCAACCGCATCACACCCGCCGAACTCGATAAAGCCCGCGGCAGCAAGGTGCTGGTGCTCAATGCCTTGCGTCACGAACCGCATATCTCTCATTTTACGCTGGCCGAAGCGGTAGCTGTGGCGCAGGAAATCGGTGCAGCGCAAACTTTTTTCACGCACATGAGCCACCAGATTGGATTTCATGAAGAAGTAAATACAACGCTGCCAGCAGGTATGGCGCTTGCCTATGATAATCAGGTGGTAATGCTTTGATGAAGGAAATCTCCGTTTCTGTGTTATCCTGAGCTCGCCGAAGGACATCCTGCTTGCCCCCGTCAAGCTGCCTGAGCAGATTGGTAAGGGTGCCTTTCGAAGTAAATGTTTTATTAGACAAAACACATTGCATCCGTTATCGGAGGGTTTGGAATGACAGGTACAAAAAAAGGAGGCTACGTGTGTAGCCTCCTCAAAAAACAACCATGGAAAACAAAATGTCAGGGCTGCGCAGCCGCTTCCTGAAGCTTCTTTTCTAATTCATCTTCAGCACCGGGAACATAGCCCTGATGAGAATATACAATCTGACCTTTCTTATTGATGAGGAAGGTCATAGGTGGATTATTGACATTCAGCGCGCGCGCCAAATCCTGGTTTTCATCCATCAACACTTTGTAAGTCCAACCTCGGCCAATGACCATAGGCTTCACTTTTCTGGTATTGCGGGCATCATCCACGGTAACGGCAATCAGTTGCGCCTGATATTTTTCCTGCCATTCTGCATACACCTGCTGAATCTGGTCCAGTTCCTTGATGCAGGGTCCGCACCAGGTTGCCCAAAATGAAATAATGGTGAGGTGGTTGCTGTCGGCCAGCGATTTTACATTGACCACGTTTCCGTCCATGTCCTTAATCTGCATGGAAGGAAGCGCATCCTGCGCCTGAAGGCTTTGAAGGCTCAGCAAGCCGAAGCATAAGAATGGGAGCAGTTTATTCATATGTCTTTTAATTCTCAAACCTTATGCCAAACAGCTTCTGGTTCAGTTGCAGCGCACAGCAGGGATAAAAACATGAAGCAGGCAGGGTTTGGCTGCTTAAATTTGCGCTGCATGAAATTGCGGGTGGGCATTTTTTTCGGTGGCGCAAGCCGTGAACGGGAAGTTTCCTTTGCCGGAGGAAGAACAGTGTACGACAACCTCGATAAATCGCTGTTTGAACCGGTTCCTGTTTTTGTAGATCACTGCGGCAATTTTGTGTTGCTCGACTGGCAATACATTTACAAGGGCAGTATACGCGATTTTTTTCCGCCGGTGCAGCATTTACCCGAGTTGCCTCACGGATTTCAGGTTTATGCCGACAGCCTCACCCAAACAGCGGCGGAAAGCCGTGCATTGCTGCAACATATCGGAACACCCCTTGAGGCCACACAGCTTCCCGAGTTGATGGATGTGGCCTTTCTGGCCCTGCATGGTTACCGGGGCGAAGACGGCAGCATTCAGGGATTGCTGGAATGGCTGGGAATTCCATACACCGGAAGTGGGATTTATCCTTCAGCCCTGGGTATGTCCAAGCATATCCAAAAGGAACAACAAGCCCTGAATGGCGCTTATATCAATCGTTTCCACAGCTTCCGCAGGGCGGAATGGCTGGGACTGGATGCGGCAGGGAGAACACAATTGCTGCACAGCGTTGTGGCGTCCGTTGGCTTGCCCTTCGTGGTGAAACCGGCCAACCAGGGTTCCAGCATTGGCGTGGGTGTGGTGTACAACGAAAACATCAGCGATTTTGAAGCCGCAGTGGAACAGGCGCTGTTCAGAATGCTTGTGCGCGCAAATGAATGGCAGCAGCTGGGTCAGCACGCGCAGATTGAACAGGTGCGCCGCATAACAGACATTCGATCAGGCCTGGGCTTGCCACTCTTGTGTAATGGTCAGGAACTCAGGTTGCCTCAGGAACTGCTCCAAATGCTTCAGGAATGCGCAGATCAGGGTAAGGATTCCTTGCTGGAAGCATTGCAGGGCGAACCGGTGGTACTGTGCGAATCATTCATCGAGGGAAGGGAATTCTCCTGTATTGTGGTGCAACCCGACAAAGGAGTACCCGTGGCTTTGCCGCCTACAGAAATCCGGAAAGGCAGCGAAGTGTTTGACTACCGCAGCAAATACCTGCCCGGCCTGAGCCGGAAAATCACGCCCATAGATGTGGCCACAAATCAGCTGGAACACATCAGGCAAGCATGCACAGCGCTGTATCAGCGGTTTCATTTTGACGTGTATGCCCGAATAGACGGGTTTATCGGCAACGATGGTCATATCTACCTGAATGATCCGAATACCACTTCAGGGATGATGCCGTCTTCTTTCTTTTTTCACCAGGCTGCAGAAATTGGGCTGAACCCTTCACAGCTGCTCAGTTTCATCCTGCGCAATTCTTTAGCCGCCTGCGCAGAACGGTGGATTGATGGCAGCAAGCCCCGCGCGCTTTTGCAGGTGCTCGATGCGGCCATCGATGCAGCAGGCAGCCATGCCGCTGAAAAGCGCCGTATTGCCGTGCTCATGGGCGGTTATTCCTTTGAAAGACATATTTCTGTAGAAAGCGGTCGGAATATTTACGAGAAGCTGAGCTCATCGGCAGAATTTGAACCCATTCCGGTATTCCTGGCCTCTGGTCCTGATCCGCTGGAAATGTACGCGCTGCCCATCAACTCGATGCTCAAGGACAATGCCGACGACATCCGGGAAAAGCTGCGACATCCGGATTCGCATCCGGCGCTGGATTCCATCCGCAATGCCTGTGCGGCGATTACCCGAAGATACAATCCGGCCGGCGCGGTGTTTGAACCTGCCCGCATCAGTATGGAACAGCTTGCGGCCAGAGTGGAAGGTGTATTCATTGCCCTGCATGGCCGGCCCGGTGAAGACGGTGTTATTCAGCAGCAGCTGGAAGCCCATGGCCTGTATTACAACGGTTCGGGTGTGGACAGTTCCCGCATCACCATCGACAAATACGTCACCAACGAACTGCTGAGGAAACACGGATTTTCGGTAGCAGCCCACCGTATGATTCAACGGCAGGACTGGCTGCAGCGAAAGGATGAACAACTCGCCGCCGCCGCACAACTGCATTACCCGATCATCGCCAAACCTCACGACGATGGATGCAGTGCAGCCGTGAAGAAAATAAAAGATGCCGCACAACTGGAAGCTTATGCGCAGCTGATGTTCCGCGAGGAAGATGCGCTTGATGCCGCAGCCGTGCAGCTGCTGGGTCTCATGCCTAAAGAAGAATTTCCCCGGAAAGATGCATTTCTGGTGGAATCGCTGATTGACCGTGGCGATGCGCCGCTGTTTCTTGAAATTACCGGTGGAATGCTTACCCATGTGCAGCCCGATGGCAGTCTGCGGTACGAAGTGTTTGAGCCGAGTGAAACCCTTGCAGAACATGGTATTTTATCGCTGGAAGAGAAATTCCTTGCCGGGCAAGGTCAAAATATTACTCCGGCACGCTACACCTCAGATGCCGCTGAAAATGCGCGCATTTCCGCAAGCGTGCGCCAAACACTGGAAGCCGCGGCGAGGGTATTGAACATCAGTGGCTATTGCCGTATTGATGCTTTTGTAAAAGTGCATACGAACAAGCAGGTGGAAGTCGTTTTTATCGAAGTGAATTCACTTCCGGGCATGACTCCAGCAACCTGTATTTACCATCAGGCGGCCATTAATGGCTATAAGCCTTTTGAATTCATCAGGGAAATTCTCAACTTCGGACGAAATTATGCAAGCGGACATGCGCAGAAAATGGGGCATTAACCTGCTGCTCGGTGCAGCGTTTATTGGTGCCTTATTGGTGCTGCTTTTTCTTTGGCTGGGATTTTACACCCGGCATGGTGTGAAGGTGGAAGTGCCCAACATCAAAGGCATGTCGCTGGAAAAAGCAGTGGCCACGCTGGAAGAATTCGACCTTCGCTTTGAAGTTTCTGATACCATTTACGAAGAACGCCTGAAGCCTAATGCCGTAGCTGAACAGAATCCTGTTGCGGGTAGTGGCGTAAAACCAGGCCGCATTATCTACCTGAAGGTAAATGCTTCCGGTAAACCTATGGTGAACATGCCCAACCTGGTGGACAAGTCGTTTACCCTTTCCAAAGCGCTACTCAAGAACTACGGACTGGAATTGGGCGAAGTGACCTACAAATACAATGAATACAGCCACAACCTGGTGATCCAGCAGTTTTATCAGGGCGACAGCATTGCGCCCAACGCCAGGCTGGAAAAAGGTTCTGTGATTGACCTATGGGTAACCACCAATAAAAAGGAATTTGCTCCGGATTCGCTGTTTCTGGATACCCTCATTTCACCCATTTCACCCGAATTTTAAGAACCTGTGATGCATCGTTTCTTATTTGTGTTTTGTGCTTTCCTGCAATTCAGCGACCTGAGTGCACAAGGTGTGGTCATCACACCAGCCGGTGCGCCTGCCAAAACGGATGTTTTATCCCGAGGTTCCTTGAGAAGCTGGGGTCTTACCGATACGCTGTCGCTGCCATTTTTTGACGATTTTACTGCTACCGAAGTGTTGCCTGATGCGCGGCGATGGACGGGCAATCAGGTGTATGTGAACCGAACCTTTGTGGCCAACGCACCGAGCTTCGGCGTTGCAACTTTTGACCATCTGAATCCGGAGGGTGCTCCTTGGTCGCCGTTGAACTTCGGCAATACCAGAGGTTGTGATACGCTTAATTCTCAGGCCATCAACCTCAAGTTCTACAGAAATGGAGCCGCCAATATTCCATACAAAACTTCCGACAGCATCTACCTGAGTTTCTTTTACCTCTGCGGTGGTCTGGGCGACCGACCGGAATTAGATGACAGTCTGGTATTACAGTTCCGTCAGGCCAATGGAAATTGGGTAACGCAATGGAAACGGACGGGCTTCAAGCAGCAGCACTTCATCCAGGTTTTGGTACCTGTGCTCGATCCGGCAAACTTTCACGAAGCGTTTCAGTTTCGCTTCATCAACTACAGCCGGCCCGGTGGAAACCTGAATCATTGGCATCTGGATTATGTCCGCATGGCCAGGGGAAGAAACAGCCGCGATACCGGCATCCGCGACGTGGCCATTAGCAAGCTTCCCGGAGGTCTGCTCGGCATCTACCACAGCATGCCTTACCGGCAGTTTCTGGCCAATACCGCCGCTCATGCAGATTCCATCCACGAACTCAGCATCAGAAACAACAATGGACAGGCCGTGCAAACACAGTATCAGTTCACCGCCCGAAGCAATGCTGGACTGCAGCTGGCGCAAAGCCCGTTCATTGCCAATAACCGGAACGTGCTGGCCCTTTCCGATACGACCGAACGTTTTAAATCTTTTCCAATAACCGGGCTCACCGGCACGGAACCCTGGGTAGATGTTGAATACCGCATCAATCCTTTGTCGAACGACCAAACGCCTGGAGAATACAATACGCTGGGCGACAATAACCGCATCACGCGCCGGCAGCGGTTCACGCCTTGGCTGGCCTATGATGATGGCAGCGCCGAAGGCGGCTTCGGGCTGGATTATTCTTTTCTGGGAAATGTGCGCGGACAGGTAGCCATGCGCTTCAATCTGGACAGAGCCGATACGCTGCACGGAATTTCAACCTTCTTCAACCGCAGCAGGGAAGATGTGGGCAGCCGTCCGTTTACGCTCATGATCTGGAAACGCATTGCAGAACCTCCGGCCCTGAGCAATGTGGGCGACCAACTCTGGTACAGCACGTTCGTGGAACGTCCGCGCTATACGGACAGCATGCAGGAGTTTACTTATTACCTGTTTGATACGGCGCTGGCATTGCCCGCCGGGGATTTCTACATCGGATGGAGGCAGCAGGCGCCGTTCATCCTCAACATCGGTTACGACAACAACTTCCGCTTCGCGGGAAAAAATGTTGCCAACCCTTATGTGTTCTTTGACCTCTATGGGAAATGGGAACGCATGCCCGCGGATGTTTCAGGTGCGCCCATGATGCGTCCGTTGCTGGGCTCAAAAAGTCAATATACCTTCACTTCGCCAGAATGGGAAACACCGGCTGCGCAGGTATTTCCCAACCCTGTCTCCGGAAATGAGCTGCACATCAAAAGCGCCATTCATTTTCAACAATTCAGCTTGTTCGATATGCAGGGTCGATGCGCTGCTGTTGGACAAGTAGCACATGCTTCGCTGAAGTTGCCTGAACAGCTGCGCGCAGGAATGTATATTCTTCAGCTGCAGGGTAGTGATGGCCGTCTTGTAAACCTCAGGATTCAAAAACAATAACCACAGATGGAAGACATATACATACAGGAACTGAAACAGCGCATGGACCAGGGAGAAGACCTGATCATCATTGATGTGCGCGAACCCTGGGAATACGAAGAATTTAACATTGGTGCGGAAAACGTACCCTTGGGACAGCTGCCCGTGGCCATGATGGAATGGGAAGCATGGAAAGACCGTGAAATCATCGTGCATTGTAAAGCCGGTGGACGCAGTGCCATGGCAAAAGCATTGCTCACACAGCAGGGCTTCAGCTCCGTGCGTAACCTGCTTGGTGGCATGATGGAATGGCAGGCTACCTACGGTAGCTGAGCAACAGCATCTTCAGCTTATGAAACGCAGGCTGACACTGCTTCCCCTCTTTCTGCTGTGTGGCTTTGCCGCCTGTGTGGTGTTGCTGCAAAGTCAATGCACGGGCAGCAGCAACCAGGACAGCGTTTCCTTGTTTCTGAACCACCACGACTCTGCCAAATATGTGGGCCTTCAGGCCTGTGCGGGCTGCCATCAAGATAAAGTGGACAGCTTTCTCCAAACGGGCATGGGCAGAAGTTTTGGCCTTGCAACTGCAGAACGCAGCGCGGCGTTGTTTCACAAACAGGCTCCTGTGTACGATGCGTGGAACGACTTGTATTATTACCCTTTTCTTGAAGGAAATCAGCTTCGCTTGCGCGAATACCGCTTGAATGGGAAAGACACGGTGTTCAGCCGCACCGAAACGCTGCATTACATCATTGGCTCCGGGCACCATACCAATTCCCACCTGATTGAACGCAATGGATATTTATTCCAGGCGCCGCTCACATTTTATGTGCAGGAAGGGAAATGGGATTTGCCTCCGGGGTATGAACAGGGCAACAACATCCGTTTCAGCAGGAAGATTGACATGGAATGCATGAGTTGCCACAACGCCATGCCGGAAATGGTAGCGGGCAGCCAAAACCGGTTCAAACAGATTCCTCAGGGCATCGACTGCGAACGCTGTCATGGTCCAGGTTCGGTTCATGTTGCCCAGAAAAAGGCAGGAATCCTGGTGGATACGCGTACCGCTACCGATTACAGTATTGTAAATCCCGCCAAGCTGCCCTGGTCGCTGCAAATAGAGGTGTGTCAGCGCTGCCACCTTCAGGGAAACAATGTGTTGCGCCCGGGCAAAACCTTCGAGGATTTTCGACCCGGCATGCGCCTGTCGGATGTTTTTGAAGTGTATATGCCCAAACATGAGGGTGGAGATTATTTCGTCATGGCCGGACATGCCGAACGCTTGCAGCAAAGCGCCTGTTTCATCAAAAGCAATCAGGGTTCGGCGCTGGAGCGCTTCGACAGAAAGCTGAACTTCACCTGCATCACCTGCCACAATCCCCACGTGTCTGTGCGGCAAACCAATACCGCCCGTTTCAATCAGGCCTGCATGAACTGCCACAATACCAGTGCAGGTAAAAAGGGGTGTTCTGAACAGGCCGCAACGCTTCAAAAACAGCAAAACAACTGCGTGGCCTGTCACATGCCGCCCAGCGATACACGCGACATCCCGCATGTTACCGTGCACGACCATTACATACGGAAACCTTCCGCAGGAAAAAAAGGCAATCCGGTCATCACGGGATTGTATGCCGTGAACAATCCCAATCCCGACGCAGCCATGCAAACCCGTGCCTACATCACCTGGTATGAGAAGTTTGAGCGCAACAATCTGTATGCGGAACGTGCCAAAAGCATGGTCGAACAACAGGATGTTTCGGTCCAGATTCACTACCTCTATGCCACGGCACAATTTCCCAAACTGTTGCTTCGCGCGGCGGAAATGAAGCCCGATGCCTGTTCTGATGCCTGGACCGCCTACCGCATCGCGGTGGCGCATGACGAAACGGGAAATCTTACGCCCGCCCTCGACTGGTACGCACGTGCTGCAGCCCTGCAACCCGCACACCTCGATTTTCAGGCTGAATACGCGAAGGCTTTGCTGCGACTGAAGCAATACGACGACGCTGCGCAGCTGCTCGGCAATATTTTAAAGGAAGATCCGCAGCATGAACATGCTCTGGTAGCCATGGCCATGGTTCAGCTGGCCCGGCAAAACGTACCTGCCGCACGCTCAGGTTTGCTGAAGGCTTTGTCGCTGAACCCCGACAACATGCAGGCCCTGGAAAATCTAAGGAACTTGTACCAGCAGGCCGGAGATCTTCCAAAGGCAACGGTGATGCAGCAACGTATGGATGCGGTGCGTCAGCGGAAGCAACAGTTTACCAACCGCGCATCACCGTCCACAACACCAGGCAAATAACACCCAGTTCTGCCAGGTCATGGCCGGCGTGAATCAGGAATAATCTGAATGATTTGCGTTCAAAAAGGTAATGTGTTCCGTAACTGGTAACCATCAGCGTGATGCACAGGAATACAGCAAAAATGCCCAGCGCACCTTTCCCTTCGCCAATCATGTGCGGTACCGCGGGAAGCAACAGTGCCATTGCGTAGGATTTCAGGAAGCCCATCAAAAATGCGCCGCTGAAAATCTTGCCCATGCCTTTGGTGAAATCCGGATGCGTGGGGTCAATTCCAGCTTCCCGCATCCACAGGTTGCCCAGCGTTTTGGGGTTGTACCAAAGAGTTCCTACCACAAAAGTGGAAAGCGTAGCCAGAAAAATGGCCAGCCAATTGGGGTGTAGAAAGTCAATCATAACGTTTTTCTTAGCAACAGCAAGTTACTCAAAAGAAGTTATGCATTGTGCACCCTGATGTTGCGGTTGTCCTGAACGTACAGTACGGTCAGGGCGGCACACAGCATCAAAAATCCGGCAATCACCAGCGCGTAAATGGCTTGGTTGCCGTACATGTATTTTACAATGGGGCCGCCGATGATTCCATTGATGATTTGCGGAATGGTAATGAAGAAGTTAAAGATGCCCATGTAAATCCCCATTTTTCCGGCAGGAATGCTTCCCGCAAGGATGGCATAAGGCATGGCAAGGATGGATGCCCAGGCCAAACCGATGCCTATCATGCTGTAAATCAGGTCGTACTGGTCGTTGGCAAAGTACATGGACAGCAGTCCGATGCCGCCGGCAAACAGAGAGAATGCATGTGTTTTCTTTCTTCCAAAGCGGCGGGCAATGGCCGGAAGGAACAGCGCATAAATGGCCGAAACTGCATTGTACACCCCGAAGATGATACCGGTCCAGGTGCCTGCCTCGCGGAAGCGGTCTGAACTGCTGTCTTCCAAAGGAAGGCGAAATACGTGATGGGCAATGGCCGGCGTGGTAAATACCCACATGCTGAACAGCGCAAACCAGCTGAAGAACTGAACCAGTCCCAACTGCCTCATGGTCTGCGGCATCTTGCGGAAGTCTGTGAATATTTGCCTCAACCCACTGTGTTCCTGCTGCGCGGCGCCGTGGTATTGTTCGTATTCCCGCGGTGGATATTCACGGGTGAACAACAGAGTAACCATAATGCTCAGGAAGAACACGGCCGCGCCGATGTAAAAAGCGTAAATCACATTGTCGGCCACCATTCCTTTTGGCGCGGAGGAAGAAACGCCAAACCAGTGTTCCAATGCGTAGGGAAGCCATGAACCTGCTACAGCGCCCACGCCAATCAGTGCGGTCTGCACGGAAAATCCGAGGGTATTCTGACTGTCGGGCAGGTTGTCGGCCACCAAGGCGCGGAATGGCTCCATCGCCACGTTTATGCTGGCGTCCATGATCATCAGCATGCCTGCACCAATCAGCAAGGCAGACTTGGCGGTAATCAGGGAAGCGCTGTTGGGAAGCAGGATCAGCGCCAGGCAACAAATAAGGGTTCCCGCAAGGAAATAGGGTTTTCGTCGGCCCAGCCTGTTCCAGGTGCGGTCGCTGTAATAGCCGATCAGCGGTTGCACCAGCATGCCGGTAAGCGGAGCCACCAGCCAAAACCACGACAGGTGTTCTACGTGTGCGCCGAAGTTCTGCAGGATGGCGCTGGCATTGCCATTTTGCAGTGCGAAGCCAAACTGGATTCCGAGGAATCCAAAGCTCATGTTCCATATCTGGAGGAAGCTGAGCCGTGGTTTTTCGATCAGTTTCAAGGTTTATCCGGGTTAGAAGGAATGGAAGGTTTGCTTGGTTTTGCCGGAGCTGCGCCCCTGGTCATAATTACAAAACCGTAAGGTGGCAGGATGTAGCCCGACTTGGGTGTTCCCTGCAAGGGATAGTTGAACAGAAACTCAGGATGTTCCGGCAACTGTTCGCCGTCCAGCCGGAAGCTGGCAGGCTGATCCCCAAAATTCAGGAATACCCAGATCTCATCGTTGTCCAGGCTGCGCTTGAAGGCAAACACGCGGGAAGTGTCGCCCATGCCCAGCTTCAGATCGCGAAAACTGCCGCCATGTGGCGCATTCCACAAGGCCGGATGGGCTTTTTTAAAGGCGTTCATGGTGCGGAACCAATAGTTCCATCCGGTATCAGCCCAGCTGATGGTGTCTTTGTCGAAGAAGCGAAGGCGGTGGTTCAGGTTTGCTTCCTGTCCGCTGTAGATGAGTGGAACACTGCCGGGCAGGGTATAGGTGAGTACCGACCAAGGCTCCCAGCGTTCGCCATATTTTTCGTTCACGGTACCATTCCAGCTGTTTTCATCATGGTTGGTCAGGAAGGTCATCCGCATGGTTTTTGCAGGAAAGCGCTGCTGATCGCGCTTCAGCATCTGTTTCAGTTCATGCAGCGGCTTCTTTCCACTGTGGATGGCGGCAGAAGTATGCATGAAATCCCAGTGGTAATTGGCGTCAAAGGCTTTCTGTGTATAAGCTGCCGGGTCCGAATGTACATCCGGATGCCAGTCGGCTTCGGCCAGCATAAACATGGGCTTGATCTGCTCCAGAGCGGTACGTGCTTCCTCCCAGTAATCCGTGGGCACCAGAAAGGCCACATCGCAGCGGAAGCCGTCAATGTCGCATTCACGAACCCAGAATTTCATGGCTTCAGTCATGGCTTTCCGCATGGCTTTGTTCTTGAAGTTGAGCTTGGCAACATCGGTCCAGTCGTACTGGGTCACAATTTTGCCCTGTGCATCTTTTACATACCAGTCGGGATGTTCTGTTATCCAGGGATGGTCCCAGGCTGTATGGTTCGCCACCCAGTCGATAATCACCTTCATGCCCAGGGAATGCGCCATCTGAACCATCATTTTGAACTGTTCCAGCGTGCCGAATTCAGGATTTACGGCCGTGTAGTCACGTACAGAATAATAGCTGCCCAGGGAACCTTTGCGATTCTGCGCACCGATGGGATTTACAGGCATGAGCCACAATACATCCACGCCCAGGTTTTTGAGTCTTGGAATATGTGCCATAAATCCGCCGATATTGCCCTGCGGACTGAACTGTCGGAGGTTTACTTCGTAAATGACCGCGGTTTTTAACCATTCCATTCCGGGCTTTGGGGTATGCAGCTTCTCTTTGTTACACACCGGTGCAAGAAAAAGCGGCACAAATCCCAGGAACAGAATCAAGGACTTAGGGAAAGATTTCATGATGTTTACTTCCGTGGGGCTAAAATAGCACAGTGCCCCGAACCTTGACGTATTTTTTTCCGAAACAGGCTTTGCAGGTGGGCCGCAATGAGCGCCGCAGCGCGTTTGTAATTAACGTGAATTCTGAACGGTATTCAATCGGTAGCTGAGCCCGATTTCCGTGCCGAACTGCCAGCTGCGGTGTTGTTCGTACACGCCGCTGCTGCTGTTTAATACCGGTAGGCGCAAAGTTGGAACCAATACGGCATGCAGTCGTTTTTCCAGCACGTAATCTATGCGCACGCCGCCGAGGAGTGCAACATTGAAGGGATTGGCTTTGTATCCGGTATTCTGAATGTGGTAGGTGAACAGACCGTCACTAGTGGTGAAACCGCGCAGGCGCACCACAGTTTCATGTTTGGTCAGGAAACCAGGCGCGATACCCGCCATGATGTGGATGTCGAGGTCGCGGATTGGATTTCGGTATTCTGCATTCCAAAGAAAGGTGATGGGCACTTCGAGTTGGCGGTAACGTACATCGTAGTACACGTCTCTTGGGCCGGTTTGGGAATTGTCGGCCACCACGCCGATTTCAGGATGGATCCATTCGCCAAAGCGGATGTCTGATTTGATCCGGCGAAAGCCGTAATCGGCCAGGTTGATGCCAACACGAACGGCTCTTCGGTTGTTTACCGGCTTTACGTAGTGTATCCCGAAATTGAAGGCCATACGCGGCTGATCGACGCGGCGCAGGCTGTCGGCAAATTGTGATGTTAATCCCGGAACATCGGGTGGTAGTTCCACCACGCGCAACATCCTTCCCGAGAAAAAAGTGCCGGTGCCTGCATCCAGGATTCCTTTTTTGGAAATCTGGGCAGTGGCTGACAGGGCTGAAAGTGCCAGACAAACCGTGGGGAGGTATATGCGTATCCGTTGCATGCGCTTGACGTTGGTTAGATTTTTTTCACCTGCAAATAAAAACGTGCGGAAGCAAACAGCGCGGTCAGGAATAAACCCACCGTAAATCCAATCCAGATACCTTCTGTTTTCATGCCTGTGCCAAAGCCCAGCCACCATCCCAGTGGTAGTCCCACAACCCAGTAAAATACCACCAGTGCGATGGAAGGAATGCGCACGTCTTTGATGCCGCGCAACAAGCCCAGTGAAACGGCCTGCACTCCGTCGGCCAGCTGGAACAAGGCCGCATAGATGAGCAACACCGTGGCAACGCCAATTACCTGTGCATCATCTGTGTACGCACGGGCCAGCGGCCCGCGGAACAAGAGAAACAGTACCGCCGTGGCAAGCATATACAGCAATACCATGGCCATGACGGCATTTCCGGCGCGGCGTACCTTGCGTCGGTTTTTCTCGCCGTAGGCATTTCCTGCCATGATGCTGCCGGCCGCACTCAGTCCGCTGGCAGCCATATAAGTTAAACTGGCAAGGTTCAGGGCAATGCCATGCGCGCTCTGGTGTGTGGCATTGACCCATCCTGCCATAATTCCTGAAAAGGCAAAACAGGCTACTTCTGCAAAAAACTGTAATCCGATGGGTAAGCCTACTTCAAAGACGCGGCCTGCTTCTTCTCTGATTTCATTGGTGCTGAAGCGCTGTTCGGGATGGTAGCTCTTCATGCTCGGGGCATAACGGATATACGCCATGGCTGCTATGGCCATGATGACCCTGGAAATGAGGGTGGCATAGCCGGCACCATCCAGCCCCAGTGCTGTACATCCAAGGTTGCCGTTGATGAGTACCCAGTTCAGGAACACGTTCAAAAGCAAGCCTCCGCCGGTGATGTACATGGCTACTTTGGTGAAGCCCAATCCGTCGGTAAACTGTCTGCTGCTTACAAACAGCAGCATCGGCAGGCCGCTAAAGTTTACAATACGCAGGTAGCTGGCTGCCAAAGGCTCCACTTCTTTGCTTTGACGCAGCCAGCCAATGTTGCTGATGATGCCTTCCAGCAAAGCGAATAAAACCACTGATAATCCAACAGTTACCCAAATGCCGGCGCGGTAACTCAGATAGCCTTTCTCCGGACGACCCTCGCCGGAATAAATGGCTACCAGCGGACTGATGGCGAACAGAATGCCCATGCCCAGGAAATAGATCAGCCAGAAAATATTGTTCGCTGCTACGCTTGCCGCCAGTACTTCGCGTCCCAGATTTCCCACCATGACCGTGTCGGCTACACCCATCAGCATGATGCCAACCTGTCCTAAGATGATGGGATAGGCCAGCCGCAGGGCCTGTTTCATCTCGCGGCGGTATGTTCTGAAAAAGCGCAACACCGGATGCAAAGGTATGGGCACTTTAGTGCCCAAGGTGCGCCTGGCTGCCCTCAGTTTGCTTCGATGTTTTAGCTGTCGGTGTTTTCTTCGTCGGAATAAGGGACATCGTGGATTTTTGTGGTGAAGAAATTGATAAATAATCCCACAAATACAAGGAATAGGAAAAGTTGTGTGATGACCAGCAACCGGCCCGTTTCATGAACAGGGTAGTTGTCGCCATAGCCCACAGTGGCAGAGGTTACAAAGCTGAAATAAATGGCATCAAGAGCTCCGTGAAATGGTTTGGCGAAAAAGTCGGGAATATGAATGCTGAAATAGGAATACAATACCGCATATTCAAGCCCTAGTTCCACATAGTTGATGAGCATGAGTGTGGTGGAACGACGAAAGTTGTCGGGACGGTTCAATACATCGGTAAGGTAAATCATACTGGTGAGGTACATGATGGTTTCAACCATCATGTAAGCCATCAGATACATCGCCCAGTCGGCTCCGGTAAGGTTGAGCTCAAAGAGTATCAGCGGCAATGACAGTTTTATCAGTACATAAAACTCAACACCCAGCATCCGCCATTGATGCCCGAATCGGCCGAAATATTCTTTGATGTAAAGCCCGGGAAATACAAATTGACTCACCACCAACAACAGCCTGATGATCCGTTCAATGCCGAAATCCTGATAGTTGTCGTTGCGCCAGATGCGCAACAAGGTTTTGCGCTGGCGCTCCACCGCAGAATAATGCGGTTTGTCGTTCCAGGCATCCCGGCGTGTGCCGAGTAAAAGGGCGCCTAGCAGTTTATTCAGAATTCCCTTCATCCAATGCAAAATACGCCAATTCCACCTGCCCGTGGTTTCGTCGTATATAAATCAACAGGCTCAGGGTGCAATCAACTTCTGATATTGCACTCCATGGCTTCCATTCAGTTGAACGTAATAAAGCGCCGGGGTACTGATCCGCATGCTTAAGCTGCCAGCGCTGCCTTTGGCAGTTTCCACGAGCCTGCCGTCGGTGCTGTATAAAGCCACTTCAAATTCAGGACACAAACTGTGTATCTGGAGCATATTCCCCTCTTGTATCAAACGAAAGGCCCGATTGTGCTGATCCCATGTTTCAAGGGCGCTCAGGCGAAGCGACACGCATTCGCGGATGGCTTCCGCCTGCACGTAAACCTTATCACCCGGGCATTCGGTGTTGCATCCATCCCGATGTCCTGCCAGCGTACCCAAAAAATCGCTCTTGGGGTCAGGGTGACGGGCCGAGTCATAAGGAGCCATCCCGTCTTGTTGCATTTTCCAGGCCAGCAGCCGACACAGGCTGTTTACCGCCGGGAAAGGTGGTTGAACCTGTGTGTAATCGCCAATGATGCACACGCCCATGGTGTATTCGTTTTTGCTGCAGAAGTGTGCGCCGCGCACATTGTCCTGCTGCACGCCGGCAAGTCCTTGCGGGTCCCGGCCCGCGAAGATGCTGCCGTCAGATGCAATTAAATAGTTGTAGCCAATGTCGTCCCAGCCATTGACCTCAGTATGCAGCAGGTAATAACTGCGTACCACCTTCACAAAGTCACTTTCGTTGGTATTGCCCGCACTGTGGTGCACAATGGCATGGCGCGTGCGCGTTGCCACAGGCCCCGGTTTCGGCGGGTTTAACCCCATGCGCCACTGGCTTTGTGGAATCACCGGCGGCATGTTGTTGCGCAGTGTAGCCGGAGCTTGTACGCCAACGCTGCCTGCTTCCATGAAAAAAACCGTGAGCTGTGCAGCAACAGGCAGCTGTATCACAGCTTGTTTTTTAAACTGAGGCAGTGATTGAGCATAGGCCTCGGGAGCATGTGGGTCGGGCAGGAGCGTATCGCCATCCACCATCAGGTACGCCGGCAAAGTCGGTCCCTGCACCCGCAGCACAAAACAATCGAATGGGTCGGGAACCACGATGTTCAGCTCTTGGTTTGCATCAAGCGGAACAGGTCCGATGCTGCGCACGCGCGATTCCTGCTGCGCCTGTATCTGGGGCAGCATCAGCAAACAACAAAGCCAGCTGCTCAGTTTTGCTTTCCTATTCATGGCTGAAGTGTTTCTGGATGCATGCCTTCATGGCTGCGTGTACCGAAGTATTGGCAGAAATGATTTCTTTTCCAAACAGCATATTGTCGCCGCCGCTGAAATCTGAACTCAGGCCGCCTGCTTCTTCCACCAGAAGGATGCCCGCGGCCACATCCCAGGGCGCAAGACCTGTTTCGAAAAAACCTTCAAAACGGCCGCAGGCGGTATAAGCCAAATCTATGGCTGCGCTGCCCATCCTGCGCAATCCGCGGGTTTCTTTCATGAATCGATGCAGCACTTCCAGGTAGGCCGGCAACTGCGTGAATTCTGTGTACGGGAATCCGGTGGCCAGCAGCGCATGTGAAAGTTGTTTGCGTTCAGAAACGCGGATCGGGTTGTTGTTCAGAAACGCGCCACCACCGCGTTGTGCCGTGAATGTTTCGCCCAAGGCGGGCACATGTACGATGCCCATCAGCAGTTCGCTGCCCTTGGCCAATGCCACACTCACGCTGAACATGGGAAGCCCGTGCAGGAAATTGGTCGTTCCGTCGAGCGGGTCGATGATCCAAGTGTATGCTTGCTGCTGTTGCTGCGCAACCGTAGCTTCTTCTGTGATGAACCCTGCACCGGCAAACACATGGCTTAAGCCGGTCACGAGCTGTTGTTCGGCTTCGCGATCCACACGGCTCACCAGTTGATTCAGGCCTTTGTCGTGCACATCAAGGCCCGCCAATGCCGATTGTTGTTCCAAAATCCAGGAACCGGTAATCTGTACCAGTCTGGTCGCCTCCTGCAGCAATTCAGGACTCATCATGCAATGATACAGGTTTTGCCCCAAAACCTTTGGAAACTCGGCCTGCGGCCAATAGTTTTGACCCTTCAATCTCGCCTGAATTACCGCATATCATGAAACTCGCTGCCCTGAAAAAAATCTGGTTCATCAACTTCCTGAAGCGGGTGCGCTATGCTACCCGTTATTATAATTTCCGCTACGGACAGATTTTGCGTTGGGGATTCACGTCGCGGGAAGATACCAATTACACCTATGCCTTGTCACCCGCCAACCTGCAGTATCTGGCCAGCACCCTGTCGGTGGTTACCGGCGAGGATCGTGAAACGCTTTTGAAATACATGCAGGAAGCAGAGCAGGATGAAACCTTAAAAGCGTCCATCCTGAACAGCATTCGCAATTCCGAACACCGTCATTTTGCCGATGCTGAAGTGCGTTTTGCGCGTCGTTTGGGCTGGTACGCCTTGTTGCGTGCACTGAAGCCTGCGGTGGTGGTGGAAACCGGCGTGGACAAAGGCCTTGGTGCCGTGTTGTTGTGTGCGGGAATTCTGAGGAACCGCGCCGAAGGCCATCCCGGGAAATATTATGGTACAGATATCAATCTGGAAGCCGGTTACATGCTTACCGGTATGTACCGCGAAGCAGGTGAAATCCTCTACGGTGATTCCATCGAAAGCCTGAAAAAGCTCAAAGAACCCATCGGGCTGTTCATCAACGACAGCGACCACAGCGCGGACTATGAATATCAGGAGTACCTGACGATTGTTCCTTTATTGAATGAGCAATCGGTGGTTTTGGGCGACAATGCGCATGCTACCGACAAGCTGGTGCGTTTTGCTGCGGAAACCGGCAGAGATTTTCTGTTTTTTAAGGAAGAACCGCTGAATCATTGGTATCCGGGCGCGGGCATCGGCATCGCGTTTCACCGGAAGCGCTGAAGATGCGTCGGAGCCTTGCTGACACACTGCATGCAGCATTAATGTTTCAGCGGTCTGCGTTTGATCATGCCACCTTTAGTGTCCTTCACGCTGTGCATCACCACAAATGCAGAAGGTGCAATTTTGGCCAGCTCAGTGTTGAGCTTGTTCACTTCCAGACGGGTAATTACAGTATATAGAATTTCCACTTCGCGCGTTTCGCCTTTCCGTCCATAGCCACGTTTGCCCTGGTACACCGTAACGCCACGTCCCAGCTTGTTGATGATCATCTGACGGATCTCTTCGCTGTGTGAAGAAACAATCGTTACGCCAATATATTCTTCAATGCCCTCAATGATGAAATCCAGTGTTTTGGATGCCGCCAGATAGGTAATCATGGAGTAAAGGGCAATCTCTACGCCCAGAAAGCGGGCAGCTGCCGCGAAAATCAGGATGTTGATGCCGATAATAATGTCGCCAATGGTCGCTCCGAGTTTACGGCTCAGGAAGATGGCCAGCACCTCGGTACCGTCAATTACAGCGCCGCCGCGGATGGCGAAACCAATGCCCGCACCCAGGAAAAATCCGCCAAACACTGCCACCAGCAGGTTGTCGTTGGTAACATTTGGAAAGGTAACCGTTGCCAATACCAACGCAAGCCCCGAAATGGCCAGTGCTGTTTTTACGGCGAAGGCGCGCCCCATCAGATGGTACGCCATGATGATGAACGGCAGGTTCACCGCAATAATCAGGTAGTACAGCGGAATCTTGGTCAGGGCGGAAATCAGAAGCGAAATACCCGTTGCGCCGCCGTCGATGAAGTGATTGGTAAGCAGGAAGCCCTTGAAGCCGAAGGCTGCCGAAAAGATGCCAATGCTGATGAGCACCGCACTCTTAAAGTTGCGTCTCAGGTTTACCAGGAAAATGCGGTACGCTTTTGCAAACTTGTAAGCACTGTACTGCGCGTCTGATGCCAGTGGATTTGCCGGTTTGAGAATGGTAAAAAGGAGGAATTTCTTTAAAAAATGCTGCATGTCGGATCCAAATCAATTACATCCAGAAGATAGAAGGAAATTCTAGGTTCTGCATGGCTTTCGCTCCTTTTTTTCAACCCGTAAGTGCTGATTTTGTTTGCCTAAGGTCCCATTCAGGTTCGGCGCTTGCTCAGGCCGGCAGAAGCCTCAGCTTCGTTCATTAGGGTGATGCCGCGCAGCAGGGCGTCGGGATTGAATGAAATGCTGCTCAGGCCCTGTGCCACAAGAAATTTTGTGAATTCCGGGATGTCGCTCGGCGCCTGTCCGCACAGCCCAACCGGAATGTTTTGCCCTTTCAGTTGTTCCATGAGCAAGGCAATCATCGACCTCAGCGCCGGATGATGTTCATGGAACAATGGTGCCAGCGTGGCATTGTCGCGGTCAATGCCCAGTGTGAGCTGAGTGAGGTCGTTGGAGCCAATGGAAAAGCCGTCAAAGAGGCGTGCAAATTCTTTGGCCAGCAATACGTTGCTCGGAATTTCACACATCACCAGCACCTGCAGTCCCTGTTCTCCGCGCTTCAGTCCGTGCGAGGCCATAAGGTCAAGCACGGCTTGTCCTTCTTCAGGCGTTCTGCAAAAGGGGATCATCAGCTTCACATTGCGCAGCCCCATTTCCTCCCGCACTTTTTTCATGGCCGCACATTCAAGGCCAAAAGCTTCGCTGTAGGCAGGATGCAGGTAGCGGGCCGCCCCGCGGAAGCCGAGCATCGGGTTTTCTTCCGCTTGTTCAAATTCTTTGCCCCCAATCAGGTTGGCGTATTCGTTGCTTTTGAAGTCGCTCATGCGCACCACCACATCCCGTGGATGGAAGGCTGCGGCAATGAGTCCCACAGCTTCTGATAATTTTTGGATGAAGTATTGCTTCTTGTCCGGATGCGCCGCACAGTGTTCGTCGATGTATTTTTTGGCTTCCTGATCTTTCAGGGCGTGATGGTGCAGCAGCGCCATGGGGTGAATACGTATGCTGTTGCTGATGATGAATTCCATACGCAATAAACCCACACCTTTGCTCGGATATGCCGCAAGGCTCATGGCCTGCTCCGGATCTCCAAGAATCAGCATGGGTGCGGTATTGGGCATGGGAATGGATTTCAGGTCCAGTTCTTCCTGAAGCCAAACACCCCGACCATCATGAACTTTCCCGTTTTGCCCGGAACTGCAATCCAGGGTGATGCTTTGCCCTGAAACAATGCTTGTTGTGGCGTTGCCGGTTCCAACAATCGCAGGCACGCCGAGTTCTCTGGCCACAATGGAGGCATGACTGGTGCGCCCGCCCCGGTTGGTGACAATGCCGGCGGCTTTTTTCAGTACCGGATCCCAGTCGGGATTGGTCAGGTCGGTAACAATAATGTCGCCGGGCTGCACCAAATGTCCTTCGGAAGGATGTTCCAGCAGCCTCGCGGTTCCGGCCGCAATGGCCGAGCCAATGGCATTGCCTTCACACAAAACAGATCCGGCTTCCTGCAATCGATAGCGCGTAAGCAGGTATGGGTTTTTGCTGCTGTGCACGGTTTCCGGACGTGCCTGAAGGATGTACAATTTGCCATCTTCGCCGTCCAGCGCCCATTCCACATCCATGGGCATCTGGTAATGTGCTTCAATGAGCAGCAGCCATTGGGCCAATTGTGTAATCTGCGCGTCTTCAAGCACTGCCCGGATGCGTTTGTGTTCCGGTGTGGGTAGGTTTCGCACTGCCTGTTCGCCGGGCAGCACTTCATCATCCCGGAACACCATGTTCAGGTGCTTGTCGCCGATGCTACGGTGTACGATGGCTTGCTTTCCTTCACGCAGTGTGGGTTTGAACACCAGAAACACGTCCGGGTTTACCGTTCCCTGAACCAGATTTTCACCCAGTCCCCAAACACCGCTGATGTACAACATGTCGCGGAAGCCGCTGTCGGGATCTATGGTGAAGGCCACACCGGAACAGGCTTTGTCGGCACGAACCATCAGCTGCACGCCTGCAGAAAGCAACACATCCATCTGTCCAAACCCTTGATCCTGCCGGTAACGGATGGCGCGGTCGGTGTACAGCGAAACAAAGCAGCGTTTGATGGCATCCAGCAGTTGTGCTTCCCCGGAAATATTCAGGTAAGATTCATGCTGGCCTGCAAAGCTGGCAGAAGGCAAATCTTCTGCGGTGGCACTGCTTCTTACAGCCAGTGATTTGTTTCCACCGCTGCGGGCGCAGAGTTCCTGGTAGGCATCGAGGATGGCGCTGGACAATTCCGGTGGAAGTTTCCCGCTCTGCATGAGGTTTCGTGCCTCCTGTCCGATTTCGCGCAGGTTGCCAACGTTTGAGGTGTCCAGCTTTTGAAACAAAAGGCGCAAGGGCGCTTCCAGCTTGTTGTGGCGAAGGAAAAATCGAAACGCCGCCACCGTGGTGGCAAAGCCGTCGGGAACCAAAATGCCGGTATCGCGCAGGCCTTGATACATTTCACCCAAGGACGCATTTTTTCCGCCTACACGCTTTACATCATGCATATTCAATGCAGCAAAAGGCAATATAAAATCTTCGTTCATCATCAGTTGAAGCCGAAGTTAAAGCAAGCAGCAGTGCGCGGGTTCTTTGCTGACTACAAACAGCACCTAAGCTGATTTAAAGCGGTGGCTGTTGAAGCCTGAATTGCCGGGCTTTTCGCACTGTAAACCGCGATGGTACAGCTCCGGGTTTCAGCCTGGGTGTGTCTGGTTTTCGTTTGGCAGCACCTCGAGGTAGCGCTTCCTGTTTTGGTTAGTCCGGGTGCATGCTTTTATGAAAAGTGGATCAGCGTATCCGCAATTTCATCACGGATATCCGGGGTCACTTTCACGGCATCAGCGTATGTTTTCCATTGACGCACCACCTGGTTTACTTCCTCAATAACGGCTGCCGCATACTTTACATTTGCTTGTTTCCCAACAGCCAGTAAATCCTCTTTTTGGATGTTGGTACGCTTTCCGTTGATGCTCAGGGCATGTTGGCTTACCCATTGGTGTTGTGGCTGGTAGGCATGACAGATGTCGTAGGCGGGTGCCAGTTCCCATGTGCCACCCTGCCTGAGCCGGAATGCGAAGTTCTTGGTATGGTCATCGCAGTTTTGGGCCAGCACATTGAAGACCATTCTGCGAAACAGCTGCTCGGTAGCCGAATAGGGTAATTTCAGTTCCCTCATGGTTTGAAACAATTGTTCGTAACTGAAGCTGTTGACCTGGTTGTAATCATAATGACGCAGGGCGCAGAAACTCTGGATGTGGTGTTTCAGGGCTCCACCTTCCCGGTCAAAACGCTTGGTCATGAAATGCGCCCGTCCCTGCTCTTCGAGCAGTATACTCGGCATCATGGAAATGCCGCAATCCTGAGCCATGAGGTAGTAGGCCATTTCCACCCGTCCATAACCTTTGGTGGATCCGAGTTGCACATCGCTCACACCGTCAAGTTTGATCAGCCAGTGCTCAAATCCGGCAGGTGCTGTTGTTTGACCTGATTTTACAGCGCCGGTTTGCTCGTTGTAGGCAATCACGGCCTTCGGTCGGGCGCCACCAGCCGAGGTTCCAATCCGGATGATGTCCATGATGGCTTTCGTTTCAGTTGTTTTGAGGTTGGTGGTAAAAGCTTGTTTTTGGGACATGATGTTTCGTGCCACTTCCACAAGACTGTCTATTTCCACCGAAAAAGCCCTTTTTTGTTCCCTGAATATGGCTGGTTCAAATTCCAGTGCGCCCATGCCGCGATTGCCGATAAAGCAGAGCAATTCAACCGGGTTCATGCTGTCCGGAGCCCTGCCTTGTTGGGTCAGCCACAGGTTGATCAGTTCATTTCCATAGCGATCCGGCAAGGTGTCGGCCAACAGGCCGGGAAGTCCTTTAAACGTGTCGAGGGTAGAATCGCTTCTTTTTCTGAGGGCAGGAAATTCAAAAATTGATTTGGGGTCTTTCAGTGACATGTGGAAAGGTGCCAGTTCCCATCCTTTGTTCCGGAAAGCAGGCTCGTATTCAAATGAAGCATAGCCGGCAGCTCCATTCCATGCTACGGCGCCTACCGCGGTTCCCCAAATGCTTACAAAAGCAGTATCCATCGTTTAGTGCCTGATGCGCGCGGCGCGCTTTCGCTGTTTTCGTTCTGCTTTGGCTAATGCCAAAGGACTGATGGTGCGCGGAACCACGAATGCATCCATCACCTGCCATTGGTCCAGTACACGCAATACGCGGATGAGCGTGCCGAGAGTGACGGTTTCTCCACGCTCCAGCAAACTGAGTGTAGAACGACTGATGCCCGCCGCATGCGATAAATCGTTCTGGCTTTTGCTTTGCAACAGTCGATGGTGCCGAATGTATGCTCCTATTTGCGCTGCCAATGCAGCATCGCTCAACGCAGGCCAATTATTGTATGATAAATCGTTCATTATGTTCATTATCGCCTTTATTGAATGAATATTCATTCGAATATAGTGTGTTTATTTCTTAAAATGACAAGTGTGATCCATCCTACGATGTAAGGTTTCGTAAGCAAGGACAGCCGGCTTGCCGGCCATGAAGCAGGAAAAGAATGTGGACGGGCGAGCGGCGCGCCAGCAGGGCTATTCGTCTTCGCTGCGGTTTTTCAGGCTCATGAGCAGCGTGTAAGCGCCTTTACCCACGAGCTGCACATCTTTCAGCGCATCTGCCTGATTCAGTGCCATCCAGCCTTGTTCTTTGATGCCGGGCTGTACTTCCAGCATGGCAAAGCGCCCTTTGTCGCGCACAGCAAATACGTAGTATTTTCCTTCGTAAGAAACCACGGCTTCTTCGGGTACTGTCAGGCTTTGTTGTGCGGTGACACGAATGTCCGCGTTCATCATCATACCCGGCAGCAGGGCAGGGTCGTATTTGTCGAAATGACAATGTACTTCGGCACTGCGTTCTGCGCTGATGGTTTTGCCGATCAGGATGATGGAACAAGTGTGTTTCTGCCCGGGGTTCGCGTTGGTGTACGCCTCCAGAGTCTGTCCGATACGCAGCTGGTTCAGGTCTTTTTCAAATACCTTCAGGTTCAGGTGTATGTCGCGCGGGTCAACGAGTTCAAACAGCGTTTCTGAGGGAGCCACATGTTTGCCCACATTCACATGCACTTGGGCCACGTAGCCGTCAAAGGGTGCAGTCAGCGCGATGCTGCGGCTCAGGTTTTGCTCATTGAGGGTTTCGGGGTTGATGTTGATGAGTCGTAATTTTTCTTTCAGTGCACTGAGGCTCACAGATAAGGCTTTGTATTCAGACTTCGCCTGTTGCAGGTTTTTCTCGGTTCCGGCGCGGTTTTCCTGGAGTGCTTCCTGTCGGCGATACTCCAACTCAGCGTTTTCCAGTTTTACGCGGGTAACCAGAAACTCTTCCTGAAGCTGGATGTACCGTTCATCCTGTAAGGTAGCCAGAACACTGCCTTTCTGAACGCTCATGCCGGGCAACAGTTTGGTCATCAACACATAGCCGCCCATGGCTGCGCTTACCGATACCAGGTTTTGCGGCGGAACTTCAATCATGCCACTTACCCGGATACTGCCGCTCAGGTTTTTGAATTCAGGCTTGATATACTTCAGCCCGGCCTGTTGCATCTGCGCTTCTGTGAGGCTGAGCATTTCTTCTTTGGAAGTGGGTTTTTCGGATGACACGGGGGCTGGTGACTGCTGACTGCAGGCGCTTATGATACAGATCGCAGGGATCAAATAGAGATTTTTCATGTGTTACTGATTGTTGAGGTATTGAATCTGCAGGTTGATGCGGTTGTATTCCTTCACCTGGTTGAGGTATTCCGTTTGTACTTCATTGAACTGCCGATACAGCATCAGCCATTCCAGGAAGTTGATGGCGCCTGCGCGCCATTGTGTTTGTGCGGCAGCCAGGGCCTTGTTTGCCGACGGAATCAGCACATTTTGGTAGTTGTTCAGTTTGCTCAGGACATTCTGATAGGTGCGCAATGCCTGTGTTCCCGCAGCGCGCAGTTCCTGTTGCTGGCGTTGGAGGCGCATCTGTTCCATATTCAACATGGTTCCTGCGGCACGGATTCCGGAACTGCGTGCACTACCCAGCAGCGCTATGCCGATGCCCAGCTGCGCCGAACTGAATCGGTAGCTGCCCGCGTACAATTGGTTGTCGGCGCCAATACCGCGAATGCTCATGTTGTTGTAGCCAAACCGCAGTTCGGGCAAGCGCTGATTTCTGGCCACCTGCAGGTTGTTGATGGCCCATTGTTGTTGCCAACTTGCTTTGTTCATCAGGGGATGGCTGCGCAGGCGCGTGGTGTCGGGCAAAAAGGCGGGCGGGTCCATCAGCAGTGGTCCGGGTTCAGGGATGGCCGCAAACGATAAGTTCAGCAGCAAGCCAAACCGGCTGCGCACCTGCATCAGTTCGTTGTCCAGCTCCAACAGCCGGTTTTTGAGTTGGCCCTGTTGCACTTCTGCGGAAGCCAGTTCCAACGCATTCCCTTCGCCCAGGTTTAACCGGATACCGGCAAGTGCTACTGCTTCCCTCAGCAAACTGTCGCCTTCCAACAAGATCCTCCGCGTGGCCTCCAGCAGCCGCAGGTGGTAGAAGAGCGCCGTGGCTGCCTGTTTAACTTCGAGTGCGCTGAGCCGTGCCTCGGTTTCTGCCAATCGATATTCTGCCTGTAATAAGGCGCGTTTTTGCTGGTAAACTCTGGGCAAACTGAAACTCTGACTGATGCCGAAACGGTTATCGGTATAAATGCTGTTTAGCTGTCCTGCTTCCAGGTTGAAGTCTGTGGCAGGGATATCTCGTGCCATGCCCTGCAATTGTTCCCTGTACAGCATCATCAATCGCGCATTTTTCATCTCGAAGCTGTTTTTCAATGCTGAATCCAGGGCGGCTTGTAAACCGATATTGCTCGCTGGCGACTGGGCAAAAAGACTTCCACCGCTCAGGAAGAGCAACAGAACGGCTTGCAGGGCTTTGCTGCCGCGTAAGTTGAAGCCTTTTTCGGAAAGGATGTACAGCAATGGAAGCACAAAAAGGGTAAGCAGGGTGGCAAGCAGCAAACCGCCAATCACCACGGTGGCCAATGGCCTTTGTACTTCGGCTCCTGCCCCGTTGCTCAGCGCCATGGGAAGGAAGCCCAGCGAAGCCACGGTGGCAGTCATCAGCACAGGCCTGAGGCGCAGGGCTGCGCCGCGCAGCACGATGTAGGGCAGGTTGTTCAATCCGGTTTCTTTCAGGCGGTTGAATTCCGCAATCAGCACGATACCGTTCAGCACCGCTACGCCGAACAGGGCAATAAAACCAACGCCGGCGCTGATGCTGAAAGGAAGCCCGCGCAGCGACAGCAGGAATACGCCACCAATGGCCGACAGTGGTATGGCTGTATAAATGAGCAAGCCTTGCTTGATGGAGCTGAAGGCAAAATACAACAGGATGAAGATGAGCAGCAGTGATACAGGTACGGCGATGGACAGGCGCTGTTTGGCTTCTTCCAGATTTTCAAACGCACCGCCATAGGTAACGTAATAGCCCGAAGGAAGGCGCAATTGCTGTTCGGTTTTTTGCTGCAATTCCTGAACGATGCTCTGAACATCCCTGCCGCGCACGTTGAACCCAACCACGATGCGGCGTTTGGCGTCTTCGCGTTGTATTTGGTTGGGTCCGTTGACCACCTGAACATCTGCGACCTGGTGCAAGGGAATCTGTTGTCCTGTGGCGGTGGGAACCAGCAAATTGGCGATGTCTTCAGCATTGCTTCTGGCATCTGGCGAAAGTCGGACCACCAAGCCGAAGCGACGTTCTCCTTCATAAACTTTTCCGGCTTCCTGTCCGGCAAAGGCTGCATGAACAGTGCGGTTCAGCGCGGCAATGTCCAGGTTGTATTGCGCCAGCATTTCCCTTTTGTACCGAATCACCAGCTGGGGCATGCCTGTGATGGGTTCTACATATAAATCGGCTGCGCCGGGAACACGTTGAACCAGCGCGCCCAGTTTTTCGGCGTAAGCCGCAAGCGTGTCCAGGTTTTCTCCGAAAATTTTACACACTACATCCTGTCGGGCCCCGGTCATCAGTTCATTGAAGCGCATCTGCACGGGATATTGAAATCCGGTGGTGATTCCGGGGATTTCCGACAGGGTGTTGCCCATTTTTTCCGCGAGTTCAGGAAATCCTTTGGCACTGGTCCAAGCGTCTTTATCTTTCAGGATTACCATCATATCCGCAGCTTCCATTGGCATGGGGTCGGTGGGTACTTCACCGCTTCCTATTTTGGTCACCACTTTTTCCACCTCGGGATAGGTTTTTAACAACAGCGCTGCGGCTTTCTGAGTGTATTCGATGCTGGTGTTCAGGTTGCTTCCGGTGAGCACTCGGGTGTCAACGGCAAAATCTCCTTCTTCAAGGGCGGGAATAAATTCGCCACCCATACGTGTAAGCAACAATGCAGCCAGCAGAAACAACAAGGCCACGCTACCCAGAACCAGTTTAGGAAATCGTAAAACTCTGGCCAACAGGAATTTATACTTCAAACTCAGCACATTCATCCAGCGCTCTGATCTGTTGGGCTGATGGTTTAATTTTTTGCTGAGGAGCAGTGCGCTCATCATTGGGATATAGGTCAGCGAAAGCAAGAATGCGCCCAACAAGGCGAATGCAACGGTTTGGGCCATGGGTTTGAACATCTTGCCTTCAATACCCTGCAGGGTGAATATGGGCAAATACACAATCAGGATGATGAGCTGACCGAACACCGCGCTGTTCATCATCCGGCCTGCAGAACGGTGTACCGTTTCGTCCATTTGGGCTGAACTCAGTTTGTTCATGCCAACGAAGCGCCTGCTGTGCGAAAGGCTGTGCATCACTGCTTCAACAATAATCACGGCACCATCCACAATCAGCCCGAAGTCCAGCGCGCCGAGGCTCATCAGGTTGCCGCTCACGCCGAAGGCGTTCATCATGATGACGGCGAACAGCATGGACAGCGGAATAACCGAGGCTACCAACAGGCCGGCGCGCAGTTGTCCGAGAAACAAAACCAGGATAAACACCACAATCAGTGCGCCTTCAAGCAGGTTTTTTTCTACCGTTCCGATGGCATGGTTTACCATTTTGGTGCGGTCCAGGAAGGGCTCGATTTCCACCCCTTCGGGAAGGGTTTTCTTGATCTGTTCGATGCGCGCTTTTACTTTTTGAATCACATCGCTGCTGTTGGCCCCTTTCAGCATCATCACCACGGCGCCGGCCGCTTCTCCCTGATCGTTGTAACAAATGGCGCCAAATCGGGTGGCATGGCCTTCCTGCACCGTGCCAATGTCGTTTATCAGGATGGGCCTTCCGCCAGGAGTGTTTTTGATGGGAATGGAGGCAATGTCATCCTTTGTTCCGATCAGACCTTCGCTGCGAATGAACAGTACAGTCGGGCCTTTTTCAATGTAAGCGCCTCCGGTATTTTCATTGTTGCGGTTCAGTGCATCGAACACTTCGTTGATGTTCACCTGAAGCGCCTGCAACCGCGTCGGATCCACGGCGACTTCAAACTGCTTCAGTTTTCCGCCAAAGCTGCTCACTTCAGCTACACCTGCTACACCCAGCAGTTGCCTCCGCACCAGCCAGTCCTGGATGGTGCGGAGTTGAGTGGCGTCGTAGCGCTGTTCGTAGCCGGGTTTCGCTTTTACAATGTACTGGTAAATTTCCCCAAGTCCTGTAGATATGGGCCCAAGTTCGGGATTCCCTACGCCTTCAGGGATTTCTGCCCGCACTTGTTGCAGGCGTTCTGCTACCTGCTGACGGGCCCAGTACACATCCGTTTCGTCGTTAAACACAATCGTAATGAGCGAAAGGCCAAAGCGGGAAAAGCTTCTGATTTCTTTGATCCCGCTGATGTTGCTGTTGGCCTGTTCAATGGGGAAGGTGACCAGCCGCTCGATATCTCCCGCGCCCAGGCTGGGGGCAACAGTGATTACCTGCACCTGATTGTCGGTAATGTCTGGTACGGCATCTATGGGAAGCCGGCGCAGTTCATAAATGCCCAGGCCAATCAGGGCCAGGGTGAATAGTCCTATGATGAGTTTGTTCCTGATGGAAAAACCAATAATTTGATTCAGCATGTTCTTTTAAATAATAAAATCCTGTTTGAACGGGGTGGATTGTCCCCTGGTGTGGCCAAGGCAAGGCCTTCAAGCGCCCGGAAAAACGATTCGTTCAGCTGTGGCGCGGAGGTTGCCAGATCATGGTGCGCACGCCGGCGCTCAGCGGGGTAGATGCACTCGGCATATTCATGCTTCCTTCTGGTGTTAATGGAATCAAGAGGTTCACACTGTTTGGGAAGGGCGAAGCAATACTGAACAATTTCGCGCATTCCAGATGCGATTTAAAAGGAAGCTGACGGTCTTCTTCATTGGCACCGTCCTGATGCTGTTGGCTGTAATGAATCAGTAAGAAATCACCAATGCTCAGGTCGCTATGCTCTATTTTATGCTCGAGGTAATGATTGACCAGCAAAGGCAGGCGCAGCAATTGACCGAACTCCGTCCCTGAGAGCGAAAAAATCAACAGGAGCAATATGTGCGCACGCTTGTTCAGCAGGGCGAATTTATGTTTTTTATTGATGTGTCATTTCTTTTTGGCGTGCAGCATTGCTTCTTTCCTGAATAAAATCATCCGGGTAATCAGTGCTTGCGGCAAAGGAGCATCCAATGGGAATTGCACGGCGCCTTTCGAGGTTTTGTAGGGAAGTAATTCTTGTGCGAATACCCGTATGGGCTCTGCCGTGGGATAAAACCCGACATGTGATTTCCAGCCTGCATAATACACCAGCACCTTATGCCACTTCAACGCGGGCATTCCGTAGCTGATGCATTCTTCGGCCTCCGGAACCGCGGCACGAATAATCGTTCGCAATTCCAGCAGTTTGCCCTTAACAGGTTCGGGAAAAGTATTGATGTAATCGGTGATGGCGTTTTCAGCGGGGGACATGAGGTAATGAAATGGGATGAAAGAAGAAATCAGAGCAGTTTCAGGAAGCGGTCTTCGAGTTTTACGTTGAAGTGGATTTCAGCCTTTAATGCACGAAATACTTTCAGGATGGTATCAATGGTTGCGCTATTCATACTGCTTTCAAGTTTGGAAATCTGTGCTTTTTTTACACCTACCATTTTCCCTAACTCCTCCTGAGTCAAGTTTCTTTCCTGTCGGGCCGTTTTAATCATCTTTCCTATAACGTCCATACTGAGTTCATATTCATATTCATCACGTGCCGGAGTTCCGATTTTGCCGATATAGCGGTCTTTCATCTCGGCAAGCGTTTTGGTTTTTGGTGCTTTGTTTGTCATGTGTTTAGGCTTTGGATTTGTTTTCGAAGTATAGTTGTATCATTCGTTCAGCCCTTTCTATTTCATTGCCCGGTGTTTTATCTATTTTTTTTCAAAAAGCCGTGAGTAGCAATTACCAAGGTTTCCTGTTTGTCTGTCTTATCCCAAAATGCGAGCAGCCTAATTTGAAGTCCGCCATATTTGGTGCGAAATTCCCAGATATCCTGTCTGATTTTCTTGAATAATCTGACGTTATTGGTTTGTTCAGCGAGGTCAATGTTGTATAAGATTTTTTTATCATTCCAGGGTCCAGTTGAGAAATGAAATGCTCTGCCTCGGGCAAAAAAGAAGTTTCGAAAAATCGCATAAATCATCATAAAGAAATTCGAAGCTAATAGAAGTTTCCAAATAAAGAAACTATGCTTCTGTTTCTTGACTTGAAATTCTTTTACAATTGAATGGAGGAGACTTCGTTCAAAACCTCTTCCTGATCCAGGATGGCAGCAGATGGAGCAGGCCGGCCAGCAGCCACCAGCGTCCCGGAACATAGCCAATGTCGTGGTGCCGCTCTATGTGTCTGTATATGATATTGGCTGCTTGTGCAGCACTCACTGGCCAAAACAGCTTTTTCCCTTCGGTCATGCCGGTGGTCACAAATCCCGGGCGGATGTCGGTGATGTAAATCGGCTTTCCGGAATGGAAAGCCTTTTGCCTCAAGCTTTCCAGGTAGTTAATCTGGTATGATTTGGCCGCGTGGTAGGCCGGTGCCTTGTGGTAGCCAAACAGCCCGGCCAGGGAACTGATGCACACAAATTGCCCGTGCCCTTGTTGCTCAAAATATCGCCAGGCAAAGTCGGCCACGGTGGTAAAGGCCAGCACATTCACTTGGTTGGCTCGGTTTTGTATGTCGGCGGGCTGGCCGCGGTTGAGCTGTCCGATGCCGGCGCTGTACACGATGCAGTCAATGGGTCCGAAACCGGACAGGAGGGCTTTTAGTTCCAGGGTCGCATCGGACGAAGCAGCGTCAAAAATGACGGCACTCAGGCCATGCAGATGTTCTGTGTTGAGTTTGGCAATCTTGTCGGGTTCGATGCCCGTGGTCAGCACCTCTTGTCCGGCCGCGCACATGACACGGGCCAAAGCTTCGCCAATCCCCGAACTTCCACCTATAATGAGTACCCGTTTCACGTGTTCAAACATAATTTAAGTACCGGCAACCTTGCGGCGGCTTTCCTAAAAGCCCAACGCGGCTTCCCGGGTTGCCGAAAAGACGCTGCTGCTGGCGTTAGTTGTCCTCACACAACTTCGGTTTTGATAAGCAGATAAAACCTCGATGTTTTTCAAGTTGCCCAACACCGCTTCCAGGAAGTCTACCTTTTTGACGGGCTGCGCGGAGTTGCGCCCCGAGACTGGAGGCGCGGAGCGGTGCGCAGCACGGAACCCGGAAGGCGAGGATCAGGCGCCCCAAAAAACAAGGCAGCGGTTTACCTTTGCAGCTTCATGTCCACCCGTAAATCCATGCTCATCATCCTCGACGGATTCGGTATTGGCAAGCACGACCACAGCGACGCTGTGTGGGAAGCAAATACGCCGTTTACTGATGCTCTTACCGCACATTACCCGCATACGCGGCTGTGGACCCACGGGGAACATGTAGGACTGCCCGACGGTCAAATGGGCAACAGCGAAGTGGGCCACATGAACATCGGCGCAGGCCGCGTGGTGTGGCAGATGTTGGTGCGCATCAACAAGAGCATTCGCGATGGGCAGCTGGCGCAGCATCCGCAATTGCTGGAAACGATGCACAAGGTGAAGCGGGAAGGCAAAGCACTGCATTTTCTGGGTTTGCTGGGCGATGGCGGCGTGCATGCTTCCAGCGAGCATTTGTTTGCGCTGTGCGACATAGCCAAAGCGCAGGGCCTGGAAAAAGTGTATATCCACGGCTTTCTCGACGGCCGTGATACCGATCCCAAAAGCGGTGAGGGTTTTGTGAAGGAGCTGCTGGCGCGCACGGCAGATACGCCTGCAAAACTGGTGTCGCTGGTGGGGCGCTATTTCGCGATGGACCGCGACAAGCGCTGGGAGCGTGTGAAAAAAGCCTATGATCTGTTGGTTGATGGCACGGGCCAGGCCTGTACAGACTGGTTGCAGTCGCTGCGGGACAGCTATGCTGCCGGAATTACCGACGAATTCATGGATCCGCTGGTGGTGCCCGGCGGCGAAGGCAGGCTGGAACCCGGCGATGCCGTGGTGTTCTTCAATTTCAGAACGGATCGCGGCAGGCAATTGACCCAGGTGCTCACGCAAACAGATATGCCGGAACAC
>JBIKKI010000068.1:0-12037 GCA_044360435.1 Bacteroidia bacterium
TTAAACGCTGGACGCCCAGCGACCTGTTGCCTTTTGCGTACGACAAACCCGGCTATCCTTTGGATACATACAAAGCCTATTACAGCAACACCAATACTGTTTTGGTAATTCTGTGTCTGGAAAAGGCCACCGGGCGCAGCCACGCGGAAATGCTCCGCAACATGATCTGGGAACCGCTGGGCATGACAAGTACCTATTATCAGGGACATGATGAAATTCCCTCTTCCGCCGCGCAAGGGTATTTCGACCTGCACAGCAATGGTGGCCTGAGCAATGTGAGCAACCTCACCACGGGGAGTGGCAACGGATATGGCGGCGTGTTCAGCAATGTGTATGACCTGCATCGCTTCCACCGCGCCCTGTTTGCCGAAAAGACCCTGCTGAGCCAGGCTTCACTGGATGAAATGCAGCAATGGGTTCAGGAAGACGAAGATTTCTTCACCGGAGCCGGAGCCATCAAGAAATTCACCAAAATGCAAACCTACGGCGTAGGCCATACCGGAAGAGATCTGGGCTACAGTGCCAACCTATTTTGGTTCCCGGAACGCCGTGCCATCATGACGTTTTTTGTAAACTACGGCACCAACGGCGAAAGTGATTTGCGCGAAGTATTCCGCGATTTTGAGCGGGAAATTACCGATGCCATGCTGCGCTGAGCGCTCAATGCATGCAGCACATATTCACCTTGCTCTTCTTCACATACGCGGAAGGAACAATACCGCGCACTTTGGCTAAAGCAGGAGCAATGATGGTGTTTTCCAGATTTGCGGAAGCGGCTACCACAATGTAGTACCCGGGCCTGAAGCCTTCATACGCTGTGGAATATTCAACGCTTACATACACGCCTTCGTCGAAGCGGCCGCGGGCTATATAACAGGGCGGCGCTTCCCTATAATCTTCGATGCAGGAGGAATCGTCAAAACTTAAACCCATACCTGCGACAGGCTTCAATCCGCGTAGATCCAGCTCGTAGCCACTCGCCGCAGCCACCTTTTGGGCCTGTTTGAGGGCTGAAGGATAATCGGTGTGTGAGCCCGCAATCAGGTATTCTCTGGTTACATAACAATCCGGATCTACCTGAGCGTGCAGCGATACCGTGGCAAAAAACATGATGCTGAACAAGAAGCGCATAATGCGAAGTTAAGTCCCAGAATCATGTCATCCCGAGCTTGTCGAAGGACATCCTGCGACCGCAGGGAGTCCCGCATTTCTTATTCCACCTTCAACACCTGCTGCGACCACTCCTGTTTCCCATTGCGGGCACACAATACATACATTCCGGGATACAACGTCTGCATGTCGAAATAAGCAATCGTCTGGCCTTTGTTGATGCGCGTTTGCATCACCTGTCGCCCGGTTGCGTCCAAGAGGTACAGATCCAGATCTTCTTTGACCAAACCACCAGCCTGTACGGCCAGTAAATCAGTGGCCGGATTGGGAAACATGCGGATGTTCAGCGCGCCAAATTCCGCAGGTGTTAATCCAGTGGATGAAGGTGTATAAACGGTAGTGGATTCTCCCACAGCCGTAACCTTGGCTGCTGTTCTTACTCCGTAAAACGTGGGACCAACCACATAGGGATAGGCTGAATTATGGTTGGCATCAACGGTGGCGAAATAGCAGTAGATACCCTGAGGATAATCGGGCGTGATGCAGAAACGTCCGTTGTGTTCATCCAGATAATCTGCTTCTCCGGGATGGGTTTTAAACTCATAATCTTCACGGAAATAGCCCAGCGGATACGTGCCGCCCACCATAGGTCCATCGGGAACATCCGTACCATCGGCATGGTGGGTGCGCACGCTGATGTTACGCAGTTGAAAACCGGACTTCATGCGCACAATACCACCGGTTCCGTCGGCATTTTTATAGCCATAGGCTCCATAAATGGGAAAACCATCATACGCGAAGCCAATCAACGGTGCATGTTTCGTGGTGTCAATCACATACAAGCCATCTGCATCATACAGGTTACACACGGTGGAAATCACCTTTTTGTCGAGTTTGAAGGCACTGGGGTTTTGGTGATGATGGTAGTTTCCCATGGCCGGATGTCCTTTGCTGCAGTCGAAGCCGGGCTTTTCGGCCGGAATGGCGTCGCGGTTCCAGCTTTGGGCTGCACCGGGGCCGCCCGGACAAGGCGGATTTCCGGGACCACCGCAAAGGGCGTTGGTTGAGGTATTCCAAGCCACACCGTCGCGGTAGTCAAACAAGGCCACACCATTGATAAACAGGCCTATATTGCCTCCCGTGGTGGCGGTTGAAGTGCCCGTGTTTTGCTGCGGTTTCAGCGGAAACTTGAAGATTCCGTTTTGGTCCGATGCCTGTGAAGGATTTCCATCCTGGAAAGGTCCCGTGGGATAGGCCGGAATGCCGCGGGTGCTTACATATACCCAATCGGCAGAATATTCCACCTTCTGGCAGTTGACCAGGATGTTGTTGGCAATGGTGGTGCTGTTGCCGGCTTTATAATACGATCCGGTTTTGGTGGTGTTTTGCAGCCAGGAAGTAATGGCCGGGCCTTGCGCCTGAAGCTGGTTTGCGGTGAGCAAAAGCAGCAGAGGTAATTTGATGTAGTTCAGTTTCATATTTGGATTATTAAATTTAGACGAAAGGAGTGGCTTATTCCTTCGTTTGATCATTTCTTCCAAAAGGTTCTTAAGTCCATCGGAAAGGCATGCGCCTTGTTGAACACAAAAGCTGAATCGTTCAGCGTGCGCAGGAAGCTGATCAGTTCCACTTTTTCCGCACCGCTCAGGAGCAAGGGGCCTCGAATGGAATGATCCGGTTTTGCCGCTTCAGATATGCCGTTGCTGTAATGGTTCAGCACGGCGTTTAAGGTTTGAAAACGGCCATCGTGCATATAGGGGAAGGTATAGGAAAGGTTGCGCAGGGAGGGCGTTTTGAAACGGTAACGGTCTTCTTCTTTCCCGGTAATGCCCATCCTGCCGGAATCCTGTAAAACCGGATCGGGCGGAAGTCCATTGGAAACCAGGCGGTAATTGCTGAACAAAGGTTCGGTATGGCAGGTGTTGCAGTGCTTCAGAAACAGCTTATAACCTTTGGCTTCCTGCTCCGTAAACGCAGTCTGCCCTTGCCGCACTTTGTCGTATTTCGACCCTGCGGAAATCAGTGTGAGCTGAAACTGCGCCAGCGCCTTCAGCACTTTTTCCCCGGTAACAACACTGTCGCCATAGGCGCGGTAAAACTGTCCGCGGTACTGCAGCGTGCCCTGAAGGCGTTGCACTACTCCGACAATGGAAAACCCCATTTCCTTCGGATGGCTGATGGGTGCCAATGCCTGCATGTCGAGGTTGCGGTGCGCGCCGTCCCACATGAACAGCGGCTGCCAGCCCAGGTTAAACAAGGCGGGTGCATTCCTGTTTCCCACCCGATCGCCAATGCCATGACTCAGCTTGTGGTCCGTATGTGCAAAGGCATTATACGATGAATGACAGCTGGCGCAGGAAGTGCTGCTGTCGGCAGAGAGCATCGGATCGTAAAATAAGAGCCGTCCCAGTTGTATCGCCTCGGACTGTAAGGGGTTTTGCTTCAGCGGATACTTCAACGCCGGGAAATATGCCGGAATTGTTAAATCGTAATTTGGGTATAAAACAAATGCAGAAGCGAGTAAGAATACGACTACCAATCGCTGACGGATGTTCATGGCTTTGCGGTGAAACAGTCTTTCCAGAATTGCGCCATAGAAACTGCTTTCGCACCAGGACTCATCACCATGGGCTGATTACGCGGGTTTAGCATGGCAAACAAATACGCCAGGTTTGGTTTCAGGATGCCGGTGCTGTCGATGCTGATGGTTTGCAAGGTGTTCTGTTTTCCTTCAAACCCGCCAATGTGGTAGTTGAAGGGGATTTCAGCACCTTCAGCCGCATGAAACACACCTTCCACCTTCAGGTGAATATAGCCGCTTTGCCAGGTCCAGTACATGCCGTGGGATGGATCCAAATCGCCGCCTGCCGCTCCGGAAACCTGAATCAGGCTGTCCACACCCAACAAAACCCGGAATCTGTCTTGGTTTGTCAAGAAGCTCATGCGTTCCGGCCGGGCAAAATCAAGCAGATATTGTTTTGTGGTTTCGGCTGCGCCAGAAGGTAAAACACCCAGATAAAAACGAAGCACATCTATTCGGACGCTGTCGCCTGGAAGTGCAGCAGGAAACCAGCTGCCCGAATCCAGGACGGTGCCATTCCAATGCGGTTGCACAGAAACTTGTTGCTGCGCGTGGCTGCACAACGGGAACAGGAACACCAGCAACAGCAATCGCAACCTCATGGCCGCCCGTGTTTCCGCTGACCGAACAAGGCTGCAAGATCTTGGGTCAGTTGTTCGAATAAAGGAATTTGGTTTGCCTTGCACAAGGCACGGATGTCCTGAAAATGGTCATAGTGCACCTGTTCTATGTCCCTTTGTGTTTGGTGCAGGGCCGGCAGCAATGAATCAATATTCGCGCCCTTGCCCACGGTTCCGTAAAGGGTTTTCCGCTGGGCCTGCAGCTGTGCATCGAGGGCAAACAAACGTTTTCGGTGTTGCGCGATGAGTGTATCGTAACGCATTACTTGCGCCTGATCTAAGTTCAGGCGGCGGATGATTTCATTGCGCGGGCCTTCGTGGTGCTGTCGTCTTCCAGAAAAATGGAACCACAACAGCAATAAGTTGCCACACAACAAGGCCAGGGCGAGCAGTTGAAAAAAACGCAGTTTACTCATCGTACATCAGCATTTCGGTTTGAGGCAACAGGCTGTTCAGTTGCTGCTGCTGTGCTGTTTTTTTCGACATTCGGGCGGCCAGCAGGTCGGCACTCAGCAACAAAAACAGCAGACTTGCCGCCACCAGCAGCTGACTGCCCGACAGGCGTTCCTTCCGCGCTTCGATGCGTTTCAGGATCTGCGGTAAACTGTTGCCATGCGGAACCCTTTGGATGTGTTCCAACAGATACAGTTCCTCTTCCATTTCCATTTTAGACGGAGTTTTATTCATGTTCCTTCGCTTGTTGTAACAAGATTTTTAACTGTGCTTTTGCCCGTTGAAATAAGGATTCCATTGCCTTGGGCGTAAGCTCCATGATGCGGGCCGCTTCTTCGGTGCTTAATCCTTCCATCTTCAACAGAATCAAGGCACTGCGTTGTCGTTCCGGCAGTTTGTTGATGGCCCGGAACAGGCGTTGCAACGCTTCTCTGTGCTCCAGTTGAATTCCGGGATGGTTGAGGATTTGTGACTCCGGCGCCGGTTTCTTTTCGTGGATGCTGACCACCCGGAGCCAAAAGGCTCGTTTCTCCGATTTCCGTGCGCGCAGATAATCTAATGAAGTGTTGACAGCAATGCGGTAAAGCCAGGTGCCGGCCTCAGACAAACCTCTGAACGTATGCAGCTTTTCATGAACCTTCACAAATACATCCTGCGTGATTTCTTCGGCATCTTCCACATTTTGGACATAGTGCAGCGCAAGGTTATAAACCCGTTCATGATGCAGCTGATATAAATCCTCCAGCGAAAGATGATGCATGATTTCACCGGAAACCGAGCCGGTTTGTTGCGGTAAATATCTGTTGGGAAGTGTTTCCCTGCGGTATGCCCCCTCGTTTTTGTGTAACGGAAAGGCTTGTTCATGTGTTTTCGGGGCGCCCGCGCATGCAGCTTGCTACATTAGCCAATATGAACCGTTATCTTTTTTGGTTCACGGTGCTGTTGCTGGCTATACTCATTACCCGACTGTATGCCTGCAAGAAAGAACAGGAACCAAACCCCAAAAACGCAACTGTCTGGGATCCGGACCAACAGGGTATTCCCAAATTTGCGCTCTTTTATACTGATGCAACCCGCGTGGCGCGTGTATCGCTTTTTCGCTCTTCCGTAGGCCATGATTACAGCGATTTCACGGAAACCTGCCGCAGCATGAAACATTATTTTCAGCCGCTCGACAGCACAAACTGGTACACGATGCCCATTTGGTCGCCTGTTTCAGGACAGGTTACCCGCTTTGAACAGGAATGGGCGGGCAGCAAGATTGAAATTACCGCTACCGATTTGCCCGCCTTTCGCTTTGTCATTTTCCATTTGAATGCCGCCCGGGCATTTCAGGTGGGCGAAAAACTCAGCGCCGGTGAATACCTCGGCACACACATTGGCACGCAAACCTACACCGATATTGCCGCGATCGTAAACGACCCGACAAAACAGGGTCGTATGGTTTCCTATATCGAAACGCTTACCGATCAGGCCTTTGAAACGCTGGTGGCGGGCAAAGCCATCATACGCGAAGATTTCATCATTTCTAAGGCTGCACGCGATGCCAATCCGCTTGAGTGCAGCGGCGAGCAGTTTTTACCCGGCGACGTGCTTCCGCAGTGGAAAGACCTTTACTGAATGCAACTTCCGCTGCTCCTCAGGCTTCCAGGAAGAAATCAAAACTATCGCCACGCAAACCAATGCGCAGGGTTTCCAGCGCAATCAGCTCATTGGGTGCGATGTTCCCCAGATTCACATTGGTACCGTAGAGTTTGATAAACCAAACCTGCTGCGCTTTTTGAGGTGCTTCCCAGATGATTTGTTCCAATGGGATTTTACGGATGATTTCTGCCACAAGTCCGGAGCGCACTTCACCGGTGCCACGGAAAATACCCACCGTTCCGCTTTCGCGGGCTTCAGCAATTACCTTCCAGGCGCCGGCCTGGAGTTCTGTTTCCATCTGCTCAATCCATTCGTAAGGCGGAATGATTTTTTCAGCATCTTTGGATCCTACCTCGCTCAACACCGTGGCGCGCTTGGCCAACAGGTTGATGTACCTGCATTTTTCATCGTGTGGCATCTCGATGGAACCATCGCTCACTTCGGCATGCGTGATGTTGAAATGATCGAGGATGCGGAGGTAATCTTCGAACTGATTCCTGATGACATACGCTTCAAACAAAGTACCGCCGAAATACACAGGCAATCCGGCCTGCTGGTACAGTTTGATTTTTCGTTCAAGATGTGGCGTAACCACGCTGGTTCCGAAACCCAGCTTGATCAGGTCAACATGCGGGAGGTTGTTTTCTATGAAATCCTCGGCTTCATGAAGGGTGAGGCCTTTGTCCATCACCATGGTTAAGCCGGAAGTGCGCGGTTTTTCTGTCCTTATGGGTAAAGACTTTAGTTTGAAGATGTCGTTGTGCATGCTTTATAGTGGAGCATATCTGGCAATGAGGTCACTGATGCTGCCCACATGCCTGAGTTCCGGTGCAAATTTAAATATCTCCTCGTGTTCCCTGTAATTCAGGGCAAGTGCAGTTTGCAGGGCTTCAAAAGACACTTGGGTGCGTCCGCCGAGGTAATGGATTGCTGCGCTCAGATACAGCAGTTTGGGGTCGTCGGGAATTTGGATCAACCCAATATTCACCACATCCATAGAGCCAATAAAATCATGGGCGTCGTGGAGCATTTTGGCCCAGGCACACCACAACTCCGTTTCTTCCGGAAACATGGATGCCAGCCGGGAATACTCTTTATTGCTGCGTTCGGGAAACCCTGCCTCGAATAAACAATCCGCCAGGGAAAGCCCGTAATCCAGATCTTCTTCAGAAAGGTTCACGGCCCTGGTGAGGCAGTGTACACCCATCATGATATCTCCGCTGAACTGATACGTTAATCCCAGCCCATACCAGGATTCGGCATCTTCTGTATTGCCGCGCACCAACTCTGTGTAAATGCGTTGGGCTTCTTCCAGCCGCCCGGTTTCATACAATACCCAGGCATACATTCCCTGAAAAACATCTTCAGGGCTGAAGTGCACCCGAAGCTGCTGATACGTTTCATAAGCACCCAGGTAATCTTCCGCATCGTATTGCGTTTCAAACTTGCGGCACCAGGCGCTGTAATCGCCTTCGTGAATCAAAATGGCATAATCATACGCCCATACGGCTTTTTCATCCAGGCCGGCATGGCGGTACACATTACCGAGCTGCACCCAGTAATCACCGGAATAGGGTTCACCATCCACATGCCGTTGTGACACCATCAGTGCTTTTTCTGTCTCATCGGTTTCCAGGTAATAGGTCACCAGTTCATCCAGCACCACGGGCGGCAGCAGGTTGTCTTTGAGCAATTCTTCCAGGAACGGAATGGCCTGTTCCCGGTCGCCGTTGCGCAACAGCTCCTCGCTGATTCTGCCCAGCATTTCCTGTCTGTTCTCGGCTTGGTTCAAGGCTGTTCCAAAAGCAATCAGCGCGCGTTTCTTGTCCTGACGTGCGGTAAACAGCAAGCCTTCCAAAAGGTATAACTCTGCCTCCGAGGGGTCCAGCATCCTGGCTTGTTCCAAACAAATACTGGCACGTTCCAGAGCATGGGTTGCAAAATGCAAGCGCGCCGATGCAAGCAAAAAGTATCCGCAATACGGGTAGAAATCACGCCCCTGCTCACATACTTTTGCCAGCTGAACACGAGCTTCATCGTCAAAACCCAATAAGGAAATATACCAATCGGCGAGCTCCTCCAGTTCTTCCTGGGCATAATAAACCCGCGCACCTCCTTCGAAGTCCTCTTTCAGTTTTTGGAATTCCTGCATCCCTGCATCTTCCTCACCGAATCCGAAACCGAAATCTGGTGGCAGATTTTCCATGTCCTTTCAAACATAAAGGTCCAACATAAAACTTGTGTTCTTCTAAGGTAAACACTTATTCACAATTTATATTGCGCAACGATGAAACCCCTGCTCTTTTGCGCCATTGCTGGTTTAATCCCCATTTCAGGTTATACACAACCCGGCAACTCCCTCATTCAGTCTTCCTGGCAGCAACGTGTGGACCATAATATTTCCGTTGCGCTGGACGATTCACTGCACCTGCTGCGCGGCACGGAAACCGTTGCTTACCACAACAACGCGCCAATGCCATTGAGCGAAATCTGGTTTCATGTGTACGGCAATGCGTATGAAAGCAGCGGCAGCGCACTGGGCCGCCAACAGGTGCGCAACTCAAACAATAAATTCTTCTATGCTGCTGAAGAGGAACGCGGAGGCTACAAGGCGCTTTCTTTCGCGGTGGGTGGAAACACCCTGCCCTGGGAATATCATCCTGAACACCGCGACATCGTAAAGGTAACGCTGCCGCAAACCCTTGTTCCCGGACAAAAATTAGACATCCAGGTAGATTTCACCCTGAAAATCCCCGGGCAATTTTCACGTTTTGGCCACGATGGCAAAAGCTACCAAATCACCCAATGGTTTCCCAAACCCGCAGTGTTTGATGTGAATGGCTGGAATACCTTTCCGTACCTCGACCAGGGTGAATTTTACTACGAATACGGTCGCTATGAAGTGCGCATCACCCTGCCCGCAGCCTACATTGTGGCTGCCACCGGCGTGCTACAGGACAGCGCGCTCCGCAACAAAATGCTGGCACTGGCCGACGAAAAACCCTGGACCGATGTTGAAGGAACCAATACCTGGCATTTCATCCAGGACAGCATCCATGATTTTGCCTGGTTTTGTGATACCCGTTTCCAGGCAAAACGCGCGGAATGCACGCTGCTTTCAGGCAAAAAAGTAGAAACCTGGGTGCTCGTGGCAAACAGAAGACCGGGCAGTCAAAGTCTGGAAGATTTACGCGAAGCACTTACTTATTACTCGCGCCGCGTCGGGGATTATCCTTATCAGGTTTGTACCGTGGTGGAAACCGCACTGAAAAGCGGCGGCGGGATGGAATATCCCATGATTACCAATGTGCAGTCGCTCACCCGTGACGTCATCGTTCATGAGGTTGGCCACAACTGGTTTCAGGGTATGTTGGGTTCACAGGAACGGAATTTCCCGTGGATGGATGAAGGCATCAACAGCTACTACGAACACCTGTGTGTGCGCTATTATCATCCTTCGAAAAAAAGCAATTCTGCAAACCTGTTCGACCTTACTTCCGGAAGCAATCAACCTTTGTTGCTCAGTTTGCTGAATACCGGCAACTACTTGCCTCCGGGCCTTCCTGCCGAAGCCTACGGAAACCTTTCCTATGCATCGATCATTTACGGACACAGCCAGGCTTTGCTGAAACACCTGGAGGAATATCTGGGAAGAAAGATGTTCGACTCCTGCATGAAAACCTATTTCCGTTCCTGGGCCTGGAAACATCCGCTGCCGGGAAACATGCGCAGTGTTTTTGAACAGGTTAGCGGTAAAAACCTGGAGTGGTGGTTCGAGTCACTCATGAACAACAGCAGCAGCAACGATTACGCCATCTGCAAAGTACACCGACGCCAAGGCGATTCGTCCACCACGGTAACCGTGCGGAACCGGAGGGGTTTCAGCAGCCCGTTCCAGATTGCCACCATGAACGATGGCGCCTTGGTTCAGGCGGTTTGGAAGGATGGATTCACCGGCAAACAAAGTTTCAGCATTCCCGGAAAGGGCGACCAGGTGCGCATCGATCCATACGGAAACACCACCGAGCTGCGCCGCTACAACGACCTGTCGCGCACCACAGGGTTGTTCCGCAAAGTGGAACTTCCGGGCCTCAACCTGTTTTATGGTTCCTACAATCCGCAACGGCCTAAAATGTTCATCGCACCCGTGCCGCTGGCCTGGAACCATTACGATGGTTACATGCCCGGAATTGCCCTGTACAACAGCGCGTTTCCTGTGAAAAGAAATGCCTTCCTTATCGCCCCGATGTACGGTATTAAAAGCAAAACCATCACCGGCTATGCCTGGCTGAAGAAACGCATGCCCATCAACCACAAGCTTGTTAACTTAATGGAGTTGGGCATCAAAGGTTCCAGGTTCAGCTATGCACCTGCTGCCGAATCCAATGCCATCAACCAATACCGCCGCCTGAATCCGTATCTTGAAATTGGTCTGAACGGTTCTTCCCAAATCAGGCAGCACAAACGCAGCATCGTGCTGGAAGGAACCCGCATTTTCAGTGAAAAAGCAAGCTACGGCGTGCCCGACACCTCCGGCGTAACACAAGTGGCATTCCCGGCCTATACCCGCGCCCGCTACCTCATGGCGAGCTACCGATTCCAGAACCTGGTCAGCCTGAATCCGGTGTATGGATTTGTAAACCTGGAATACGGCCGCAGCGACCGCGGCGGCGATGCATACCTGAAAACATCGGCTTACTACCTGCGCAGTATTCCCTTCCACAAAAAAGGAAAATCCTTTGTTTTTGCCCTGTTCGGTGGCACCTTCTTGTATGAAGAAAATATGCTGAACACCTCGCCCGAGCACCTGCTGAACCTGTTCGGCAATCCAGGCAGCCGCGATTATATGTTCCGCCAAACCATGACCCGCCGTAATGAGCCCCTGCGCAACAGCTTCAACATGCAGCTTCCGGATGTGGGCGGACTCCGCACCACAGCCATGCCAACTTTATCGAACAGCTTTGTGCTGGGCGTGAATACAGAAACTACGCTTCCCGGACCAATTCCACTTTCTGTGTACCTCGATGCCGGCGTAAATGGCCACTCCGACAACAGCATGCAGGGCTATTATGTGGGCGGACTGTGCTACAGCTTCCGTGTGTTTGGTCAGGATGTGTTTTCGCTGAACTTCCCGCTGATTCAATCTGCTGCGCTGCAACAGTATTATACAGACAACCTGTTAACCGGTTATGGATACCGCATTTCCTGCAAGTGGAATCTGAACCTGTTTCAACCTTCGGGCATCATCCATAAAGCACTGGGCTTGTAACGCGCTGTCTATTGCGGCAACAGGTTGCGGAACTTCCGGTGGAACGGCAACAGCAACAGGAACACGATGCTGAGCACACCAGCAGTCAAGCCGATCACATCTCCGTAGCGCACAAAGATGGTTTGTTCTTTGCGGAGTGTAACGGAAGCACGCAGGCTTCCCGCCTTCCACCAGCCTAAAGATGTGGTGATCTTGCCCTCCGGGTCAACCACCGCGCTGATGCCTGTATTGGCGCTGCGGATCAGCCAACGTCGGTTTTCTATGGCGCGTACCCTGCCGTATGCCAGGTGTTGTTTGTGTCCGGAAGTGTTGTGCCACCAGCCATCGTTGGTAGCTACCGCCAGCAATTCCGCGCCACCG
>JBIKKI010000008.1:0-35997 GCA_044360435.1 Bacteroidia bacterium
TTGTGTCGCGACAGCATCAAGGGCGCCTGGAATTATTACGGTGTGTTGCAGGGAACCAGCATGGCCTCCCCTCATGTGGCGGGCATTGCTGCGTTGATGCTGGAAGCCGATCCATCCCTTACGCCTGTCACACTCCGAACATTGCTGCAGGAAAGCGCAAAACAAGATGCGTTCACAGGAAAAGTACCCAACGGCATCTTCGGTTACGGCAAAGTGGATGCACTTGCGGCCCTGATGGCTGTTAGAACACTGTCTGACGGTAACACGCCTGAGCATCCGATACAATGGCAACTGTGGCCGAATCCTGCGCAGGGCGGTACGGTAAGCATTCGCGTGCCGGCACTCTGGAAAGGCAACATCAGGCTGCAGTTATTCGACCTGAACGGCCGTCTGCTGGAACAAAGCACGTTCACAGGATCTGACATCCTCAGCCTGCGCACCGGGCACCTGCCCGCAGGTACATACACGTTAATGCTGCAACACCATCATTACTCCACAGCGCGGCTGCTGTTGGTGCCCTGAGCGTAAAACTGCCTGAAGGCGGCTGCCTTTTCCACATAATCAGATACGCTTTGCCCAATGGCCAATTCCTGCTCCGGGCCAAGTGTGCGCACCACTTTTGCAGGCACACCCAAAACCAGTGAATAGGGAGGAATGATCATCCCTGCCGGAACCAGGGCATTTGCACCAATCACGGAATATTCACCCACCACCGCGTTGTTGAGCACGGTAGCATGCATGCCCACCAGCACATGATGGGAAATCTGCGCACCATGTACAATGGCGCCATGACCGATGGTGCAATCGCTGCCAATCATGGCCGGGTCTCCCGGATCGGCATGAATCATGGCCAAATCCTGGATATTGGTGCGCGCACCAACGGAAATCAGCGCTGTATCGCCGCGCAAAACCGCATTAAACCAAACAGATGCTTCATCGCCCAGCTCCACCGTGCCGGTAACCTGCGCTCCAGGAGCAATAAACACACCTTTCCCCTGCTTTAACGGCGTCTGCAATCGTTCTAATGTTGTCATCCGTGCTAATTTGCAGCTTTTTCCGGAAGAAACCACATGAACCTTGTTTTCACCGACATCGCCAGGATTTACGGCACACATGCTTATCACCAACAGCGACTGAAAGGAAGCGAAATGGCTGAAGTTCCCTTTGCAGACCATGCCTTTCTGCGCTGCAGCGAAGGCATGATTACCGAAATCGGACCGATGGAACAATTTACTGTACAGGAAGGAGAACAACAGGTTTCCCTGGAAGGCCGCTGGCTGATTCCGGGTTTGGTGGACAGCCATACACATCTGGTGTTTGCCGCTGCGCGGGAAGAAGAATTTCGCATGCGCATCACAGGAAAAAGCTATGAAGAAATTGCAGCCGCCGGAGGCGGGATCCTCAACTCCGCGCTGAAACTGAGGCAAACTTCCGAAGAACAACTTTTTGAAGACGCCAGCGCAAGGCTGCGCCTGATGATGGCCCACGGAACAACAACGGTAGAAATCAAAAGCGGTTACGGCCTGGACACTGCATCGGAACTCAAAATGCTGCGGGTCATCAAAAGCCTGAAACAAGCATTCCCCATTCAGATCAAGGCAAGCTTCCTGGGCGCACACGCCATTCCCACCGAATACAAACAGCGACGCGATGCATATATCCGGCTGATTATTGAGGAAATGCTTCCGGCCATAAACAACGAAGGGCTGGCCGATTTTATGGATGTGTTCTGCGACCGCGGATTCTTTACACCAGAAGAAACAGCCACCTTACTGGAGGCAGGATTGCGTTATGGACTGCGGCCTAAAATCCACGCCAATGAACTCGGTTTAACCGGTGGCGTGCAGGTGGGCGTGCGTTACGGTGCACTATCGGTAGACCATCTGGAACATTGCGGCCCGGATGAGATCAGTTGTTTACAACAAAGCCATACCATTCCGGTTGGACTTCCCGGAACTTCATACTTTCTGGGCCTGCCCTATACTCCTGTGCGGACGCTGATGGATGCAGGATTGCCTGTGGCACTGGCCAGCGACTTCAATCCCGGCAGCAGTCCGGGACCATCCCTGCAAATGACCATGAGCCTGGCATGTACCCAAATGAACATGTTGCCTGAAGAAGCGCTGAACGCCATTACCCTGAATGCCGCAGCCGCCCTGGATTTAAGCCATACTTGCGGAAGCCTTGCGCCCGGCAAGCGCGCCGATTTCTGCGTACTTAAGGGCAAACCTTCGCTGGCCCTCATTCCCTACCATTTTGGCGTAAACCATGTGGAATCCGTATATGTAAAGGGCGTTCGCTGTTGAACAGGAACAATTCCCCTGAAAAAACAAGTCTCTTTCATGAGACTCAAATACTGCTGCAAAAGGCTTAAGCCTCAAGCTTTTTGTATGAATCCAGGTTGTTTTCACCCCATTGGGCGCGCTCCTCTTCAGACCATAACTCGGGGAAGAAGATGCGTTTTTGATACCGCGGGTGCATATAGCGCTGCCAGGGGCTTCCGCCGGTAGCTGCACCACCGCCGATGTATTTTTCTGCCGCTTGGTAATGTGCCATCACCCAGCGAACGTTCACCGTATGGTCGTAATGACGCATGGCATTGCGCAGTTGCAGGTTTTGCTTTACGGCTTCAGGCAAAGACTTAAACAGCGTCCATAAATTGTGCTGCCTACTTTGGCTCATGAACGCCAGAAACTCTGTTTTATATCGCTTTTCAAAGTTGCGGAGCAGGGCATTTTTCACGCCGGTGGCGTGGTCCTTTCCCGCAGCCTGCCAGTATAATAACTCGAAAATATCCTCTAAATCGGCATCGGGTGGCAACTGCTGTCGATACCTCAAATCCACCAAGTTGTACAATTCCGTGGACGCGAATTCAATTTGGCGGTATTGCGCGCTTTGGAAACCACTGGCAGGCGTTAAGGTATCCCTGAACTTCATGTACTGTTCAGGCTCCATGCCATCGCCCATGATGTTGAAGGACGCTGCCAGCATGTCGAAATAGCGGCTCACCCTGTCGAGGTGCATGCTGAACTTTTCAGCCGTTAAGGAGCCTGGTTCCGACAATTGTCCGATTTCCCAAAGAATCATTTTGAATAACAGCTCATTGATTTGATGGTACATGATGAACACCATTTCGTCGGGCAGTTGCGTGCGTTTGATTTGCAAGCCGAGCAGCGCATCTACCTGAATATAATCCCAGTAGGTAATCGGTTCTGCATGCAGCAATCCAGACAAATGCACGTTGGGATCCTGACCCATGTCGCGGTATTTCTTGTCAATAGCTTCAAGCAACTCTGTTCTGTTCATGTTGTTCAATGATGCAGCAAAGTAAAGGTTGAGGCAGGGCTAAACATTGAAATCAAATGAAGTTGGCGCCTGATAAATATCAATCAAACAGAAAAGGCGATCCGGGGGATCGCCTTTTCTGTTCTTCCATTTCGTGTATCAGGAAAATGTAGTCAGCAGCCCAATGGTAAACTGCTGCGCTGCAGGATTTCCTATATTCTGTCGGAACAGCGTGTTCAGGTTGTACTTTCCGTAAATACGTACGTTGCCATAACCCACTTCAATATAAGGAGCTAATTTCCAGTCATTCATCTCAAAAGCATTATTTGACTTCTCACGACCGCCATTATCCAAAACAAATTTCGTAAAACTCTTCAGGCGGTAACCAAAATGGCAGCCGAAAAGCAGGTTGAATCCTTTTTCCTGGTCTTCACCCTGATGAATCCCAATCATCAGCGGGATGGTCAGGTATTCACCCACCAGTTTGCTCTTTTTTGATGTTTCCGTAGTATCCAAGGTGAATTGCAGCGTGCTTCCCAAATTAGGCATGGACAGAACACGTAGACGCACGGAAGGATTATCGAAGCGGTAATTATCCCATTCATACCCCAGTCCTGACCAGATGCGCAGGTGTCCGGCACGGTCCAACTTCAATCCACCCTCTGCGATACCCAGATAGCAACTCACACTCTTTGCGGTATTCAATGTTGGAACGAGCGGCGCGATGATAAATTCTCTCCTGAAGCCAATAAATCCAGAGGCAAACACACTGCGCCTTACCAGTGGTTCAGCAACTCCGGGCAAGCGTTCTTCATCACTGCTCCATCCTTGATATGCTTCATCTTCTTCACGAAAGCGAAACTCAAATACCCTCGGATTGACAATCAGGCGGTAAGCGGTGGCTGAATCCGAAGGTTTATTGGGATCCATCACCCAAACCAGACAGGTATCGCAGGAGAAAGAACGTGCGGAAGTCCAATGGTTTAATGGTGGCAAATTGGCAGGCATGGAAGGTGCCGGCACGCGGATGCCCTTGGGCAGTGATTCTTTTTCATCCAAACGAAAATGAATCGGCCCGGTGACGAAGGACTGATCGTTGGCTTCATCTTTAATGATCACCTTCACACGTTTTGACGTGTCGGTTTTCTCGGACTGAGAAAAAATTCTTCCGGAGAATCCGACCAATGCGGCTGCCATAAGGCACGGATACATGAATTTCATATAGAATGGTTTTGAATAGTTGTTCATGGGTTAATCTGTGATGGTGGCGATGATGCCGATTTTTTTGGTTTCCAGACGCAATTCCATGCGGTCTCTGGCACCTGCACGTTCGGTGCGCACCAGCAGGAGACGCGGCTCACTTACCCAGGCAAGCAGTTCGCGACCTTCGTCTAAAAGGCGGTAGCGCAACAAAGAACGCCGTTGCATGAGGGGAACATAGTTTCCATTGATGAAGCGCACCGCGCCCGAAGGATATGGACCCTGAAGGCTTGTACTCACCAAGAGCGGCTTGCGGGCATACAATGAAGCCAGAATCAAGGAATCGGCAGCCTGAGGAAATAGCGCCATCTGAGGTTCAGGATTTATTTCAACATGCTGTTCCGCAAGTTGTTTCGAAGCTGCACGTGGCGCCCGGACACCGGAACGAATTGAGGACAACTGCCTTTTCCCAGGCATGGTCGCTTCGACCTCTTGTTTCTGTGCAAGCCCGACAACACGAGGATCGGCGGCACTTGATTTCCAGAACAGGTACGTCAAACCACAGAGCAAAAGAGAGGCTGCCGCGGAATAGTACAGCAGAAATCGCCTGTGTTTGCGTGTTCCTTGGTACAAGCGTTCTTTATCAGGATACAGAAACTGCGTTTGCAGGGCCTCGGCATTTAAGTACGTGTGCTGCATCAGGCGATAAGCACGCCGCCACTCAGGATTGTTTTGAACCAATTGCCGGACTTCTTTGGCTTCCGATTCGTTCAGATTTCCTTCCAGATAATCAAAAATGCGCAGTTCAATTTCTTCGTTCATCGCTTATAAAATTGATTCCAGAGAACCAATAATGGTTTTCATTTTCTGACGTGCCCTAAAAATGTACACTTTTACCTGACTTTCGTTCAGTCCGGTTATCTGACCGATCTCTTCGTAGTTGTACCCTTCATAATCGCGCAGCAGCACCACGGTACGCTGAATTTCGGGAAGCGATTTCAATGCGTGGTCAATCACTTCTTTCAGCCCGCGGTAAGCGGATTCCGGCGCAGCATGCTGTTCCAGAGGGGTGCTGAGTTCTGTGGTTCTTTTGGCTTTCCTCCAATAATCTACCATGGCGTGGTATGCGGTGGTGAACAGATAACTTTTTGCTTTCTGTACCGCTACATCGCGGTGTTTGATCCACAACTTTTCAAAACTGATCTGGACAATTTCCTTGGCTTCATCACGGTCTCGAAGTTGTTTCATGGCAAAGCGGTACAATGCATTGGAATGGATGTCCACACAAGTATTGTACTCTTCCTGCGTCATGAATTACGGGGGTTAAACGAAAAAAAACCGGAGTTGGTTACAACTGATCTGGCAAATTCTTTTCATTCCCATAAAAAACTGGGTTCCTGCGCACATAAAAAAAAAGACCGCCCAAAGGCGGCCTCTTTTTCAATCCATGAAGAAGATTTTACTTCTGTACGGCGATACGCTGGCTGATGCGACCTGCCGAAGTTTCGATGTTGAGGAAATAAACACCATTGTTCAGTGCAGTGGTGTTGAACACCAGCTCCTGGTAACCAGCGGTGATGTTTTTCTGACCGAACTGAGCAATCATGCGGCCCTGGATGTCGCTGATATAAGCTACCGCAGTAAGCGCTTCCTGGGCAGTGAAACCAAGGGTGATTTGACCTTGAGCAGGGTTTGGGAAAGCACGGATGCCTTCAATGCTGCTGATGGTCTTCACGGAATTCAGCACACCAAATTCTGCCAAACGGTTCAGGTCGAAGTTGGTACCGCCGATGGCTGGTGAACCTGCCACAGGACGGAAGTTTGGAGCTACCCTGTTTTGTGGATCTACCAGTACTGTTCCAGCTGTGTATGCAACCGGATTGATTTTGTTTCCATTGGAAGCATCTTTAATCCAAGTGTCAAAAGGAACCAGCTGACTGCTGTTGGCGCTGGCTACTTCCACCAGACCATTGGCGGTGGAGCTTACAGGAGCACCTGCGGCACTGTTAACAATCAGGTTGTTGCGGAACAACATACCCTTGGCAGTATTGGGGAAGTTGGCGGTTGGAACACCGGAGGCGTTCAGGGTTGAATCACCATCATACATCAGGAAGTTGCGGTAACCCATAAACACGGAGTTGATCACACTCAGACGGCTGTTGCGGCGGATGCGTGCACCACGACGGAAGGCGCCTTTTGAAGTGCTGCCGAAGGCAGACCAAGTGCTTCCAATTGGAATCGGACCAACGCTGGTAACGTTGCTGAACACACCGCTGGTCAATGGAAGTTTGCCTGAACCGGAAGCGTCATTATCGCTTTCAAAGGTTTCGCTGGTAGAAGAACCTGAAGTGGCGTTCCATGTTAAATCATAATAAGAAGAATCGCGAACGGCAATGGCGAACTGCACGCCTCCTGACCAACCAAAATCGGTATCGAAGTCATCATCGGTGGTGATGTATGAAATGAGGTGCTTGGCATTCACGTTTCCGCCGAACCATTCGAAGGCATCGTCGTTGCCGTATGAAGTCTGCACATAGTCGATGCTTGTAGCGCTGCCCACAGAACCCAAGGTAAGGCTGTTTACTTCTTTGTTTGCTTCGAAGGCCAAACCGGCGAATTCGATGCGCACATACTGAAGGCTGCCGCTGTTGTCGTTGGCAACATTACCACCGAATTTAGCGAGGGTATTGTCGAAGGCAACGTTATTAAACCCTTCAACCTGAACGTCGGCGCCTTGGTTGTTTGGTGCCTTGCCGCACATCACGATTCCGCCCCAGTCGCCACGGTCACGTCCGGAAGTTTTCCAGCTGGTGAACACAATTGGTTTTGTGGCAGAACCGTTGGCAATCAACTTACCACCGCGCTCTACAACCAACGTTGCATAGTTTTTAGGAGAAGCAGTAAGGTCTGCTTTACCGCGAATCAAAGTTCCTTCTGGAATGGTCAGGGTTGCACCATCAGCCACCACGATTATGCCTTTCAGCAGGTAAACTTTACTGGCATCGAGGGTAACAGCACCTGTAATCACCTTTTTTCCATTAGCACCGCCATCAATACCGTTCAGCGTAACGGTATCGGTAGCTGCAGCATAGTTGGTTGCTTTGGGGTTGAAGTTTGTCCATCCGGTAGCCGTCCAATCTTTGGCTGGATCTGTATCCAATGCACCCTGATAACCTACCTGGGTGAAGAATTGAGCCTGAACAGCAGCCGCGCTGCTCATCAGGGCAGCCAGGGCTAGTACTTTGTTTATTGTTCTCATTGATAGTAATGTTCTTTTCCGATACAAAACTCCATGCTCACTTTTACCACTTTGTGACTGTTTCATTAAGGGAGCGTTAAAGCCTGTGAACAAAAAAAACACGACCATTGGTCGTGTTTTTTTCAAGATGCACTTCCGTCGGTTTTGGAAACCGTTCAAAAGGTGAATGCGTAGCTGAAGGTAACCGTTCTGCCATAGGTGAAACTGAACAGCGTATTGTCTTTGGACTTCTCGTAACGGTTGTCCGTATTCAAATCCTGATAGAACACAGCGTTTTGTGCCAGCAAATCGCCCAGGGTGCAGCGGAAGGTTCCGCGTTTCTTGAAGTTCTTCCCGATCTGAACATCCCAAACACCGCGACCAAACTCATAAATATCAGTACCAAATGGCTGAACCGATTTATCTACACCAATGTAGGCTATGCGAGATCCCAGTTTGTTGAAACTGGTATTGAACACAATGCCAGACTGCGGATGTTCGTAAAACAAGGACAGATTGGCCACGTATGGACTTTGACCTTGTAGCTTTCTGGCATAGGTTAAACCGTCCAATCCTTTGTATTCAACCCTGGAACCAATGATGGCCAGGTTTGCATAGAAGGTTACGTGGTTAAACACTTCGGGCAGAAACACCTTCCCGAGGAAATCCAATTTCTTCCGGGCTTCCATTTCCAAACCTGCAACCGTTGCCAGGTCTTCGTTGGCATAGTTAAACGTACGGATGAGCTGCTGGGTGGTATTGAGTGAAAATTCAATCGGGTTGATGATGCGCTTGTAGAAGGCACCCACGGAAATCATATTCTCACCGCCCGGGTAGTATTCATAACGAAGGTCGAAATTCTGGATTTCGGCGCGCTTCAGCTCCGTATTTCCGACAATTTCTGAATTGATGTTGAAGTTGTAGAACGCAAAGGGAGCCAGCTCACGCATTTCAGGCCTGTTTACTGTTTTGTACCAGGCAGTTCTGAAACTGCTGCGCGGACTTACCGGAGTGATCAGGTTTACCGAAGGAAGAAGGTCGTTGTTGACACCGGGATTGGACAGTGGCCTTCCCAGCTTGCGGAAATAATCGTTTTCAAGCTTCTGCTGAAACTGCTCCACGCGCAACCCGTAAATCACCTTCAACAAGTAGGGCTTTTTATTCACCACAAACAAAGGATAATGGTGTTCGGCCATCAGGTAAGCGGCATTCAGACTGCTTGTTGCTTCATATACATCAGCATCGTCTGTGGTTTTCTCAATCAGGAACAATCCGTCTTCGCGCAGATTTTCTGAAGCCAGATCTTCACCGATGCTCCGGTTGGAAATAATCTGCTTTCCTACAGGACCATAAACAAATTCGCGGCTGTTGAAATCCCTTGTTCTGCGCTGCACGAACAAACCGGTTTTAAGGTTGTTCACCAATTTTCCGGTTTTGATGGTGTGCTGCACATCCACACTGCCACTGAACGTGCGTTCATGTAAATCGCTGAAAAACCTTCCGGAACCTGTTTGAAAAAAATCATTCAGCGACAAAAACCTTGTGCCTTCCTGAATGGAATATTGTGCAATACGGTAATCTGGAACGCTGCGGTTGATGTTTCCATAGTTCAGCATCCAGTTCACAGAAGTTTGTTTTTCACCAATGCTGTGGGTTCCGAGCAGTTGTGTGCTGTACAAACTGTTGGCTGTTACCTGATTGGAGTAAGCTTCTCCCAAAAGCTGGTTATCAACATCGGCGGTACCAGTTCTTAAAGTGCTGCCCGCATCATAATTCAGGTTGAACAGATTTTTCCAGTCGATGCGGTTGCGGTTGTTGATTTTGAAGGAAGCATTAAACAGGGCGCCATTCTGCACATTGAAACTGTACAGCTTATCGTTGAACGATGAATACACCCTGTTGTCGCTCAGGTCGTTCTTATTGACCACACCATCGGAATAGCGATTGGTTAAGGCGTAGTTGATTCCGGCAATAAAACCAAGCTCTTTTTTGCCTTTGAGCTTTACCGGAATACCCACGGTGTAGTTGAACCTGGCGCCGGGACCCGGATTTACCTTCCTCAAATTCCAGTTGTTGTTGAACTTTCTGCTTTCTGCGGCATTGCGCTGTGGGTTGGCTATCGCCAGGGAACCATCAATATTGGGAATTTGCCTGTTGGCGCCGGTAATGCCAAAAAGCTCGCTGGTTTGCACTTCAAAACTCTGTACCTCCTTAAAAGTGGTGATGGAGTTGAACTGAAACCCGATGCTCAGGTTATGGGTAAGCTTTTCGGGGATGTTTCGGGTTCCGATTCTGATGATGCCTCCACCAAAATCGCCCATCATGTCCGGAGTGCCGCTTTTAATGACGGTTATATTGTCAATCATGCTGGCCGGAATAATGTCGAAGCTAAACGCCTTGCGGTCGCTTTCTGTGCTGGGCAGCGGCGCGCCATTGAGGTAGCCGGCATTGTAGCGGTCAAACATGCCGCGGATGTTGGCAAACTTCCCTTCCATGATGGTGGCACCAGGAATGCGCTTGAGTGCATCCGCGGTGGTTCTGATGTTTACCTTTTTCATGTCTTCCATGCTGACTACTTCCGCCAGCTGGGTAAGGTTTTTCTTCGTTTGAATGGCTCCTACAGCAGTCGATGCAGTGGCTTTGGGTTTCACACGAACCACCACACCTTCCATCATCTTAGAACCGGTAAGTACCATATTCTGATACACTTCTGTGCCTTGTTCCACTTCGATGCTTACGGATTCCTCATTGAAGTCGGTTTTTGAAAATTGCAGCAGGTGTTTCCCTACGGGCACGGTCATCAAGTACCTTCCGTCAACATCGGTACGCACGGAAATGGATGCTGCCTTGATTTCAACGAGCACCTCTGAAAGATTGCGGCCATCGGCAGACTGTACCACTCCGCGAACAGTACCCTGCGCCATCAGCGTCGCTCCAGAGGCGACAAAACAGAACAGGAGTAACAGGTTGGCTATTTTCTTCATCATGAATTTCAATACAAAATTCCCGGGCTCAGGTAATCCTATGTTTAAGCATATGTTTCCGAAATGTGTACAGATGGAGGTGGTTGCTTAAAGTTTCAGTAACATAGACATAACAGCACAAAAGGGCCGGCGAAAGTCTCGTAATTTGCATCACATGTCCGAGGCTTGGTTTGAAGAATGGTTCAATACCGAATATTACTTTTTGCTTTATCAGCACAGAGACGATGCAGAAGCGCAGCGCTTTCTACACCTGTTGTTGAACATGCTCCATGTTCCCAAGGGCGCCAGCATTCTGGATATTGCCTGCGGGAAAGGACGTCACAGCAAAGTGCTTGCCGATGCAGGCATGGATGTTTGCGGAATCGACCTCAGCCCCAACAGCATTCAGGCAGCCTCTGAAAATGAAGGTCCTCACCTGCGCTTCGCTGTCCATGACATGCGCATCCCTTTTGCACATGAACAGTTTGACCTTGCAGTGAATTTATTCACGAGCTTTGGCTATACGGAACGGGAAGCCGACGACCAGGCTGCGTTGAATGCTGCGTATGCTGCTTTAAAACCGGGTGGCCTATTCATTCAAGATTATCTGAATGCCGCACCTGTGCTGGAAACATTGCCACAAAAGCAGGAACTCACCCGCAACAAAGTCCGGTTTGCCACATCTAAATATCACGACCATGGATTCATCAAAAAGGATATCTTGGTGGAAGACGGAACAAAGCAGTTTCACTTTACGGAACAAGTGAAAATTTACAGTCTGGAGCAACTTACGGCAATGCATCAACATGCCGGTTTCACCATAAAGCACATATACGGCAATCAGGAGCTGGAAGCCTACGAAGCCGATGCTTCACCCAGAATCATCATCGTTTCACAAAAACCATGAGCAACGGTAATTTCTTTCCTCAGTGGCTTGAACACACAGATGCCCGCCTGTTTACCCTCATCAACCGGGACCTTGCTTCCCGCTGGGCCGACCCAATCATGTCCCTTGCCAGCCATCATTGGTTTTGGGTTCCATTGTATGCCTGGCTGGTCTATCAATTCTGGAAGCGTTTTGGCCGGAGGGCATGGCTGCCTGTGCTGCTGGCTTTCACGGCCTTTGGCCTTTCCGACAGCATCAGCTCAAGGATATTCAAGCCCGGCTTTAAACGGGAACGTCCCTTTTTGAATGAACAACTCCAAGCAAGACTTCCCGATGGCCCGGCCGGAAGCAAATACGGATTTGTTTCCAGCCACGCGGCGAACGTTTTCGCCATCTATACACTGAGTGTGTTGATGCTGGGTTACCGCAAAGGAAGAGCCGCCGCCTTACTCGCCGTTGCCGGGTTGGTGGCCTACTCCAGGGTTTACCTTGGCGTTCATTATCCGATGGATGTTTTGGGCGGCGGCTTGTTTGGCGCTGCGGTGGCTTATGGGTTATTTGCAGTTTTTCGAAAGCAGTTGCTCGGTTTCAGCTGAAGCAGTCGTTCCATACTTTTCACCTTATCTTTGAATTACACCATGCGCCTGTTGTTGCCCATACTCCTCCTTTTCCCTGCTTTTGCAGGCGGACAAGGGTTTTATCCGGAATTTGGACAGAACAGGGTACAATACCAGAAGTTCCATTGGCAATATGTTTCAGACCAGAACATCGATGTGTATTTCACCGATGGCGGCGAGAAGATTGCCTTGCGTGCCATGGACATTGCCCGAAACACCGTTCCCCGAATTGAGAAGATACTGGGTTACAGACTCAGCGGCAGCATTCAGCTGCTCCTCTTCAACAGCCTCGGCCAATACCGACAAAGCAATATCGGCTATGTAAATCCACAAACAACAGCTTCCGGTTACCAGCCGGTTCCTGATGATCAGGTGGCCATCTACTTTACCGGAGATTATGGTTTTCTGGAGAAGCAAATCCGCTCTTCCGTAACGGAAGTGTTGATTCGGGAGATGATGTACGGCGGCACCATTCAGGAACGCATTCAGAACAGCGCATTGCTGGCACTGCCACCATGGTATTTGTCGGGACTGAAAAGTTATCTGAGTGAAGAATGGAATGCAGACCTGGACAACAGAATGCACGACGCCATTGCAACCGGCGCGTTTAAAAAGTTCAACAGCCTGGGCAATGAAGCATACGAATTGGCAGGCCACAGCCTTTGGAAATACATACTGGAAGTTTACGGACAGGATGCCCTGACCAACATCATTTACATGACACGCACCACCCGCAGCGTGGAAAGTGCCGTGTATTTCGTAACCCAGCAGCGCATTGGCGCATTTATAGAATCATGGCATCAGCACTACCAAACCACGTATAATGCTGAACCGGCTGGCAAGAGCCTTCCCACGGGAAGTGAAAATGCACCGAAACGCCTGGAAGACCTCAGGCATACACAATTCAGCATCAGCCCGAACGGTCAGCACCTGGCCATCGTAACAAACGATAAAGGACTTTATAAAATCTGGCTATACCATACAGCACAAAAAACCACCAAACTGCTTTATACCGGTGGCCATAAAGTATTGAACCAAATCCCCGATTACCACGATCCAATACTGGCGTGGAAGGAAAACGGCCGCATCCTGAGCGTGCTGAGCAATGAACGGGGTGCGTACATCCTGAGGGATATTTCTATTTCAGAAAGAAAACAAAGAACATATCCCATCAAAGGATTTACCGGTGTTCATGATTTCATCTACAAAAACGACCAGGCGCTGATCATCAGTGCTTATAAAGACGGACAAAGCGACTTGTTTCATTACAACCTGAAAGACGGAAGTTCGGAACAAATCACCCGGGATGTTTATTTCGACCATTCTGCCCGATTGCTGCCCAATTCCGACCAGCTGGTATTCATCAGCAATCGTCCGGTTTCCCAAGGATTTGAACAAGGCAACAGCAGTAATCTGTTCCTGCTGCACTCAGATGCGCGCATCACCGCACTTACCCGCTACGGAAATAATGTTCACCTGAGCAGACCACTTGCCTATGGAAACAACTACATCTGGTACCTGTGTGATGTATCGGGTATCGTAAACAGCTGGCAAATTGAGTGGAAAGACAGCATCCCTGTTCCAAAAAGCCTGACGAACTACAAAAGAAGCATCCTGTATCAGGACTATGCTTTGGAAAACAACTTGCTTGCCGAACTGCTGCTCATTGACGGACGCTATAAAATTTTCATCACCGAAATAGACGGCGTACAAAAGGAAGTGCCAGTCAACAATATGGACTGGCGTAAATTCACCCGAAAACTGGATTCTTTGGGCATTCCTGCACAGCGGCAAATCCCCGGATTCCGCATACCTGCGCCGGACAGCGGAGCACAAACAACAGTGCTCCCTGTTACAGACACCGGTGCTTTTGCCCGCGTGCATTACCTGACCGGATTTGATTTGGTGGACCGCAGCACAGAAGAAACACCTTCAGCACCCAACGCTGCCGAATCGGGGAAACTAAGTATTTCCAATGCACAGCTGAGGTTTACTGTGGACCATTTCCAGTCGCAATTCGACAATTCCATTGTAGGCTCCTACTATTTCAGCAACTACCTTCCTGCGGACATCATGCAGTTTGAGATGTTCAGTCCGTATTTCAGGATGAGCATAAGCGACCGCATGAAAGACTATTCCCTTGACGGCGGCATCAGGGTAAACACCTCCCTGAACAGATCAGATATTTCCCTGCGCTTCAGTGATTTTTCACAAAGGCTCGATCGTGAAATTTCTGTGGTGCGCAGGGCAAGACCCTTTGATGTGGCAGATCAGGCGCTGTTCAAGCGAAGCCTGAGCACCACCATGAAAATTAAATTCCAATACCCTTTCAATGAACGGGAAAAAGCCACAGTTGCACTGCTGGGCAGACAGGAACGGATCCTGGTAAAATCAAGCGGGCCTGCCACCATCTTCGCACCACATGTCAGCGAGTTATACACCGGCATCCGATTCACCTATGTATTCGACAATACGGACGCGCAGGGACTGAACAGAATGCGCGGCCTGCGCATGAAACTCTACAATGAACACTGGCTGATGGGCGGTGGGAAAAGCATGTGGACCTGGGGCGGCGATGCCAGATATTACCTGCCTTTACACCGGCAAATCAGCTTTTGTGCACGCATCAGTGGCGCCAGCAGCACGGGAAAAGCAAAAACCGTGTATTACCTCGGCGCCATGGAAAACTGGATCAAAAGCAGCGACCAGTATGAAAACGGATTGGCCTTGCTGAGCGATCAGCCTTACATGTTTCAAACCTTGGCCGGCAACATGCGCGGATTTAAACGAAACATCCGTTCCGGCAACAACTTCCTGCTGTTAAACGCAGAGCTCCGCATCCCACTGTTCGCTTATTTGTACCAAAAACCCATACGCGCAGATTTCTGGAGAAACTTCATGTTCACCGGATTCGTAGATGCCGGAACTGCCTGGGTTGGCAGCAGCCCCTGGAGCAGAGACAACCCGTTCAATACCCGAATTATTGACGGTGGTGCCTACCGAATTACAGTGACCAGCCGCAGAAATCCGTTGATCATGGGCGCGGGCTTCGGCATGCGCTCGCGGGTGCTCGGCTATTACCTTAAATATGATTACGGCTGGGGTTTGATTGAAAATCGCTGGAACAAAGGGATGAGCTATGTAACCTGGGGCCTCGATTTCTAATCAGATCTTGCTGTTTTTTTCAGCAGTGAATTCTTTATTTTCGAAAAGTGTTTCGCAAGCTCGCCACATACAGCATGTTGCTCTGCACCAGCATGGTGATGGGCTTATTGCCCCTGAGCATGCACCTGTGCTGCGAGGAACGCTGTTGTGAAGTGCCGGAAATTCAGGCATCTTGTTGTGCCATGCCCAACACGGAAAAACCGGTTGCGCCGGATGACGATTGTTGCCAGGATCAATCCTTCTTCAACCTGGCCCCGGTATTTGCGCCCATTAAAATCGGGTTTGAACAACACTTCCAGGATGAAGGCATGCAAGAACCCATGCATACCCTGGCTTCGCCAAAAGCTGTTGCGCATGTTCCCTCTTTTGCATTGCCCGGAGCGCATCCGCCCGAACGACTCAAACGGCATCTGGCCATGCGCGTGTTGATTATTTAATACCATCCATTCCTTTCAGCCTTTCATCCATTCCGCCATTATTCCCGGAACGGATGTTTTCTACATGGAAACAGCAGTGCTTGTTCCATCATGCTTCAATTCCAAAATCAATCAACAACAAAAACATGAAAAAAATCATCATCGCCCTCGTACTGGGCCTCATCAGCATACAGGTCGCAGACGCTATCAGCATCCTCGCGGCCCCACCCGTAAAAGGTTCGTTTAAAGCTTCAGGCAATTGCGATATGTGCAAGGAACGCATTGAACAGGCCTTAGATGTTCCAGGAATCAGCAAGGCCACATACATCCCCGACCAGAAAATTGTTCAGGTTTCTTTCAATGCCAAAAAAATCAGCCTCGAACAAATCCAAAGGCTTGTAAGCATGGCAGGGCATGATACTGAATTATTCCGCGCTACCGACGAAGCCTACCAGAAACTCCCGGGATGTTGCCGTTATCGTGAAGGAGCATGCGACGACCACAGCGGACAGTAATCTTCTGCCTACTGCTCCTGTTGCCATGTGTTGTTGACGCACAGGTTCAGCTTAAAGGTCGTGTGTTTTATGAAGCTGAACGGCCCATGCCGGCGGGCAAAGCAGAAGTGCGTGCTGCAGGGAGCAGCAAAACAGTGCTTACCGACCCCCAGGGAAGATTTACGCTGGTCTGTGACTCTTTACCTGTATTGCTCATTGCCCGCCGTGGCGACTTTAAACCCGACAGCATCATGGCCAAAGACACCGTTTTGCCTGACTTTTATCTTCGCCTGAAAAGCACCTCGGAAGTATTGGTAAAAGCACGTTCAGATGCGGGAAGCTTTTCCAGAAAAAGCATTGGACAATTGGAGGTTCTGGGCAAAGAAGAGTTTCGAAAGGCCGCTTGCTGTAACCTGTCGGAAAGCTTTGAAACCAACGCTGCGGTTGAGGTTTCGAATGCAGACGGTATGAGTGGCATCAGGCAGGTAGAAATGCTGGGACTTGCCGGTAAATATGTGCAGATGGGACGCGACAACGTTCCGCTGCTGCGCGGATTGGCACAAGTGAACGGACTCGGACAAATTCCGGGACCATTCATTTCATCGGTGAACATTGCCAAAGGTGCGGGCAGCGTGATGAATGGCTTTGAAGCCATGACCGGAGCCATCAACTATTCCTTCCGTACAGACCGCAAAGAACCTCCTTGGTTTTTCAATGCCTATGCCGGAAACATGGGACGATTCGAACTCAATGCCATGCACCGCGTGGAACTGAGTCCGCGCAGCTGGTACACCGGAATGGTTCACGGAGCGTTGCAAAGCGGCAAACCAGACATGAACCACGACGGCTTTCTGGATGTGCCAGTGGGTGAGAAGTTTTTCTTCGGAAATCAGGTAAACATCAACCAAAAAAAATGGGAAAGCCAGATGAGCCTGAACCTTACTGCCGACAATAGGCAGGCAGGGCAACTGGTACCCGGAGGTCATTACCATTTCGGTGTACCCTATATCTTCTCACAAAAAGACCGCAAAGCAGATGGTTTTGTGAAGTTGGGGTTGTTCTTGAATGAAGAAAATGAATCCAGCCTGGGCAACATCCTTTCTGTGCATCACGAAACCCTGAATGCAGACTTTGGCGATTCTACCATGTATCGAGGAACCCAGTCGAGTTTCGGCTACCAGTTGTATTACCAACAGGAAGTGCGTGAAGAAGATGTGTTCCGCGCGGGTGTGAACCTTCAATACGACCAAGTTCACGAGTTATTCGGGGCCAACAGTCCCTTGATTGAGCTCCTGCCCTTGCAGCGGCGCGAGTTCAGTTCCGGACCATTTGCTGAATACACGCTCAAAGAAGGCAACTTCTCGGCCGTAGTCGGCATCCGCAGCGACTGGAACAACCTGTACGGCTGGTCAGCCACGCCCAGGCTGCACCTGCGTTACGACCTGAACAAGGACAATCTGTTTCGCATGCAGGCAGGCTATGGCAGACGCACTTCATGGATTTTTGCAGAACATCTTCCCATGTTTATCAGCAACAGACGGGTGCGCTGGCAGTACAATCCCTGGGACGCAGCACATTCGGGTCGCGCTTACGGATTCAACCAGGAACGAGGCTGGAACTTTGGCGCCAGCTACACACGCTACCTGAAGTTTAAGGACCGCCCTGCAACCTTCTTGCTCGACTACTTTGAAACGCGATTCGACAACCAAATCCTGGCCGACCGCGATTTTAACCCCAATGAGCTATGGTTCATTGAACGAAAAGGAGGATTTGCGCGCACGGTACAGGCTGAATGGATTTTTTCGCCGCGCCGCCGACTGGACCTGAAAGCAGCTTACCGTTGGGTAAACAGCATTCAGCCGCTTCAAAACGGAAGAATGATTCAGCCGCTGCAATCACCGCATCGATTCATTCTGGTTGCCGACTTTGAAAACCGCAGAAAATGGCATCTGAACAACACCTTTCAGGTCAATTCCCCGCGGAGGATTCCAATCACCAACGCCAATCCGGAACAATTCCGCAGGCCCGGCTACAGTCCTTGGTTCGTGGTTTGGAACGCCCAACTGCGCAAAGCATGGAAGGGCTGGGAATGGTACATCGGCGGTGAGAATTTGCTGAGTGCCGGCGACCGCAATCCGGTAGTTTCAGCGGCCAACCCTTATTTACCCTGGTTTGATGCGGCCCTGGCCTGGGGCCCGGTAATGGGCGCCAATTTTTACGCAGGCGTCAAACTATCCCTGAAGTAGGTTGTACCTTTGAGTTTCGGTAGTATGCGAAAAGTGTGGCAGATCATCGGGTTCCTTTCTATTTCAGGCCTGATTATGGCCTTTTCCGGATTGGCTGAACCGAATATCAAACTGGCCCGTTTGAAATATGGAGGCGGTGGCGACTGGTATTCCTCGAGAACCGCACTGCCCAATCTGGCCCGCTTTGCCAATGCCAACCTTGGCACCACGCTGGCACAGGAAGAAGCTATTGTTGACGCCGGATCTGCGGAATTACTGCAATACCCGTATGTGTTCATGACCGGGCATGGCAATGTGGTTTTTTCTGCGGAAGAAGCGGCGAACCTGAGGGCTTACCTCCTGGCCGGTGGATTCCTGCACATTTGCGACAACTATGGGATGGATCCGTTCGTGCGTCCACAAATGAAAAAGGTATTTCCCGAACTGGATTTTGTGGAACTGCCGTTCAGCCATCCTATTTACCATCAGAAATATCAATTCCCCAATGGTCTTCCCAAAGTACATGAGCACGACGGCAAACCTGCCAAAGGTTACGGACTGATTTGGGAAGGCCGATTGGTATGCTTTTACGACGTGGAATGTGATTTAGGAAATGGCTGGGAGGACCGCGGCACATATCAGGATTCGGAAACCGTGCGTCAAAAGGCATTGGAAATGGGCGCCAACATCTTACAATATGCTTTCAACCGATAAGCCTCTGCTGGTTTTTGTACTGAATCGCCGTTCCGGCAAAGGCAAAGCCGCCGGATTTCAGCACATGGCAGAACGCATGTTGAAACACGAACCGTTTGAGCCGCTGTTTATTGAACTGGAAGCATCAGGAGCACACCGGGAACAACTCGAATCCGCACTGGCACAAAAGCCTGCGGCTGTATTTGCCTGCGGCGGAGACGGTACCGTGAACTTCGTGGGAAGCCATTTGAAAGAAACCGGCATTCCGATGGGCATCATCCCCTTGGGATCCGGCAATGGACTTGCACGACATCTAGGACTACCCATGCACGCAGGAAAGGCGTTGAAACTGGCATTGCGACTGCAACCGAAAGCCATTGACACCGGCACCTGCGCCGGTCACTTTTTTGCCAATGTTGCCGGACTGGGTTACGATGCACGGATTAGTCATGCCTTCAAAAACCGTAAAAGACGAGGCCTCCTGGGTTATGTTCAAACCATCGCACGCAACCTGAAGCTGCAGCCCGAACCCTTTCAGGTAACAGAAACACACGCAACCTGGCAAGGCAACGCATGGATGATTTGTTTTGCCAATGGCAGCCAATGGGGAAACAACGTAACACTTTTACCCGGCGCCCGCATTGACGACGGAGCGTTGAATGCCCTGATCTTTCAGCCTGCCGGCCTATTCACCGTTCCCGCAACCGGGTTCAGGCTGATGACCAAGAAAATACATACTGCGCCACATGTAAAAGTCATCAATGGCAGCAGTTTTCACATCGCCGGAATCAAAAAAACAGCCATCCATGTAGATGGAGAACCCGCAGGCTTCTTCAAGGGTCCGATCAGTGTTGAAATTTGTCCCAGATCATTGCTCGTGCTGGTATGAACATCCTGAATGCAGCCCAAATCAGGGAAGCCGACCGCTACACCATCCAACATGAGCCCATCAGCTCCTGGAACCTCATGGAACGGGCCTCAGGCTTGTTCCTGAACCAGGTGCTGAAGGATTTTCCCGGCTTCACCAAATTCAGAATCCTGTGCGGTGCCGGGAACAACGGGGGCGACGGGCTGGCTGTAGGCAGAATGCTGCAGGAACGAGGTTTTCCCGATACCAAATGCTACCTGGTACAACAGCCGATTTACAGTCCCGACAACCTGTTGAATCAACAGCTGTTGCAGGCATACCGCCCGGATGCGCTCATCCTGTTCGATGATTGCCTTTGCCTGCCCATTGAAGACGATGTTTTGTGGATAGACGCGCTGCTGGGCACAGGTTTGAACCGGCCTCCGGAAGGATTAAACGCTGCGTGTATTTCATGGCTCAGCAGAAGGAAAGTCCTGATTTCACTGGATATGCCCTCAGGGCTGTATGCCGATGGAATCACCACGCATGATTTTGTGCGCGGATCAAAGACCTACACGTTTGAAGCACCCAAAGAAGGTTTGCTCATGCCGCTGCACGAAGTGGACTTCAATGTGGTTCCTATTGGACTGAATAAGGCTGTATTTGCACATGGAGAAGACCGACCGGTTTGGTACAAAAAAACCGACATCAAAAAGCTCAGATCCAACCGAAAAAGACACAGTCACAAAGGGACTTACGGGCATTTGTTGGTTGTTGCCGGTAGCAAGAACAAGCCGGGTGCCGCGATCATGGCGGCGAAAGCTGCCTTGCGCTCCGGCGTTGGGCTGGTTACCATTTTGCTGCCCGAAGAAATCAGAAATATGGTGATGGCTCAGGTACCGGAGGCCATGTGTATGATTGGCGGACAGGACATCATCTCAGAATTACCGGATTTCCTTCCGGGGAATTTAGATGCCATTGCAGCCGGACCCGGCCTGGGCACCGATGAACGAACCGGACGTGCCTTGGACGAGCTGATGCAAATCTTCCCCGATGTACCCTTATTGCTGGATGCCGATGCCATCAACTTATTGTCCAACAAGCACATCAGCGTCAAATTCCTGAATAACCGGGCCCTGCTTACACCGCATCCGGGAGAATTCAGGCGTCTGATGGGCCCTTGGAAGGATGATCAGGAACGGCTGGCGCTGCTGAGTAGTTTTTGTTTGAACGAATGTTGCAGTATCATCCTGAAAGACACCTACTGTGTTTATTCAAATTGCAAAGGCCATTTGAGTTACCATACCGGCGGCAATACCGGACTGGCCAAAGGAGGCAGCGGTGATGTACTCACGGGCATTGTTGGCGGTTTGCTGGCCTCTGGTTATCAACGCAACACAGCCGCCGCGTTGGGATTATACCTCCATGGCTGCGCGGCTGACATCGCCCGTTCAAGAGAAACAGATTCCGGAATGACGGCCCTGAGTGTAGTAAACTGCTTGCCGGAAGCATGGGAAACGCTGAAATAACTTCAGCTTAGTCTTCAATCCATTCGTAGGTTTCTCCGGGCTTCTGCTGTTTTCCTCCAGCGGCATTCTTCCCAGAGAATTCAGATTTTATAGCTTCCCGGAGTTCCTGCCTTTCCTTTTTCGCAGATTCCTGAATTTGCTGCTTCACCTTTTGGCGATCATAGCTGATGTTCAATTGGTCAGGATAGCCCACCATCTTCACAAAAACGCTCATACCCTTGGAACCATTGTCTTCGTAACGACCTTCGGCATTGTTCTTACGCCAGCCATATTTTGCAGCAACCACATCACTCACGCGCACCCGAAAGCCATAATCCATGTAATTATCGAAGCGATGGGTTCCGGTAATTTCGATATTGAGCGCACTGTTGTTGATGCTCATGGAAGGAATTCTGATTTGCTCGTCGGCGATTTCAATGTTGTTCTTAAGGTTGGAGAACTTGATCTCCTTCAACTCGTCCACGTTCACATAAGAAGACAAAGACATTAAGGGTTCGTAATTTTTAAGCACCCCGCCTTTCAGCTCCAGATCTGCGTAAGTGTATAGTTCTTTTTGAATCACATGCAGTGCGCGGTCGAATGGAATCATGGCTTCTCCGCTGATATTGGCGCTTCCTTCCAGATGCTTGTCGGTTAAATCCTGCTGACCAAAATTATCCATGGCATAGAACAACTTGGAAATATTTAGGTCCGTGCCCTTGAAAGTGGTCTTACAGATGTACCCTTTTTCGTCCTTGTTGAAGGTACCGTTCAATTGCAATGTCCCGTCCAGCGTTTGCATTTTCAGATTGCTGAGCCGCAACCTTCCCCGATGGAAAGTGGCAACTCCGGTAATGGACTGTGCATCAAATTTCTTGTAATGAAGCTTACCGAGGCGCACAGAAACGTCCAGATCCATATCATCGGGAAGGATATAGGAATTTTCTGCTGCAGGTTTTGTCGAAGATTCTGTGACAATAAATGGTTCCAGATTGAACTGATCTGATTCGAGGTTACCGTGTAACTCCAGATGACCGGAGTCGCGAAAAATGTAGGGCCAAAAACCAGGCATGCTTCCGCTGAATCGAACGTTTTGTCCGGAAATGGACGCTTCACAATGATGCAGAGACAGGTTTGACGGGTCGATATCGCAAGTTCCCATGGCTTGCTGAATGTCAATGTTTTTCGCCGGCTGTTTCCACATGGCCTGATGCAATTGCACCGTACCGCCTGCTTCCACAGCGCCAATATTGCTTCCAAAATCAGCGATTTTCCCTTTCAGGTTCAGGTTCACCATGAGCGACCCGCCTGCGGTAACACCTTCCATGGAAGCGAGCGATGGCACATCCGACAAGTCCAGACTTCCTTTCAGATGTGACTCGAGCATAGGATCACTCAGATCCAACATCAGCAAATCACCTTCAAAACTGCCCTTGCCGGGCTTAAACGAGAGTGGCTTCACACTCAAATCAAAGATATCCGGTTCATCATTGCGGTTTTCCACCAATGCACTACCCTGAATTTCACTGATTTGCACGGCCGAACCTGGAGGAATCAGCGCGGCTTTATTCAACTGCACATGAGCGGCGATTTTGGGAATGGAGCCTGCGCCCACTGGACCAACAACAGACCCGTCGAAACTAATTTCTCCCTTGCTTTGGAAATCACGCACTGCGGCCGTCCACGACAAAGGCAGCACGCCGAGCAAATCTGCTATAGTCATTTTTTGGCCTTTGATCCGCAGGTCGAGCATGGATTGCTCTTTGCCCGTAATGATGGAACCATTCACCAGGAATCCAGCCTGATCAAACTTCAGAGCGGCATTGCTGAACCGAAATCTGTTTCCGGATTCCACATCCAGGTTTGCGTTCATGCTCAATGCTTTAGATTTCAGGTATTGCAGTCCGGCAATTTCCAAGGATTCACAACGGCCGAGCGTTTGAACCTCTGCCGTGAAATTGCGCGACATAAATGCGCCTTTGCCCAGAAATTCCTTCAGGTTCAGATCAATGGTTGTTTCACCTTCAAGCTCCTGATACCTCACCCTTACTTCCTCAAGACTCACTTGCTGGAGGTCTAGGTTGGCGCTTCCTCCGGAACTGCTGCCGGAATCTGTTTTCAGGATGTCGTAATTAACCGCAGATCCACGTTCGGCAATGTTTAGGAAGCCTTTTTGCATGTGCAACGCGCGAATGCGATAACGCCCCTGCAACAACTCGATCGGATGAAAGGCTACCATCAACGACTGACAACGAAGCAAAGGTGTACCCGTAACTGCTTCACTTTCACCCACTACCACCTGATCCAGTTTCAGCGAAACCCTGGGGAAAGAGCTCCAGAAAACCAAATCCACGTTTTGTACCGTCACCTTTGATTTCAAGAAACGGTTCAAGCGTTCAATCGCTATGCTTTCTATTTTTTCACCATAAAAAAACAGCCCTGCATTCAGGATGGTAACCAAAACCAGAATGGTCATAAACAAAACCAATGATACCCGAGCAAAAAAACGTCTTAACCGTGCAGCCTTATTCATCGCTATTCTTACGCAAAATAGCACCCTAAATCAGCATCATTCCACCCCCGACATCCATGATGTCTGAAAAAATGAGCAAAAAAGATTTGCATATGTAGTTGGCTTTTGTATTTTTGCACTCCCGTTTGACACCTAAAAAGAATTCAGGTGTGGCAATGAGGGAGCTTAGCTCAGCTGGTTCAGAGCATCTGCCTTACAAGCAGAGGGTCGGGGGTTCGAATCCCTCAGCTCCCACGAAAAACCATCACGCAGGTGATGGTTTTTTTTTGCCTGATTAAAACGAAACGGCTCTGACGGTAAAGAACTTTTGATTCTTGATTACTTCCTGCGCAGCGAATGAGCAGCATTGCCGGACAATACTTCTGGCATGCCGGCCCATCCACAACACAAGCAACAGATCTCAAAGCTCAGACCTACACATCGTCCACAAAACAAAACACTTATATAAACACAGCAACGCTGAAGCACAGTACACTGCTACCGAAATTGAAATCAATCCATACACCTGCAGAAATCTGCACCATCTGAAACATTATCATTAATCAAGAAACAGCAGCAGCGCGCACCAAAGCAGCAGCGCGCACAATCAAGGATTAAATTCTATTTTTTCGATTACCAATGAAACCAATAATATCGAGCCAAAACAGCTTCCGTTTTGGCTTTTTTTAAGTTATTCTCCAAAAAGCCAAATATCAGTTGTTCACATGTTGCCAACATTGGATATATTTGCCACCGACAACCATCAAAATCAGTTTATGAAAAAACTCTTATTCACATGTGCTGGATTGCTTCTCGGAGCACAGTTCAGCTTTGCGGCACCTCCTCCAAGCTGCGGAGACGGAATCGCCACCACCAAAACCTGGAACAACAGTACCAGGGATTTCAAATGGGAAACCGCGAACAACTGGTCTCCTTCAGGTGTACCCGATTGCGATGACAACGTAGTTATGGGCAATGCTTTTGATTGCGACATCAATTCTGCAGTGAAGATTAACAACCTGACCTGCCCCCAAACCTTTACCAAGCGTATTTCCATCAAAGGTACAGGTTCACTGCGTGCCAATGACATTACCTTAAGTGGTGGTTCAATCTTAGGCGCTGTTACCAACGACACTTTTATGGCGCGTAACCTAACCATGGGTTTTGGTTCAGTATTGATTACAAATCATGCCATCATCCGGGGTACTTTGTCTATGGGCAACAGCCAATTCAATCCCTTCAGCAATGCAAATATTGACATCATGCACCTTTCGCTGCGCAACTTCGCTCGCTTTAATGCGCCCGACGGTTACAGCAAAAACCCACAAGCATTTGTAAGCATCCGTGGAGATTTCTACCGTGAATCAGTAGGAACGTTCAGCCACAACAATGGCTTGGTACGTTTCAGCGGCAATACACAGGGAACCATCAACACCAACAACACTGAAATGAATTTCCACATCATTGAAGTGGACAAGAAGGCTGATGGTGCTGGCGACATCACCACTCCCGCCTACTTGCGCGTAATCAAAACGCTGGGCGCCGGAAGAGGATCAAGGATTATTGCCCTGCAGCGTCTTTCTTTGATAGAAGCCAGCTTCAACGAGTGGAGCAACAACAACCAAATCGATATGATTGGCTCACGTGATTCTGTGGTCATTCACAGCAGCATGGCCAACAACATTTCTACACACTATATTGGAGTAAACGGCGCCCCTAATATCGGCTTCACCGGATCAGCCAATGGTATCTACGTTGTAAACACTCCGCTGAAAGGTGCACATAACGTGGTTATTGAAAAGAACAGTAACAGCAATATTGTAACTGTAGTAAATAAGCAGGAAATCGGATGGCTCGGATACGTTACCCGTATCACCCGCGGCATCCTTACGTTTGACGGTTCAAAAAGCGCACGTATCAACGGTGGCAACCAGGGTCTGGTGGTTACTTCCAACGGAAAGTTGGTTGCTCCCGATGACGACACACTCTATTACAATGGAAGCTGGAACTTCGCCAATGAAACATCTTTTGATGCTCAGAATGGCGTTGTATGTCTGGACAACAACGGCAGCATGAACGGCTTCACCCACAACGGCGACACCGTTTATTTCAACAATTTCCTGGTAAACATGCCGAATACTGCAAACCCAAGCAGCGGCACGGGAGCTAACTTCGCTTCAGGTTCAGACGTTATCGCCGTTCGTGGCAACTTCACCTGCGCTGCAACTTCTACTGCATACATTGGAAATGCTCAGTTCTTGTTTTACAGCAACGTGAACATTGCCACTGCTGTGAACAATACTGCAGGCTCTTTGCCCGGTAAGATTGTATTTGCGGGCACCGGCGACCAGACCATCACCCTGAGCAGCAATGCCCGTGCACAATTCGGTGAGTTTGTTCAGTTCAACAAGCCTTCCGGAAAAGTAATTTTGGGCAGTAATTGGGACATCAAAAAACCTGCATTCACAAATGGAATCGTTCAAACCGGTTCTTACAACCTTACAATCACCAATGCCTTTGAAATGCTCACCGGCACTGGCAGTGCCAGCAGCTATGTTGATGGCGCACTGACCATTGACAGAACCAAAGGAACCAACTGGAGGTTGTACACTTTCTTCCCAGTTGGTAAAGGAAGCACTTATGCCCCATTGCGTCTGGAAAGCATCAGCGGTTCCGATGCTTCTTTCAAAGTAGAATATTTCGCTACCGGATACAACGGAGACAATACTGTGAACAGCCCACTTGACACCGTAGTAACTTCAGAACACTGGAAAGTTACGCGTGTAGGCGGCAGCAGCTCAATTCGCGCCCACATCCACAACGTAAACGTTCCCAGCGCCTGGGCCTCAACCAAACAACGTGTTGCTTACAATCATGCCAGCAGCAATGGATGGGTTGATGGTGGAAGAGCCTCTTCAGACGTTGCTACCTTCCTTCGTTCAGGAAGTGGCGTAAATGTTAGTGAAGCGTATGTTACTGCAGCCATTGACAAAGACGCCACCGCTCCTATGATGGTTGCCGGCGAAGGCATCAGCGGAACCGAAGTTGCCACCCAGCGCACCAAGTCTGCGCAGCTTGACAACGACGGCAAACCACTGGTTCAGTTCGAAGTATTCCCGAACCCGGTTGCGGGAACCCTGAATCTGGAAGTAATCAATGCCGACAAAGGTGTTGTAACCATCAGCGACCTGACCGGTAAAATCTTCGGAACCTACAATGCAGCTGAAGTGAAATCCATCGATTTCAGCGCTTTTGCCCGCGGCCTGTACCTGGTGAACTTCACCGATGGTTTGGTGAACATCACCCACCGCATATCCAAAAACTAAGCGCCATAAACGGCTATAAAAAAAGCCCTCGGGAGTTCCCGGGGGCTTTTTTTATGCGTATGCACAGTGACAATAATTTTTACATTTGCCCCATGAAATTAAAGTCAAGCCTTTTGGGATGTTTGTTCCTTGCCATTTGCTCGCTTTATGGACAAACATACACACACAGCCTGCGCACCAATACCTACCAACACCTTCGCGCCGGCTTGCGCACCTACAAAGACAGTAATTCCATTCTGGATACAGTATTCAAAACCCGTTTCCAGATACCCTATTTCGGTAAAGCATACAGCGACAGCATCATCGTTTGGGGCAACAGTCAATATGCCATTACCGAATTCGAATTTGACGACGAGGGCGCCGCATTCGGTGCCGAACTCACGCCCAGAAAAGACGGTTCCAGTTTTATTGCCCAAACCACCGAAGGAAACAGTCCCAACCGCATCTTTAAAATAGAATGGGGCAATCTTGGATTTCTCTACGACACACTCGGCTTTGACTCAGTAAGTTACCAGGTTTGGTTTTACGAAGGCAGCGGCATCATTGAATACCACTACGGACCTTCCAGCGTAAACAATCCTTTTTCCTGGGACGGTGAAGTTGGACCATACGTGTACCTCGTAGATTATGATGGAGAAAACACCTACGGCCTCAAAGGCAATCCCACCGCACCAACTTCGTACAACTCCTTCCTGTCAGGCGCAGGTCCTTTAACGGCAGTTCCACCGGCAAATTCAGTCTTCAGGTTTACGCCGGCAGCCGGAAACAAGGTGCAAAACCCAGAGCAACCAACCGTGAAGCTGCGCAACAACGGCAATGGCAGCTTAGAAGTGGAATCGGCACCCCCCGTGCAGTCGCTCAGTTTGTACAGCATGGACGGGAAGTGCGTACATCAGGTGCAGGGTGCACGGATACAAACGAACCAGCTTCCCGCAGGAGTTTACTTGCTGCAGGCAGCCACAGACAATCGCAAAGAAGTAATTAAAATCGTCATTCCCTAATCATGATTGCCTGAAATAACAACCTTAAAACCCGTCCTTCAGACGGGTTTTTCTTTGTTCATCCAGCGCTGAAAGCGATCTACCTGCGTATTGAGCACCACGCCAAGCACCACCAGAAACATCCCCAGCAATTCAAAAACACTGCTTGTTTCACCAAACAACATCCAGCCGAAGAGCAGGCTGTACACAACTCCGGTATAGGTTGCCGGTGTTACCCGATTCACCTTATCGGCCTGATAAGCGCGGGTCATGAAGTATTGGCCGGCCTGCGTGCATAAACCGAACAGCAACAGCAGCAGCCAGTCGCTTCCTGTGGGTGTAACCCACTGATTGGGATAAAACAGCAACCACATTAGGGTGATAGGCAAGGTTACCACGGGGAAGTAAAACAAGATTACATGTGGCGATTCCTTCCCGCTGAGTGCGCGGATGACGGAATAGGCACAGGCGGAAAAGAACGCGCTTCCCAGGCCCACCAAAAACCACGACGTTGCCACCGCGCCAAAGCCCTTTACCATGGCTACACCCAGCACACAAATGCCAAGGAAGAGCCATTGTATGCGCAGCGAGCGTTCACCTAAAATCAGCCAGGCAATCATGCCGGCAAATACGGGCGATAGGTATTGAATCACCACGGCAGAGGCCAATTCCATGTTCTGTAAGGTCATGAAATACATGATGAGTCCGGCAGAACCGAACAAACCTCTGAGTAAGAGCAGTTTCCTGTTGTTTCCCCAAAGCCCCTGCCCTTTCCAGCGCAACATGCCGGCGCTGAGCAACAAGGTGATCACGCTTCTGAAAAACGCCAGTTCAATGGCCGGAATCTTCGGCAATAAACGGGCAAAGATGTTCATCAGGGAGAAGAAAAAAGCTGAAAACAGCATGAGCTGAAATCCGCTCAGGCGTGTGATGGATGCAAGTTTCAAAGACCGCCTCCGCTCCCTTGTTTGAGTTTATCCTTCAGTTGTTGTTTCAACTTTTGTTTTTCCGCATCCAGCTTTCGCTTCGCCTCTTCCTCTGCTTTTCGTTTTTCCTCCTGAATCCGGGCTTCAGCAGCCTGTTTTTCCTGCTCCAGTTTTCGGGCAGCCTCGGCTTTCAGGCGCTCAGCTTCCTGAATCCCGGCTTGCTTCAAGCGGTCTAAACTGTCTTTGGCACGTGCCTCAGCTGCCAATTTTTGTTGTTCCAGCTGCTTTTTGGCTTGGGCTTTCAGGTCTGCGGCTGCCTGATTGGCGGCGGTACGCAGCGCTACTTTCACTGTTGGATTGGAAAATCGACCACCAATACTGAAGTCCACAGGCAGCTGTTCAGGCGTGCGTACCTGAATTCCTTTTTTGGCTGCTTCTTGCTGCCATGCATTCAGAATGGAATTATCTGGCTTTAATCCTTTCACAGGCATGAGCAGGCGTCCGCCGTATTGTAAAGTTTCGTCGAGCAGACTTCCGCCGCCCACCTTCATTTGAATGCCTCCCGGAAGCATGGCACTCAGAGAATCTTCAAGACTGAACACCCCGCGGTTGATGTTGAAGGCAAATCGCTGATTTTTTAAATCAGCCCTCGACGCAAGGGGAATTCCCAGTTGCGCAGATATTCTCTTGACAAGTTCCAGCTGTTCCACCGCCGCTTCGCTGATGCGCACCAATCCGCGCACTTCCATGGTTTGGTAGTTCGGTTTCAAGTGGTCACTGAAGATGCTTTTGAGTGAAACATCCGCAGAAAACAATCCCTTTGCATACTGTGCCAATGGTGCATACTTTCGGACCATGGGGAAATAAGTAAAGCTCTGAGGAATGCTCATTTCACTGGCCGTAAATGCAAGATTTGCCGCCGGATTGCTGCTGTTCCTGCTGTCATAAACGCCTTTCATGGCAATGGTTCCGCCAAGCAACCCAGCCTGAACACCAGTAAGGTCCAGTTGTCCATCTTTTAATTGGGCAATGCCGTGTACATCCTTTAGGGTCAAATTTTCATACTTCAATGCATCGATGGACATAGCCAAACCCAAATTGAGGTTTTGTGGAAGCACCGGTGCAACCAAAGGCATGGTGTCGGCATCTGAGCTTGCTGCCGGGGCTGATGTACCAAGAAACTCATTGACATCGAGCAGTTTGCTGCTGAATTTCAGATTCCCTGCCAATACAGATTTACCCAATGTATAACCAATGAAATCGCGTAAATCACCGGTCATGTTGAAGTCGGAACGCCCATAGGTTCCGTTGCATTCGGGCATGCTCAACATTTCGGGAGCGAAATCCAGCTGCATGGAGTTCAGTTGCAGTGCAGGATCCTCGGTGCCTGTGGCATAAACCAATTCACGCACCTGTATTCCGCCTTTGGCTGTAAAATCCTGATAGCGCTCGGCCTGAATGGCACTGTACCTTCCCGCTGCAGCGATGTCGGCCTTCACCTTCCCGGCGAGGCGGGTGTTTTTATCCAATGGCAGCAAACCGGAAATACGGCTCAAATCGAGATTCCCATTCAGGGACGCACGCAAATTTGGATCTGAAACCGGCGTTTGCACGCGTAAAGACGCATGGACGGGGCTACCGGCAATGTTCGCATGAAAGGTATCAAGATCAATGATCGTATGATCGGTTACGCCGTCGGGATTATCCACCAGCAAGTTCAGCCTGATCTGTTCTGCCTTAAATGGCATGTTTGGATAGCTGAAGTTGCCGTTGCTGATGTTCAGCCTGGTTTGGAACGCCGGCATTTCGGATTCGCTGTATCTGCCTTTCACCAAGGCGGCAAAGGCCAGACTACCTGTAGCCTGCATTTGTTCAAAAGAAGTTTGGTACATTCCGGGAATCACAGAAAGGAATGATTTGAAGTCCTGGCGAAGGGCCTGAACCCGAACGTCTATGTCCATGTCGGCATCGTTCATGTCCACAAATCCTTCAGCAGCCAACTGCAGCGCATTCAGTAAGAGTGTTCCCTTCCGGAAGGTGAAGCGCATGGCATTCATGTCCATATCCAAATCGGCATTGAGTTCAAGCAATGCCTTCTGTACCCAGGCAATACCTCCATATTCCATGGTAAATTGTTGCGCTTTGGTGGTGGTGTTGAGCAGAAACCGGCTCGCGGTGAAATCTCCGCTCAGGCGGTGATTTAAATCCTGTAGCTGCATTTTATAACCCAGGGAACGGTCATCGTAAACCAAAGCGGAACTGCTGATATTGAGTTCTTCCAGGGCCAGCCTGAAATTGGACGCTGCAGTATCTGTTTTGGCAGCTGTAGTATCAGGCTTTACAATATCCCAGTTGGCTTTTCCGGATTCCAGAACTTTCAAGTACACCGAAGCCTGGTCCAGGCTAACCCTGGAAACTTCCATCGGACCGGAACCAAACAAAGACTTCAGGTTGATGGTGAGGGAAATCTTTGCGGCGCGAAGCAAGGTATCGGCGGCAAACGAATCAACTCCGGAAATGCGCACATCGGAGATTCCAACGCTGAGGTTTGGGAAATTCTTGAATAAGCTCAGACTTACCGATTCGTTGAAGTCAACCCGCGCCATTACGGCATTTTGGGCATATCGTTTTACCGCCCGAAGAATGGGTCCTTTGAAGAGCAAAGGCAACAAAAGGGCCGTGATACAAACTACTGCCAAGGCAATACCCGAAACCTTTAATAACTTCTTCATGATGTGCTTAAAGGTCAAAATTAATACCATCTTTTGGACAGCTCGTGAAGTTGTGTATAAAGCCCCTGAATGCAACGGAGCATCAGCAAGACTTCCACTTCATTTTTGCATCATGAACTTCTCCTTCCTTCGTCATGTTACCCACACTGCAGGATTGTTCCTCATGCCTGCCCTGTTGCTTTTTGTGGCAGCCTGTGAAAAAGATCCTGAAGACTGCAAAGACAAGATAAGTTTCTACCAGGATGCCGACGGCGATGGCTATGGAAATGCTGCCATGTCCGTACTGCGTTGCCTGCAACCGGATGGATATGTGCCCGACGCCAGCGACTGCAACGACCAGGATTCGACCATACATCCGGGCGCTCTGGAAATAGACGACGACGGCATTGATCAGGACTGCGATGGTGTGGACGGGAAATCCTGGTATCTGGATTTTGACCAGGATGGCTATGGAAATCCACTGAAGGTATTGCGGACAAGCACTCAACCTGCAGGATATGTGAAGAACAATCGCGACTGCAACGATTCCAGCAACCTGATTCATCCCGGAGCCATTGATATTCCCAACAACGGAATTGACGAAAATTGCGACGGGCTTGACGCCAAATACTGGTTTGCTGATGAAGACAAAGACGGTTATGGAAACCAATTCAAAAAACAAACCGGCAACACTGCTCCCTTGGGCTTTGTAGCAGATTCAAGTGATTGCAATGATACCAATGCAAGCGTTCACCCGGGCGCAACAGAAATCACCGGAAACGATATAGATGAAGACTGCGACGGCGCGGATGCGGTGCGTCATTATCAGGATAAAGACGACGATGGCTTTGGCAATCCGGATGTTTGGCTGGAAGCAGATGTTCTGATTCCTGGCTACAGCACCATTCCTTTTGACTGCAACGACAACGATCCCAAAGTGAATCCTGCCGCCGATGAACTTTGTGATGGCATCGACAACAATTGCGACGGTGATCGCGATGAGCGCTTCGACTTTAAAACCGACAATCAGAACTGCGGTTCCTGTGGCATAGTATGTCCACCGGGATACTCTTGTAAAAACGGCGTGTGTATTAAAGATTAACTGAACTGATACAGCAGCAGTGCAGCAATTCCGGTGACAGCGGCATTGGAAGCCACGTTCACCACATCATTATTCACCCAAAAAAGGCCCTGTATTTGCGTGGCACCGGGCCCGGGGTTTTCACGGATCAACCCGTCGGCATAACGGAATTTTGCCTGAAACAAAGCGCCGAAAATGCTGTCCAGCCACATGCCACTGAACCCGGCCAGCGTAATCATCAGCCAAGCCTCGGGTGTTTCTGCAAATAAGGCAATCAACAGCGCCGCGGGAACTGCAGCCACCGTTCCCCAAAGGCTCATGCCTCCCGAAGTACCAGACATCATGGGTTTAAAGGTGAGCGGATGAACCGTTTTTCTACCGAAACGGGTTCCCAGTTCACTGCTACAGGTATCCGCACAACTGATGGCGATGGAAATGAGGAACAGCAGACTGCCATGTTTATCGCCCAGCCAAAGCGCCAGCAAGGCAATACCGCCATTGCACCAAACCTGAATATGGTCACGCGCCCTTCCCTGTTTGACATCGTGAGCGGTTTTCCCGGGCAGTTTGGCCAGCAGCGTACCTGTGACCAGGAATACCAGCGGGGGAAGCAACCAATAAATTCCTCCAAAAGCGATAATTCCAACAGCCATCAGCCATGCCGAAATTGCACCTGAAGCACTCAGCCAGCCCCGGTGATACAGTAAAAAACAAAGAGGCAGCAGCAGCCAGGCAACAACTGCAAGTATTGATGTTACATTGGCCTGAAGTGCCAGCGCCACCCCAACAGGCACAAATAAATTATCCCTTCCGGCAGTGCCCATGGCTTCGAGCAATGTGCCGCACAGGGCGGCCAGGCATACAACACCCAAAGAAATATGAAGGATGTGCAGCTCCCTGAACACGAGTAAAAGAGCGAAAGCGCTGAGGAAGAACGCTGCGCTTCCGGGCAAAGACTTTCGGTCACCGGTGAGGGTAAATTCCAGACGTTTGAGCGATGCGCCCACCAATGCGGCTGCTGCATCTGAAACCGCCAGAATGGCCATGGCAGCTGCACTTATCTGAAGGCTTCCGGTGATAACCCACACCAACAGCATGGCCGGAGGAAACCACAGTATACCCCAGGCCGGCCTGCCTTCTTCACGCTGAAACTGCTTCTTCACCACCAGCCAAAGCAACAAAGGATAAACAGCAACGGTAATCCACAGCAGCAACACTGCTTGTTCCAGCCAAAGCAAGCCCAATGCGCAGCTTCCAATGGCCAATACATGAAGCAGTTTTCTGGTAAACAAACTATTGTAACCGGCGCTGCGCAGGTGCGCAGACAACAATGCCGCTGCCAAAACAAGCAGTCCCAGGAAACCGATCAGTAGAAAGTCGCGCGTCAAGAGGCTGCAATATAGCTTTGCATGTGATGAAAGAGCTGGAAGATTATTCCTGGTTTCCGAACCGGCTGCGCCGATTGCAAACCGAATTTATTGCCTGGATGGTTCAGGCATTCCAGGTTTATCGGCGTATTCCGAACATCATGCACAGCCAGCTTCCGGCCCAAGCCCTAAAGCATATTACAGACTTGGGTTCGGGCAGCGGCGGGCCCTTACCCAAGCTGTGCAGGCATCCTTTACTGCAAGACACACAATTCCTGCTCACCGATCTATATCCGCAGCCGGAATTATCACTTCCTGAATCCTGCACATACCTGGATACGCCTGCGGATGCCCGCAGCTTCGCGGCTAAACCCGGAAGCACCATCAGCTTTTTCAACACCTTTCACCATTTCAGCCTGGAAGAACAGAAAGAAATACTTACCCGAAACATCTCGGATGGGCACTGCGTGCTTGTGGCTGAAATCCTAACCCCAGACCTCGCCTGCAGCCTGCGCATCCTTTTGGCGACCACGGTTGGACAAGTGCTGTTCGCGCCCTTTATAAAACCCTTCAGCCTTCCGCGAATCGCACTCACCTGGCTGCTGCCGGTAAACCTGGTTACCGTGACCTGGGATGGCATCATCAGCGTATGGAAAAGTCCGGGCAGAAAACAACGCAGGCTGTTACAGGAACACGCGGCTTCTTTGGGCGCACAGGCCAGTTGGATACAGGCCGGGAATATGCTGCTGCCCGTTCAGCTGCTGTTGTGTATTCCGGCGCAGAAATCCTGAGCGCCATCCAAAAAACCTCGTTACCTTTCCGACGTGATTGGACGCATCTTTCATCCATTGCTGGTGCTGTGGCGCTTTTCCAGACCGCATACCATCATCGGTTCCTTATTCAGTGTAAGTGCGCTTTTTCTTCTGGCCATTGCAGACCAGCCAGGGTGGAATGAAGAGCGCGCCATCCTCGGCTTGTTGACCCTGATGGCTTGTCTTGCCTGCAACATATTCATCACCGGATTAAACCAGTGGGCTGATGTGGAACTGGACCGGCTGAACAAACCCTGGCTTCCCATTCCGGCCGGAATGCTGAACCGCAAACAGGCACTGCTGATTTGCCTGATCAGCCTCGGCTTATCGCTGTTCCTTTCTGTGCTGCTTTCGTGGTACTTCTTCGGACTCATCACGCTCATCAGCCTGATAGGGGCCGTTTATTCCCTGCCGCCCATCAAATTCAAAAGACATCATCTGGGCGCGGCGGCAGCCATTTCCGTGGTTCGTGGCTTGCTGGTAAATCTGGGGATTTTCATGCATTTCCGCATCGCGCTGGGCGGTTCACCGGATGTTCCTGGCTTTATATGGCCGCTCACCACTTTTGTATTCTTCTTCAGCCTCGCCATCGCCTGGTTCAAAGACATTCCCGATGCAGCCGGTGATGCCGCCTTTGACATCAGAACGGTAGCCGTTCAATACTCCAGAGAAGCGGCACTCAAACTTGGATTATGGCTGGTTACGCTATCTTATTTCGGTCTGGCGGCATGCTTCATTATTGGCT
>JBIKKI010000191.1:0-3292 GCA_044360435.1 Bacteroidia bacterium
TGCTCAGGTCGAATTTCCCCATAGGCTTCACCCAATTCACTTCTTCGGGATATTGCTCCAATGCTTCAACACCCACCGCAATGGCCTCGAGGGCGCGGTCGGCAGCATGCGGGCCACTGGCCTGGAAACTCATCATATAACCCTGGCCGGTGGTATGCATGGTGGCGTATGCGATTTCAAAAAAACGCGCTTTGAACCGCTCCAGACTGTCTATAAGCACGGCTGCCCTGTTCCGGGCCGGCAAAGCAGCCCAGGAATCCCAGGCGGCGCTGGCCTGTTTGATGTACGTTTCTACGGGAAAAGCAGGATAATGGATGCCAAGACCTGTTTGGAGGTAAGGACTAACTTCCGTTCCTATCCATGATTCAGGTGCTTCGGTATTCAGCTCTGTGAAATTCTGATTCAGCTTTTGCTGGAATGCAGCCAGCCCTTGTTGGGATGCATCTTCCGCATAGGCTTTTGGCTGTTCGGGAAAAGCGGCAAAAAACACGCGCTTGTGGTTGGCTTCAATAGCCTCATGCAACAAATTCATTGATGGGTTTGTCATGATGTTTTTCGATGGGCAAAGTTAAACGGAGTTTTTCAGCCTCTTCAAAAAAGCGCGGATATACGAAAACTCATTTATGGTGTGTGGTTCCATGCAGCAAATGCAGCAGACGGTGACCAAATGGTGCCAATAAAACGCCGGCAGTGGTGATGAATACCAATCCGCTGAACAAGGCATAGAAACTGGCAAATATTTTTGCTCCTGCATTTGGAAGCGGATCTACCGGACCCATACCTCCCAGAATCATGCTCGCATTCAGCAATGAGTCAAGCCATGAGAATCCGGCAAACCAATGGTAACCCAATACGCCAACCAACAAACCGAAACCCATCACCAAAAAAGAATAAAACAGAAATGTGAGCTGACGTCCGGCGTAGCGGCTCCGGCTGATGACCGGCTTAGTGCTGTGTTCAAATCGAAAGGGCATGGTCAGGGTTATGTATGTGATTGCATCCATGCGTGCACGTGTTGGCCCACTGCATCACGGTGCTTGGGAAAAAGGAAATGGCCGGCATGCTGCAACAAAACAGCATCTGCACCCGACTTCAGCCAAGGATCTTTGCTGCCTAAAATGAGTAAAAGAGGCTTGCTGATGGAAGCCGAACCAAATGCCAGTAACCAACGCAGCACTGTTTTCGTTTGCTCCGGATTCCAATGCCTGAGGGCGCGGTTCATGGTTACAAAAGTCTTTCTGCCAAACACACGCATCATCGGCACGCCGTATTGGAATACCAAACGGGCGGGCAAACGCAGAAACAAACCCAACACCCCTGAACAGGCCAGCCCATTCAGGTAATTCCTCCAATACATCCTGGAAGGTGCAAATGAGAGCAGCACCAGCCCTTTGAGTTGGGGCATGGTTTTGGCCTGTTCGCAGGCTATCATTCCGCCGAGGGAAAATCCTCCCAGGAACTCGGTATGTGGCGGAATTTTCGTCGAAAGCCGCGCACACCAGGAATGAAATGATTCTTCCGCTTGGGGAGGTTCAGGAACAAGCCAATAAACTTCATCACCTGGGAAATTTCTCCAGGGTTCGGGCAGCTGTTTCATGCCCATTCCGGCCCAAATGGCCAGAACCGCCATCAGGCTTGTCCGGTTTGACCCCCAAAATTCAAGGGCAGGTGAAAACCCGGACCTTGTTCCTGAATGTCAATTTCTCCAAACGTTTCTTCAAATTTGGCCAGGTTATCGCCCAGCGCCAGCAGCAAACGCTTGGCATGCAGCGGCGACATGATGATGCGGCTCTTTACCCTTGCCTTGGGAACACCGGGCATCAACCTCACAAAATCAATCACAAACTCAGCATTGCTGTGCGTGATGATGGCAAGATTTGAATAATTGCCTTCTGCCATTTCTTCAGAAAGTTCAATTTCCATTTGCTGGCCTTGTTCTTCATTGGGATTCATAGATGCAAAATAAAGGCAAGAGGGTGAGGATTTTTGCCCGATTTTTGCGAATAATTCGCTGCTTTGAAAAAGCTGAACCTGTTAATCATTCGCGCTTTTACCGGTCCTTTTCTGGCAACCTTTGCCATCAGCCTGTTTCTGTTTCTGATTCATTTCCTCTGGAAATACATTGATGATCTGGTAGGTAAAGGCATTGATACGTTTACCCTGCTGAGGCTGATCTTTTATTCCATGGCCGACTTGGTGCCTTTGGCGCTGCCGCTTTCGGTGATGATTTCCAGCCTGATGACTTACGGAAACCTGGCCGAGAGTTATGAGCTGGTGGCCATCAGAAGCGCCGGTGCGTCCTTGCGCCGCGTGTTGTGGCCGGCGTTCCTGGTCATGGTATTGTTTGCCGGCATTACCTTTTACTTCACCAATATTGTGATTCCCCGAGCCAATCTGGAAGGGAAAAGCCTGTTGTACGACTTAAGGCAGAAGAAACCGGCCTTCAACATCACCGAAGGTGTTTTCTACAACCAAATAGAAGGCTACAGCCTGAAGGTTGGAAAAAAAGAAAAGGACGATGAAACCGTTCGGGACATCATGGTTTATGAGTACCGCCAGGGAAACAGTCAGTTGAACATAGTAAAGGCTGAAAAAGGAATCATGAAACTGTCGCCGGATCGTCGTTTCCTGTATTTCACCCTGTTCAATGGAGTTCGGTATGAAGAGATGACCGACATGAGGGATTATTACCGATCCTATCCCCACAACATCACCCGATTTGCAAAACAGCAGCTCACCTTCGACCTGAGCAGCCTCGATATGAAAATTACGGACAAGGAAGCCTTTCGCGGCGATTACCGAATGATGAACATCTCAGAACTGCAAATCGAAATTGATTCTCTGGAGAAACAGAAAAAAATGAAGTTGCAGCGCAGCATGGATTTCTTCATGACTCCGTATTTCCATTTCCTGCCGGACAGCGTAAAAAGCAAGCCCGGCAACATCTCCAAAGAGCAAATTATTCAGAATTATCCCGAAACCAAGCATGCCGACATTTACCGCATTGCCCTAAGCACAGCTCGGGGAATTAAGAGCATCGCCGACAACAACAAGGCAGAATTTGACCTGCTTCAGGCCGAGTCTGTAAAATATCAGGCTGAATGGCATAAGAAGTTCACACTGTCTGCCGTCATCATCCTTTTATTCTTCATCGCGGCACCATTAGGAACCATCATCCGGAAAGGCGGCATCGGACTTCCGCTCGTGATTGCCGTCATCATGTTCATTATTTATTACGCCATCAACATCATTGGAGAAAAAATTGGCAAAGAAGGCATTGTTCCCTTGTGGG
>JBIKKI010000009.1:0-35753 GCA_044360435.1 Bacteroidia bacterium
AGGGCCAATACATATTCCTGATTCATTGCTTCAGCGCGGCTTTCAGGCACAACCTTGGGAACCCAGCAGCATTTATATGCCACCGCCTTGGTCATATTCCGAACCCAACTTCACGCTTCCCACTTCCTATGTGCTTTTTACACTGGATTCCACGCCACACCGCAGGGTGGACAGTCTGAAGCGTGCCGTAGATTCCCTCGTTTTGTTGCATCAAACCAAAAGTACAGAAATAACAGCGCGGCATCAAAAAGCAATCATGCAGGTACAAGCGCAATCACAAGAACTGGCATCAACCCTGGCCCGTTTCAGAAAACTGTTCTTTACCGCCCTGGCTTTAATCATGTCTTTGGTTTGGATGTTGTTTAGGGTGAGGCGGGCAGCCATGCGGGGAAAGCCCTTAATTTTGCGGCATGAATCCGCGCATGAGCCAACTGCTGGAATTTCTTAAAGAAGCACCGGAAGATCCCTTCCTGAATTACGCCCTGGCGCAGGAGCATATGTCAGCGGGCAACAGGGAAGAAGCGCGGCGCTTGCTCGAATGGTTGCTGCAACATCATCCGGATTATGTGGCCAGCTATTACCATTTGGGCAAATTGCTGGAGAAGGAAGGTCAGAAAGAGGCTGCAATGGAAGTATATGAAACGGGTATTTCCATTGCCGGTAAACTTGGCGAACAGCATGCCAGGGCGGAACTTCAAAGCGCCAAGCTGGAACTTGAATACGGCGATTGAACAGCTGAGGGCGCTTATTCTGCAGCCTGTTTCAATTTCAATTTGTTTAAGCTGTCGGCTTGTGCCCGGGTGCTTTTCAAGGCGGCTTCCAAGGCCTCGGTAAACAACAGGCTGCTGCGCAGGGTCAGCAGATCCCTTTGTTCGGAATCTGCTTCAGAGAGGGATGTGTTTTGCTCCAGTAAATTCAATTTTTCGGTGATGCTCCTTCTCAACCGCATAAAATCTGCATGCTGTGTTGCGGCATAATTGGGGTTTTGGGACAGAATATGTTCCAGAGAATCCAGCGCCAGTTCACACTCGAGAAGCTTTTTGTCAGAACCGGAACAGGATATCAAAACCAGGCTCAGCAAAGAGGCACACAGTCGAAGGTTCATAAGTCATTGAATTGCAGGCAAGCTACTTAATTTTGCGCTTATGCGCCGTACCATTTTGTCGCTATGCATCACCAGCCTGACCATCATGGAACTTCTTTCCACACCAAACATAAACTACCGTGTTTCTTTTCCGGAGCCGCACACGCATTATGCTGAAGTAAGCATGCACATCACTGGATTCAAGGAACAGGTACTTGACATCCGCATGCCTTCCTGGACGCCCGGCAGCTACCTGTTGCGCGAATTTGCCAAAAGTGTGGAACAGGTAAACGCAGTGGCTGATGGCCAAAAAGTTGATTTTACACGCACCGATAAAAACACCTGGCAATTTCCGGTGAAAGGGTTGAAATCAATTACGGTTTCCTATAAGGTTTATGCCTTTGAATGGTCTGTACGCACCTCATTCATCGACGCCGACATGGCGTTCCTGCATCAAACCTCGGTATTCATGATGGCCGAACAATTAAAAGATGCACCGGGAACCCTGGAAGTACTGCTTCCAAAAAACTGGAAGCAAATACATGTGGCGCTTCCACTAACCAAGGGCAGCGAAGGTCATATGTTTTCATTTGAAAACTATGATGCTCTGGCGGATGCACCGCTGATTGCCGGAAATTATCAAACTGCTGATTTCCAGGTTCATGGAGTTCCGCATACTGTGGCTGTGGTTGGTCCGGGAAATCAGGATATGCCTGTTTTTGTGCATGATTTAAAGACGATTTGCGATACCACAACCGGAATTTTCGGACAACACCCGAGTAAAAGCTATCTGTTCATTGTGCTGAATACCGAAGCCGGCGGAGGCGGACTGGAACATGCCAACAGCTGCACTGTAATGATGCCGCGCTGGCAATGGAACAACCCCACGCGATACAAGCAGTTTTTGGGCTTATGCGGACATGAATACCTGCATTTGTGGAACGTGAAGCGCATCAGGCCGGAAGCCCTGGGGCCTTTTGATTACAGCAAAGAGAATCATACCGATATGCTTTGGGTTGCTGAGGGAATCACCAGCTACTACGATGAGCTCATCCTGCGCCGTGCCGGGTTCTATAGCCGCGAGGCGTATCTTGACAAAATGGCCGCAGCCATCAACGATCTGGAACAACGCCCGGGACGCTTCTACCAAAGCCTTGCAGAAAGCAGTCATGATGCCTGGATTCGCGAGTATCGGCCAAACGAAAACAGCCGCAATACCACCATCAGCTATTATGGAAAAGGACAAGTGCTGGCCTTTCTGCTCGATGCCATGATTAGCTCAAGGACGGCGGGCGCACGCAACCTGGATGATGTGATGAAGGGACTTTGGAACTTATACCTCAAGAGGCCCGAACGCGGGTTTAGCAATGATGAGTTTTATGCTATGCTCGACGCAGTGGGCGGTGCCGGCCTGGGTGCGGAAATACGCAGGTTGGTGGAAAGCACCGAAACGCCCAATTATGCGGCCATTCTTGCCAAAGCAGGTGTTTCGGCCACCAACCCGGGAAAACCGGAAACTACCCTTGGAATCAATACCGCTTTTGAAAACGGCAGACTGCTGGTAAAGTATGTTGAACGCGACCTGCCCGGATGGAAAGGCGGACTGAATGTAAATGATGAACTGATAGCCGTAGATGGCCGCCGTACCGGGAACTCTTTGGATGAAGTGAACCGATTGCTCAAGGCCAACCAGCAAGTTGAGGTATTGTTGAGCCGCTCCGGATTGATCCGCACCTTGACACTGAATCCCGAAACAGTTACGCGTGCTGCTTGGAAGCTGGAAGCACAAACGGCGCCCGCGGTACAAAACATCCTGAATATTTTGCTGGATTGATGCAGCCACGGAACACGCCGACAAACCTCCTGAACAGGGTGTTGCTGTCTGGCTTTGCTGTGTTGTTATTGCTTCCCATTCCGGGCCTGGCGCAATCTGTTGCTGAGCCGCAGGTCTCCAATCCTGTTGCTCCATTTAAAGGAACAACGGGCTATATTTTTACCGAGCAGGCGCTTTTGCTGATGCGCAACGGCAAAGGAACGTCGGCAGCAGATTTCAATAACACTCTTGATTTTCCATATCGACCGCAGGGCGCTGCTTTTTTGATTGCACCAAACCTGCTTATGGGCGCCGGTATGCATGTCGCCGAAATTCAAAAGGAGCGTTGTTTCTGGATTCCGGCACAACTTCTTTCCGCACAGATTTCAGATAGCTGTATCTACGAAGTGATGTCCGTGGCATATTCTTATTCCGGATCTCGCGGCATCGACGAGAACTTCGCCTTGTGGAAACTGAAACGAACCGCCCCGTTACCCGTATTCCCCTTGGCACTCGGGCCACTCAAAATGGGTGATGTGTTGCAGGTTTGTATGGACAACGGTACCCTGCAACCTGTGACTATTAAAGCAGATGAAGGTGAAAAATCGGTGTTTATTGAAGAACAGTTTTCAGCTGCGGCTTCGGGATCGGCAGTGGTGAATACACAGGGGAAGGCTGTGGGTATTCTGATTCCAGGCCCTCATTCGGGTGCCATACAGGATGCAGCTTTCAGTCCGGTGCCCATTTACGGGAATGCCATTCAGCGCTTCAGCGCCATGCCCGCAAAGGTGTTGCAGCCTGTGCTCGCCGCGAATGTTCAATACCATTTGCTGCGTGGCACAGCACAGGAAACAGTGTCGTATTTGCCTTATCTGAATATGTTGTGTGGCTCTGACGAGGATTTATTGTGTGCTGCGGCTCGAAACGGGCAGGATTTTTTATTGGACACCTTCATACAAATGGCGTGCAATCGGGGCTGTTTTGATGTGAATCGGCGCGATGCATCCCAGTCAGCGCTGTTGCATATTCTGGCACAGCGTGGGCAGTTAAGTCTGCCACTGCAACATTTATTGCAGTGTGCGCAATTGCAGGTAGATCTTCCAGACGGAATTGGAAAAACGGCACTGCAATATGCGGTGCAACTGGGAAATACGACATTGGTTTCCTTGCTGCTTCAGCGTGGAGCATCTGTGCAGGTGCGTCAGCAAAACGCTGAACCTTTACTGTTTGCAGCGACCGGCCATGGTTCTGTGGAACTGTGCAGGCAATTGCTGACCCATGGCGCCTGGGATGCTTTAACCACGGCAGATCAAAAGCAACTGAAAATGCAGGTAAAGCGCACATCAAATGCTGCGTTGAAGCAGTTGTTCAAAAAGTATAAAACCAGACGGAGTTAAGCTTATTGCAGCGCTTTTACCACGGTACACATGATGGACGTGGCGCGCACCACAACCGGGCCTTCATCGAGCCACAGTTCTGCTTCGCAGAAGTGAAGCATGTTGCCTGTTTTTACAACCCTTCCCCGACCGTACAAAACAGCGCCGATTCCGGGAAGGTGGTAATCTGTTTTCAGGTCGGCAGTAACAACACCGGCACCTTTTGGAACCAGCGTCCATGCGGCAAAACCCATCACCAGGTCGCAAACGGTAGCGCTTACACCCCCGTGTAAATACCCATGCTGCTGGAGGTGTTGCAGCCCAAGCTGGATATGACCTTCTGCAAGTCCCGGTTCTACAAGGTCTAATTCAAATCCAATATGCTTCATGAAGTGCTGACCTGGCATAATCAATTGCAGGTCTTCCCGGAAATCCGGGTTTTTAGGATTGAAAGTTGGCGGTGTAAAAGGAGGCTTCATTTTGGTTTATATGCAGATTCCCGAAGGATGCGTTCTGGGTCGTTCAGCAGCATCAGTTCTTTCAGGCTCATGTTCTTGTTTTTACGCATGAAGGCTTCCACGATGCGGTAACCGCTCCATCTGCCAATCATAGGCGGACAATGTTCTGGGATTCCACTGCCGCGTGTTTCATTTCCTTCAATAAAATAACGACTGAATTCCAGGCGGCTGCTGCTGTATAATACCTGTGCATCGAGGTAATGTTTCCAGATATTCGCTTCTTCTTCCAGGCACCATTTCCATTCAGATTCAGTCAAACCTGCGATGCGGTGTGTTTCCATCCAGGAAGCTATGATTGATGTTGCATACAATAGTTTTCCGTAGTAAATCATTTCGCCCAACATGTTGTTTCTGGTATTGCCCGAGTCATACAGGTAATTCAGTCGTGCCATGGCCAACATGGGCGGCACCAAGTCCGGCTGGGTAAACCGGCCATACCATTTGGGCAAATCCAGGCTTTTGTAGCCAATGAACGTATCGCCTAGGAACATTTCTACGCTGTATCCCAATGCGACTTTGCCGTTTGCTGCGGGAGCAGCCAGGGTGAAATAATTGCTGAACTGAGAATAGTAGGCGTAAATCTCAGGCATAGAATCTTCAGGGAATTGTTTGGACCAGCCCGCGAGCATTTTGCCCATATCTTTGGTTTGCAGGTCCAGCACCTGTTTGGCGGCTTTGATGCGCTTCAGTACATAGCTGTTTCGCTGCGCGAAGAAGTTCAGCCTGGCAGCCGTTGCTGAATCAGAAGGTGTCCACAATCCCAGCACTTCCTGGGTGTAATAATCAAAAAACACCCCAAATTTCTGCTTCAGGGACAGGTATTCTTTGTGGTTTAAATTACCCTGGGATGTCTGTTCCAGAGCCGAAAACATATCCTTGATTTCATATTTCGGTTCAGTGGTACTTCCACAGCCAAGCATCATGGAAAGCACTGCCCACGTACCGTATTTTTTTATGAACTTCGCAACCATGTTCAGAAGAATCAGGCTGCAAAGAAAAGGGTTCCTGCTGATGGCTTGTTTAGGTTTGTGCGCACAAGTTGCCGTTTCACAACAAAAAACAGATGTGCCTGCGGTGAGGAAGTTGCGTCTGGGGTTTAAAGCCTCGCCAAACTTTTCCTGGATGCATGCCCTCAACGATCAGGTGAAATCAGATGGACTTGGCCTCGGTTTTTCTTACGGCCTGATGGCCGACCGTTCTTTTAGCGAGAACTATGCACTGTCCGTGGAAATGCTTGTCAGCAGCATGTCCCTGAGCCTGAATCATCAGGATACGCTGATTTATTACCGCGGTGGTTTTGCGCAGCCTTATGCTGACGTTTCATTCGATTATAAATTGCAGTACGTGCAACTTCCGGTGGCATTGAAACTGAAAACCAATGAAATTGGAAAGTTCATTTGGTACGGGCAGTTCGGAATTGCTCCTTCCTTCCTGATCAATAATGCCGTACGCACTTGGTCCAATCCGGTGTACGTTTCAAAGAAATATTCGCCCAACAGCACCGAGAATGACTTCAATGGACGCGCCGGGGAAGGGGCGTTTCGCGATGATGTTTCCATCCTGCGCTTTTCCATGGTGGTGGGTGCCGGCGTAGAATACCGCATCAGCGGATCAACCATGCTGAATCTGGGTTTGCGTTTTGACAACGGACTCAACGATTTCCTCAGGGATGGCGCCGCTGTAGGACGTGGTAATTTTCTTGCACTGAACGTAGGTGTTTTCTTCTGATTTCAGGGCGTACATGAAGATTTGTCTGGCCCAGTTGAATTACCTGATTGGTGATTTCGAGGGCAACCGCACTAAGATTAAAAATGCCATTGAACGCGCGAAGTCTGACGGAGCAACGCTGATTGTGTTCAGTGAATTGGCTGTTTGCGGCTATCCTCCCGAAGATTTTCTGGATTACGAATGGTTTGTTGATGCCTGTATGGATAGTGTGCACGACATTGCTGCAGCCTGTCAGGGCATTACTTGCGTAGTAGGTTCCGTAGATCGAAACTCGGGTATGGGCAGGTCGTTGCACAATGCGGCCTTTGTGCTGCGTGATGGCGCAATCGTATCGGTTCACCACAAAAGCCTGTTGCCTACGTATGACGTATTCCATGAAGCGCGCTATTTTGAGCCTTCGGGAACACTACACCTGGATCACATCCAAGGTGTAAAAACCGGGGTGCTTATTTGTGAAGATCTTTGGGATCACCACAATGATTTTTCTTATGCCCGTGTTCCATTGGAAGAGCTGAAAGCCATGGAACTTGCATTGCTCATCAATCCTGCTGCTTCTCCTTTTCAATGGGGAAAAGAAGTGAAACGCAGAGAAGTGCTGCAGGACAATGCCCGTAGATTCCAGTTGCCAGTGGTGTACGTGAATCAGGTAGGTGCACACGCCGACCTCATCTTCGATGGGAACAGCATGGTGGTGGATGCGGAAGGGAAGGTCATTCTGGAATTGCCGCGCTTTGAAGAACATCTCGCTTACGTGGAACTGGCTGAAGACGGGCTGCACCCGGAAGGTGAATCGCCTGCAGGAGCAGCTGAACCCATGGAGCTGTTGCACGATGCCATCGTTTTTGGAATCAGAGAATATTGCGCTAAAAACGGATTCCGTAAGGTGGTGCTTGGCGCTTCGGGAGGTATTGACAGTGCCGTTGTTCAGGCCTTGGCTTGCAGGGCTTTGGGTCCGTCCAATGTTCAGGCCTTGTTGATGCCGTCGCCTTATTCCAGTGAAGGCTCCGTTCTTGATGCACAGAGGCTTTCCGAAAACCTTGGAAATCCATATTTGGTATTACCCATAAATCAGGTTTTTGAAAGCACGGTGCAATCCATGCAGCCGGCATTTGGTGCGTTGCCCCAGGATGTTACCGAAGAGAATATACAGGCCAGAATTCGGGGCCAGTTTCTGATGGCATTCAGCAATAAACACGCGCATTTGCTGCTGAATACGTCCAATAAGAGCGAAATGGCCGTGGGCTACAGCACCTTATACGGGGATTTATGCGGTGGATTGAGTCCCATAGGTGATGTGTACAAAACCCGCGTGTATGCGCTTGCAAACTATATCAATCGCCAGGGGGAGGTCATTCCTGAAGCGATATTAGTCAAGGAGCCTAGTGCAGAACTACGACCCAACCAGAAAGATCAGGATTCACTTCCTCCGTACGAGGTACTGGATGCATTACTTTTTCAGTACATCGAAGCTCGGAAAGGCATGTTGCAGCTGGTGCAGGCAGGTTTTGATGCTGCATTGGTGCAGCGGGTGGTTCAGCTCGTGCACAGAAATGAATACAAGCGCTATCAGGCTCCGCCTATATTGCGAGTGAGCAGTAAGGCTTTTGGCAGCGGACGAAGGATGCCGCTGGTGGCAAAGCATGGCTGAACGCATTCCGTTCCCCAGGCAGTTCTGGCTGATGAGCCTGGGTTCACTGATGTTCTTCTGCAGTTTTAACCTCCCGGTTCCGGAGTTTAACAAACACCTTACCGATTTGGGAAGGCCCGACCTGAAAGGATTGGTCATTCCTGTTTTTTCTTTAATGGCGCTGATTTCGAGGCCATTCAGTGGTGTGCTCACAGACAGTATAGGCCGCAGGCCCGTGATGATGGTTGGCGCAATCGCCACGCTTGTATGTGGGTTGCTGTATCCATGGGTCCATTGGGTGACTATGTTCTTTGGTTTGCGTTTGATGCATGGCATGAGCACAGGCTTCACGCCTACAGGCAGCACTGCGTTTATTGCCGATACCGTGCATCCTTCAAGAAGGGCAGAAGCCATGGGCATACACGGGCTATTGAGCAATGTGGGAACCGCCATTGGTTTTTCTCTGGGTCCGGTTGCAGCAGCTTACCTGTCACGCGAATGGATGTATGTTGTTTCTGCAGCAGCAGCGGCGATTGCCTTGTATTTGTTTTCGCGCATGCCAGAAACGCTGTGGCGAAGACAGCGCTTTCAGCTGCGCCTGCTTCGGATTGAATGGCGGGAAATTCTGGATGCAGACGTGTGGGTCCCTTCGGTGATCATGATGCTGGTTTGTGCTTCTTTGGGTGTTATTCTAACGGTAATTCCCGATTATACAGAAGCTTTGGGTTTCAGCAACAAAGGCGTGTATATGAGCGTGTACATCATCGCTTCACTGCTGGTTCGTTTGATTTCCGGGCGGCTTGCAGACCGATTTGGCAGAATGCTCTCGATTTTCATCGGAACAGCATTTCTAACCCTAAGTTTATTGATTCTTGCCCTGAACCTCGGCAAGGAAGGATTTATTACCTCCGCGGTGCTGTTTGGTTTTGGTCAGGGGTTTAATGCACCGGCACTTTTTGCCTGGACTACTGATTTGAGCCGGCCCGAAAAAAAGGGAAGATCTTTGGCAACGCTCTACATTGCCCTGGAATTAGGTATTACCATCGGAGGTTTGGCTGGGGGATTTTACTATAATAACAATGGATCCAAACTTCCCAGTTTGTTTGCAGGGGCAGCATTGTGCACACTTTCGGCATTCCTCTTCCTGATTCAGATGCGCAGGAAATACGGTAAAGCCTGAAAAGGTCCTCTTTACTTTTCGAATTTGTAGTTCTTCAGCAACCAGTAGATGTCACGCTTCCAGCGACTGTATGGATTGTAGGAGCCATACATGTAATCGATGATTTCAAATTCATCTTTCGGTTCACGACCTTTCACTTCGCGAAAACCGGCCAGTACTTGCTTGAGGTAGTAGTTGAAATCAACCATGCAATCATACCAGGAAGCGAAAATGGCGTAATTGGTTTTTGTTTTGCCGATGGCCGTGGTGGTTCTCCCTTTGCCGGGCATTCGCATGCCTGTAAGGTTGTTGAACTCTTTGGCGAGGTAGCTGTTTTTTCCGTCTGCACCGCTTTCCTGAAGCTTAATTACGGTAAATACTTTTGCCCAGGGACCAATAACGAATTTGGCAACCTGATGCAAAGAACGGGCAGGTGGTATCTCCTTGAGCGATAAGCGCAGATTCACCGAATCAATGAACAGTGAATCTCCAACGGTTCTTACTGCAATGCTGTCCCAACCGCTGGGCTTCGCAACACCTTGATGTTTTGGCCTTAACATGGCAAAACCGGCAAGGGTGAAGGAGATGAAAACAAGACTTATCCAGACTTTTTTCATCGCAACCAGTTTAACAACAACCGTGCCAAATGGTTTTTATGGAACAAGTTCGGGCGCAGGAAACAAGGCTGAATGGCGCTCAGGATGCCCATGCAGTGTGGGGTATCTGATTTTTTTAAATAAATAATTTCTGCACATAGTACTTCATCAAACAGATGATTCGTTTAATTAGCAACACCAACCACTATGATGAATCGCCCTTTTAAAATTCGCTGCCTGACTCGTTCTATGTTTTTAGTGTCCTTGTGCTTTTCCACGGCTCCGGAAATCAGGGCACAATCATTTCACGGGTTGAACATCAGTAATTTTCAGGGAGTACACGGAATGTACATCAATCCATCTTCCATCGCTGATTCGAGGTATCGGATGCATACGAACATCAGCGCAGTGGGTACTTCTTTTACCAACGATTACCTGAGTTTGGAGTTCCCCTTTACACTCATGCAGTTAATCAGGGGAAAGGTTCCTGCATCTGCAAAGAATCCGTCTGGGCAAATTCAATGGAGTGATGCCTGGCTGGTGGAACAATTGAACGGAAAGCCTAAGAATGCCGCCTACAATCTTGAATGGCGCGGCCCGGCAGCCATGTTTACGCTGACACCGCGTTTGGCCGTTGGGGCAGGAGTAAGGACCCGGCTCGGATTCGCTCTGAATAATGTGGATGAACACCTGGCCCGCACCTTGCGCAGCGGAATTGATACATCTTATACCCAGGCGCTGAGTGGCGACAATTCCTTCAACCTGAACATGAACTCCTTTCAGGAAGTCTCCGGTTCTATGGCGTTTGTGCTCATCAATAAGAAAAGCAAATACCTGAAAGTAGGAGGCACGGTTAAAGCCCTGTTTGGCCTAGGATCATTATACCTGAACAACAAAGGCTTGGAAGTAGATGCGCGTAATTTTGATTCTCTGCGCATCAACCGTATGGAAATGGAGTTGGGTTACACCAACGCTGATTTCATTCAAAACCTGAGCAAGGGTATTCTGGCGGCTTCTATTCCCAGGCCTGATTTCAATGGATTTGGTCTGGGTTATGACCTTGGTGCAACCATGGAATGGAGGCCGGAATTCTCAGAAGCACTTCAAAGTAAGAACCGCTATTTGCTGCGTTTGGGTGTTTCGTTGCTTGACCTCGGCGGAATTCAATACAAGAAGAATGTAACGGCGTACAGCGTGGCGAGAACCACACCTTTACTGTTTAATGAAGACAGTGCGTTTAACGCGGCATTTCAGGAAGGTATTGATCAGGGTTTGGCATGGATGAAGGACTATGCACAGCGAAACTTAAATTTCCAGGAGGCCCAAAAGAGCTTTCGCGTGAATATGCCAAGTACCTTATCGGTGCAGGTGGATTATAATGTTTTTCGTTCCCTGTATCTTGGCATGCTGTGGAATCAGAGCTTTGTAAGTCGTTCCAGCATCAACTTCAGAAGGCCTTCAGGACTGGTGTTCATGCCCAGGCTGGAAACCCGGTTGCTGGAGTTTTCCATGCCTTTGTCAATTACCAACGATTACCGGGATGCCGGCCTTGGAGCATTTCTGCGTTTAGGTCCGGTGTATTTTGGAACAGATAACCTGTTAAGCACGGTTAAAAAGACCGGATTTAATGGGTTCAACTTCTATTTTGGGATGAGCACAGGTATTGCTAAATCCAAGAAGAAGAAAAAGGATCGGAAAGATTAACTGGAACGTTCAGGACTCATGGGTTTCAATGGGGCCTTGTTCATCCTGTTTCAGAAATTTGATGTTCCTGCGCAGTCCTTCATACCCGGTTCTTTTTACGGCTGAACCTTCGAACAGGGAATTGAATGCCGATTCGGTAAGTTCTTCCCATTGACCCGAGGACAGCTCCATCAATGCATCTTTAGGTTCAAACTCTGGCGCCGTATGTGGTTTGCTGAATCTGTTCCAGGGGCAAACTTCCTGACAGATGTCGCAACCAAACATCCAGTTATCCATGCTGCCGCGAAAACCGGATGGAATAGCATCCTTCAGTTCAATAGTCAGGTAACTGATGCATCTGGAGGCGTCCAGTGTTTTGTGATCCAGGATGGCCTGCGTGGGACAAGCATCGATACATGCAGTGCAGGTGCCACAATAGTCCTTGATGGGGCCGTCGGCAGAAAGTGCCAAATCGGTAACAATTTCTGCCAGAAAAAAGTAAGAGCCGGCCTGCCTGTTCAGCAAAAGGCCATTTTTCCCAATCCAGCCAATTCCGGATAATTCAGCCCACTTTCGCTCCAAAATAGGTGCACTGTCCACGAACATCCTTCCCTGGATACCACCAAATTCCTGTTGCATGGATTGGAACAGCTTGTTCAGCTTTTTTTTCAATACCTTATGGTAATCTTTTCCATAAGCGTAGCGGGCTATTTTAGGCGCATCGGGGTTTTGGGTTCGGCTGGGGAAATAGTTAAACGCCAGGCTGATGACACTTTGCGCACCGGGAAGCAGAAGTCTTGGGTCCAGTCTTACGTCGGCATTTTTTTCAAGGTAGTGCATGCTCCCCTGGAAACCTTGTTTGATCCATTGTTCCAGGTGTGCGGCTTCCTCATCAAGTTTTCTCGCCTTTGAAATGCCGCAAAACATGAAACCCAGATCATAAGCCCAGCGTTTTACGGCAGCGCTTCGTTCCGTGGCATCCATCATGATCCCTGATCGAATAGACTGGGTGTTCCGGGTAGCCGCATCCTTCCAAGATGGCGGTATGCTTGCTCGGTAACTTCACGTCCACGCGGGGTGCGCATTAAAAAGCCTTCCTGAATCAAAAATGGCTCGTACACCTCTTCGATGGTTCCGGATTCTTCACCCACAGCAGTAGCCAGGGTGTTGATCCCTACAGGGCCGCCTTTGAACTTGTCGATAATGGTCAGCAGGATTCTGTTGTCCATTTCATCCAGCCCATGGGCATCTACATGCAGCGCCTGTAAAGCAAAGCGGGCGATATCAATGGATATGATGCCATTGCCGCGAATTTGTGCAAAGTCACGGGTTCGGCGCAGCAGCGCATTGGCAATCCTCGGTGTACCTCTGCTTCGTCGGGCAATTTCCATAGCGGCGTCGTCATCCAAAGGTGTTTTGAGAATCCCGGAAGACCGTTTCAATATCCCGGCAAGGGTGGCCGCTTTGTAGTATTCCAGCCTGAACGTAATCCCGAATCTTGCCCTCAGCGGTGCGGTAAGCAATCCGGATCGGGTGGTGGCTCCAACCAATGTAAATGGATTGAGCGTGAGTTGTACACTGCGGGCGCTGGGGCCGGTATCAATCATGATGTCTATTTTGTAATCTTCCATCGCAGAGTAGAGGTATTCCTCTACAACAGGACTCAAACGATGAATTTCATCGATGAACAAAACATCACCGGTTTCCAGATTGGTCAGTAAACCTGCCAGATCGCCTGGTTTTTCAAGCACCGGCCCGCTCGTGATTTTGAGGTTTGCACCCAATTCGTTGGCCACAATCTGACTTAAGGTGGTTTTACCCAAGCCGGGAGGTCCATGTAAAAGCACATGATCCAGCGCCTCTCCACGCAGTTTCGCGGCCTGCACAAATACGTTCAGGTTTTCCAGCACCTGTTCCTGGCCCTGGAATTCCTCAAATCGATCCGGGCGCAGCACGCGCTCCAGTTCTTTGTCCTTTTGATTCATCCGTTCGTTGTTCGGATCCAGATTGGGATTCATGATAGAAGGTGCAAATTACGCATATATAGAGGTGTGGCCGGGAAGGGGTGCTGGCCCGTTCGTCCGAAATTGCTTCCCACAACGCCTGACCGAAAGTAGACATTACCTTCCGATGTCGTGGAATAGTTCCATCATTGAAGGGATTACGTTTGTTCTAAGTAATTGATAATCAATTAGTTACAATTTCTCTTTAGACAGATTCCAAATTCCCCTCAGTGTTAAGAATTTCTTTCCCGCGGCTTCAGCCCCCGTATATATTTGCACCCTGAAAAAGGTCTGAAAAGAACGTTTTTAAAGGACTTATGAGGGTTTTACACCAGCTTCAATCAAAATTCCGCCTCGCGGGTTTTGTGGCCCTGATTGCGGCATTTCCGTCGTTGAATGCCCAGGACGCCAAAAAAGGTAAAGAGATTTTTGACGCCAATTGCGCTTCATGTCACGGTATTCAGAACAGAGGCGCAGGCCCTGCGCTGAAGGACGTGCACAACCGAAGAAGCGAAGAATGGTTGTTGAAATGGATCAAGAACAACGAAGCGCTCCGGAAATCGGGCGATGCTCAGGCCATTCAAGTCTTTAATGACAACGGCGGAGCCATCATGCCCGCTTTTGGCAGTCTTGCTGATGCCGATATCAAGGATATCATCGGCTACATCAAGGAAGAGTCAGCCAAAGCGCCTAAAAAAGCTGTAGTGCCTCCCGGAGGTTTTGACAAGAAGGATGAAACTCCGGACAGCACCTTGTACGTGCTGCTGGCACTGATTGGATTGTTCCTGTTGGTCTTCCTGCTCCTGGCCCGCGTGAAGCGCGACTTGGATCGTTTGGCTGCAGCCGGTCAGGGTGAAGCGGCAGATGAAGCCCCCAAAGGAAACTTCATCCAGCGACTGCTTCCAGGTCCCTTGGCCAGAATGAACCCTGTGGTGCTGACCATGTTCGCACTTTCCATCTTTGGCATCCTTGGTTTCGTAAAGTTCTACGAATATGGAATGACAGAAGTAGGCGTTCAGAAAGGTTACGCGCCAGATCAACCCATCAATTTCTCGCACAAAATCCATGCGGATGAATATGCGATTGATTGTAAATACTGTCACAGTACGGCCGATAAGAGCAAAAGCGCCAGTATTCCTGCACTGAACACTTGTATGAACTGTCACAAATCAGTTCAGGCCCGCGACAAATACGATGGTGAGATTTCTCCGGAAATCAAGAAAATCTATGCTGCTTTGGATTACGATCCCGAGAAGCCAGCGAATGAAGCATACGGCAAAAATCCTAAGCCTGTGCGCTGGGTGCGTATCCACAACCTCCCTGACCATGCATACTTCAACCATTCTCAACACGTGAATGTTGCCGGACTCACTTGTCAGACCTGCCACGGCCCGGTTCAGAAAATGGAAAAAGTGCAGCAGTGGTCTCAGCTGACCATGGGATGGTGTATCAACTGCCACCGTGAAACTGGAATTCAGGTAGCCAACAACGACTACTATGAAAAGCTCCACGAAAAGGTGAAAGCCGATATTGCCAAGAATGGCGACAAGAGTAAGTACAAAGACAAAAACGGACGCATTGTGGTAACTGCCGGAATGAATGGTGGTCTGGAATGCTCTAAGTGTCATTATTAATCATTAAAAACCCGAAAAAACCTTAACATACATGGCTCCATCAGTAAAATACTGGAAGGGTGAAGAAGAGTTGTTACGCGATCAGGCGTTTGCAACTTCACAAAAGAATGAATTTGCCGAGGACCTTCCTTTACAGGAGGTTCTTGAAGAAAGTAACTTCGAGCTGAACTCCAGCCGCAGGGACTTTCTGAAATACTTTGGATTCAGTGTTACCGCTGTAACGCTTGCTTCATGCTTTAAAGCACCCATCAGGAACGCCGTTCCTTATCTTGTGAAACCTGAAGAAATTACTCCAGGTGTTCCATTGTATTACTCTTCTACCTGTGGCGCATGTTCTACTGCTTGTGGTGTTGAAGTAAAAGCCAGAGAAGGCCGTCCGATTAAACTCGACGGCAACGGACGCTCTCTGATCAGCAATGGCAACGATCGCAGTGCAGAAGCCAAAGGTGGCCTTTGCGCCGTTGGACAGGCAAGCATCTTGTCTCTCTACGACAATGAGCGTCTTGCCAATCCATTGAAAAAGGGAAGTGAAAGTGACTGGACTACAGTTGATGCAGAAATCAGCAAATCGCTGAATGACCTTGCGGCAGCTGGTTCTGGTATTGCCATCGTGAGCGGAAGCGTTCACAGCCCTTCAACCCTGAAAGCGATCAGCGACTTCACCGGTAAATTCACCACTGCACGCCACATCATGTGGGACGCAGTTTCTTACAGTGGTATCCTCGAAGCCAACGAAACAGATTTTGGTAAAAAACTCATCCCCAGCTATTACTTTGACAAGGCTCAGGTGATTGTGAGTTTTGGCGCAGACTTCCTTGGAACATGGATTTCTCCTGTGGAATTTACCAAATCTTATGTGCGTAACCGCGTTCCTGCTCAGGGCAAGGAAATGAGCAAGCACATTCAGTTTGAAAGCAATCTGAGCCTTACAGGTACCAATGCCGATGAACGTTTCCCCATGAAAGCCGGAAATGAAGGCATTTACCTCGCGGCATTGTATAATAAAATTGCTCAGGCCAAAGGCGGCCGGCAAATTCAGGTGGCAACCAGCGGCGAACTGGCAGGCAACAGCCTGGCACAAACTGCTGACCTGCTGATCAAGAATGCAGGTAAGAGCCTGGTGGTAAGCGGTTCAAATGATCCTAAGTTGCAAATGATTGTCAACGGCATCAACATGATGCTCGGCAATTATGGCCAAACGATAGATTTGGAAAACCACAGCAATCAGTTCAAAGCGGTTGACCGTGACATGGATGCGTTGCTGGCAGACATCAATGCAGGCAAAGTAGGCGGTGTGATTTTCTACAACGTAAATCCGGTTTACAGCCACCATCAAGGAAAAGCCTTCAAAGAAGCGATTGGCAAGTTGAAACTTTCTGTTTCTCTGTCTTCAACCAAAGACGAAACAGCTTCAGCTTGTGCTTATGTATGTCCTGACAATCACTTCCTGGAAAGCTGGAATGACGCAGAGCCTAAGGCCAACCAATATCAGTTCACACAACCGGTGATCAGCCCGGTGTTCAATACACGTCAGGCACAGCTGAGCCTGCTTTCATGGTCTGTAGGTGTTCAGAATCCTGAACAAGATCCTATGGCCGATAAGCAAATCATGAATCAGCGATTCCAGACTTCTCCTTTCTACACATACATGCAGTCTGTGTGGCAGGAAAAATTGGGTGCTGAAAACTTCCAGACCCGATTCAATCAGTGTCTGCATGACGGTGTGCTCACTTCTGAACCTAAGCCAGTAATGGTTCCGGCTTATGCAACGGATTTGAGTTCCATGGGTTCTTACCTCGACAGCACTGTATCCAAAGAAGGTCAGGTTGACTTGGTCCTTTATCAGAAAGTTGGATTGAGGGACGGAGCTTTAGCGAACAACCCTTGGTTGCATGAGCTTCCCGATCCAGTGAGCAAAGTGTGCTGGGATAACTACGTTACCCTTCCCAAGGCGCTGGCTGTGAGCAAAGGAATCAATCATGGTGACACGGTAAACATCAAAGCTGCCGGAGTGACCATGAACAATGTACCCGTAATCATCCAGCCCGGACAGGCAAACGGAACTATCGGTCTGGCATTGGGTTATGGACGCACTGCCGCTGGTAAAGTAGGTGGAAGTGCTGAAAAAGCCATTGACAGCGTTGGTGTTAATGCTTATCCCTTTTTCCAGGGAAGCAGCAGCAGCCGCAGTTTTGTGGTTCGCGGAATTGAAGTGACCAAAGGAGATGCTTCTTACACTTTGGCACAAACACAAACGCACCATACCATTGAAGGCCGCAACCACGTGCGTGAAGCTACCTATGCCGATTGGAAAAAGAATCCTAAAGCGGGCAACGATGAGCCCAAGCCACATATGTACACCGTTTGGCAAACTCCTGAATACAGAAGGAAAGGAGCTACCGGTCATCTGTGGGCTATGGCTATTGACCTGAATGCCTGCACCGGCTGTGGATCTTGTGTGGTTAGTTGTTCTATTGAAAACAACGTTCCCATTGTAGGAAGAAAAGAAATCATCCTGCGCAGGGAAATGACCTGGATTCGTATTGACCGCTACTATGCATTCAGCAACGATGGTGCGGTAATTGGTAAAGAGAACGAGCATTTTGAAGGCGCATACCTGACCAAGGAAAAAGGAATTGCAGCCCTTGATAAGGAACTTTCTGCGAAACAGGGAGCGGCCTATGCTCATTACGAAAATGTAAAGGTTGTTCACCAGCCCATGATGTGTCAGCATTGCGGTCAGGCACCTTGCGAAACAGTGTGTCCGGTACTGGCAACTACGCACAGCACAGAAGGTCTGAACCAGATGACATACAACCGCTGTATTGGAACAAAATACTGTGGAAACAACTGTCCGTACAAAGTGCGTCGTTTCAACTGGTACCGCTTCAACAACAACAGCAACTTCGACTATCACTTCAACAACGAACTGGGTAAAATGGTAATCAATCCAGATGTAACGGTTCGTACCCGTGGTGTGATGGAAAAGTGCAGCTTCTGTATCCAGAAGATTCAAGAAGGCAAACTCAAAGCCAAGCGCGAAAAACGCAGCGTGCATGATGGTGAAGTTAAAACCGCTTGTCAGCGCGCATGTCCTGCAAACGCCATTGTGTTTGGAGACCTGAACGATGAACAGAGTGAAATTTCAAAACTTTACCGCAATGAGCGTGGATTCCATGTATTGGAAGAACTGAACGTGCAGAGCAGCGTGAAGTACCTCACTAAAATCAGAAACACCGAAACAGTATAACCAGGAAAGTCAGCGTACATGAATCACGACAGCATCATCAGGCAACCACTGGTCGTTGGGGGGAAAACACCAACCGACGTTACGGCGGACATTTCAAGGCCAATTCTGAACAAACCAAGCACTGCTTGGCGTGTAGGATTTGTCATTTCATTCATCTTCCTGCTTCTGTTGGTTTGGACCATCGGTTATACGGTTTGGACCGGTATCGGTGTTTGGAACATCAACAAAAGCGTGATGTGGGGTTGGGACATTACCAACTTCGTATTCTGGGTAGGTATTGGTCACGCAGGAACGCTGATTTCTGCGATTTTGCTCCTTTTCCGTCAGAAATGGAGGATGAGTATCAACCGATCCGCAGAAGCAATGACCATTTTCGCGGTAATGTGTGCGGCCATATTCCCAGTTTTTCACATGGGCCGCGTGTGGGTAGGATACTGGGCTTTGCCACTGCCTAACTCATTCGGCAGTCTTTGGGCAAACTTCCAGTCGCCGCTCCTTTGGGACGTATTTGCGATTTCTACTTATTTCAGTGTGTCACTGTTGTTCTGGTACCTCGGATTGATTCCTGACATTGCGACCATTCGCGATAAAATCAAAACCAAAACCGGAAAATTCTGGTACCGTGTGTTCAGCATGGGCTGGACCGGTTCCACCAGAACCTGGGCACGATATGAAGTTGTTTCCTTGATTCTGGCCGGTTTGAGTACGCCACTCGTACTTTCGGTGCATACCATCGTATCAACGGATTTTGCAACATCACTGGTACCGGGCTGGCACACAACCATCTTCCCCCCATACTTCGTAGCGGGTGCGATCTTCTCTGGTTTTGGTATGGTATTGACCCTGCTGATAGTCGCCAGAAAAGTGATGAACTACGAAAACTACATCACCATTGGTCACCTTGAAGCAATGGCAAAAGTGGTTATGCTTACCGGTACAATGGTTGGTATGGCTTACATCACGGAGTTCTTTGTGGCTTGGTATTCCGGTGTGGAATATGAACAGTATGCGTTCATCAACAGGGCTACCGGACCTTACTGGTGGGCATATTGGAGCATGATGTTCTGTAACCTTGTTTCACCTCAGGTATTCTGGTTCAGGTGGGCACGTACTACCCCATGGTTCATCTTCATGGTATCCATCGTGGTAAACGTGGGAATGTGGTTTGAACGATTTGTAATTATTGTTACCTCATTGCACCGTGACTATCTGCCCTCTTCTTGGGTTATGTACACGGCTTCATGGACAGAAATCGGTATTTTCCTGGGCACCTTTGGCTTGTTCTTTACCTGTTTCTTCCTGTTCACTAAGTTCCTGCCTGTAATCAACATGGCAGAATTAAAAACCATCCTTAAAAACAGAGAATAATCCATGGGAATTATTGATAAAAACGTCATGCTCCGCAACAGAGGTAAAATGTTGCTGGGTGTTTATGAAGACGAGGAGCACGTGATGGCTGCTGCGAAAGAGCTAACCGGTCATGGAATTCCTGTACTTGATGTGTACACGCCTTATCCGGTGCACGGCTTGGATCGAATCATTGGCATCAAACGCACTAACCTTACGGTGATTGCCTTCTGCTGTGGCTTGACAGGATTTTCACTGGCGGCCCTCATGATTTGGTACATGAACGTACACGATTGGCCAATGATCGTAGGTAACAAGCCATTGATTTTTGCAACATCCTGGATTCCCGTGATGTTTGAATCAACGGTGCTGCTCACCGCCTTTGGTATGGCATTCTTCTTCTTTTGGCGCAACAGGCTGGCACACGGGATTGAGCCCGAATTGCTGGATGAGCGTCAAACAGACGATCGCATGGTGGTAGTAGTAGAAGCAAAAAATGTAAACGAAGATGAAGTGCTTTCCATTTATAGGAAAACAGGCGCTGTTGAGCTTCGTGAGCGTAACAACGGTATTCAAAAGGTTGTAGCATAATCAGAAAAAGCGTAATGAGAACAATCAACATCATCACCTTTTCGTTGCTCTCCGCAGTTGCATTCAGCAGCTGTATCAAGAGTCGCGGAAATAATACCGGTTTGGAATACGCTCCTGACATGGTAGATTCTAAAGGATACGAACCATACAATCAGATTGATTCCAATTTGATTAATCCTTATGGCATGAACATGCGTGAACCTGTTAAAGGCACCATCGCACAAGGCCAGATGGATTATTATTACCCATATGCCAACAATAACGAAGGCTATGAAGCTGCCGGAGCCGGCCTTCAAATGCCGACTGACCTGAAAGACGAGGAAGGCCGTGGTAAATACAATTATGGGATTTACTGCGCTCCCTGCCACGGTTTGAATGGTGGTAACGACGGTAAGGTTATGGACAAGGTAGGTAAGCCTGTTTGGCCCAATTACCAAGATGCCTACATCAAAACCCTGCCTGTTGGCAAAATCTATCATACCCTGACCTACGGTAAAAACAACATGGGAAGTCATGCTTCTGTATTGTCTCCCGCCGATCGTTGGAAAGTAATCAAGTATGTGAAAGAATTGAGTGGCAGTGGTTCAAACACTACCGACAGTTCTGTAAACCAAACCAATCAAGTTAACAGATAATCCCGGAGGAAACAACATGGCACATCACGAAGCCCATCATATTGAAATCACAAAGGAGCAATTTGTTGTTCCTGCGAAAGCAAAGCTGTTTACCCTGGGAGCTGCAATCATTGGTTTGGTACTGACCATCATCGGCGTTTTTACGCTGCCTTCAGATTCCCACAAGGATGCGCATGCTGCTCCAGCAGCAGCCCATGCCGCACATGATTCCACACACCATGACGCTGCGCATGCTGCAGATCCTAACTTGGTAGTGGACAATGTGGGACACGTAACCCTCTTTCCCCAAACTACACATAAAGATCCGGCACACCCTAAACCTTCATTTACCCGTTTTTGGGTGAATCTGTTGGTGAATGGTTACTTCTTCCTGATCATTTCACTTGCTGCATTGTTTTTCATTGCCGTGAACCATATTGCAAACGCTGGCTGGAGTGCCGCAATCAAGCGTATTCCAGAAGCCATGCTTACGTTTATTCCTGTGGCACTGGTGGTTGTTTTGGTGGTGCTGTTCGTGGCACGCCACGACATCTATCATTGGGCACATTACGAGCATGAGAACATCGCGAAAGGTGCTCCCGGATACGACAAAATCCTCGCAGGTAAATCTTCCTTCCTCAACAGCAATTTCCTGTTGTTCGGAACTTTGTTCTTCGTGAGCATTTACTACCTGTTCGGTTTGAAATTGCGCTCCTTGAGCCGTAAAGAAGATGATGTCACCAAAGGTGACACCACCAACTTCAGAAAGTCAATCCGGTTTTCAGCCGCATTTACCGTAATCTACGGATTCACCATCAGCGTGCTTGCATGGCTTATTGTGATGAGTGTTGACGCTCATTGGTACAGCACTATTTTCGGCGTGTACAATTTTGCAACAGGATGGGTTACTGCGCTGACCATCATCTGCTGTTTCGTATTGTACCTCCGCGCTCAGGGCTACCTGAAGATTGTGAGTGATGAACACGTGCATGACTTAGGAAAGTTCATGTTCGCCTTCTCCATCTTCTGGACCTATATCTGGCTGTCACAGTTTCTGTTGATTTGGTATGCTCAAATTCCAGAAGAAGTGGCATACTACTATGATCGTTTCAATGATCCCCAGTTCAAGTTCCAGTTCTTCCTGAACGTAATCATGAACTTTGTGGCACCATTCCTGATTCTGATGACCCGCAACAACAAGCGCAATCCAGTGGTTTTGAGCATCGTTGCTGTGATTCTGATTGCAGGTCACTGGAACGATGTGTATTTGATGCTGATGCCAGGTTCTATTGGATCTGCAGCGCAAATCGGTGTTCTTGAAATTGGAATGTTTGTGATGTTTGCCGGTGTATTCGCGTATTGGGTGTTGCAGGCTTTGACCAAACGGTCACTGATTGCAGTGAATCACCCATACATCGAAGAATCAGCATACCACGATGTAGGACCCTAATAGAATGAACTCCATAAAAAAAGCGCTGCAATCTGTAGCGCTTTTTTTATGCCTTTTGAAATTTGGCCAGATATAAATAATCACATTGATGTTGGGCTCCTTGGATGTAAGTTTCCTCGATTTCCTTCAAGCCCAGTTTTTCGCGGAAAAAGGCAGCGTTGTCTTCATTCTCCACAGCATAAATGGAGCAGGTGCTGTAAAACAAAGTTCCACCGGGTTTCAGGAATGGCAGCGCATGCGCTACAATGTTGCGTTGCATGTGTGCATAGGCTTCCGGTGATTTTCTTTGAAATTCTTCCATGAGCATTTCAGGGTTTCGTCCCCAGGTTCCGGAACCACTGCAAGGAACATCAAGGGCAAGGTAATCAAAGAAGCCAGGCTCTATGATGGTTGATTCCCCTGCGTGGTTGTAAAAGCTGATTGATTCATGTGGCAGTTCCAGGTTCAGTTCCGCAGTAAAGGGAACTGATAAATTGGCTTGCGTGAATCTTTGTTTCAGGTTATGAAGTATCGCTGACCTGATGTCGGAACAATAAAGTTTACATGCTTGTTCATGACATGCATAATTGAGTGATTTTCCTCCTGAACCTGAGCACGCATCCCATAATGTGCCGTGTTGTGCACTTTGGGTAATTTTTTGACAAATGAGCTGGCTGCCCCAGTCTTGTACCTGCAAAAAACCTTTTTCGATCCATTCGGACAAATCTGTAGCAGGAGGGATGCGAAGTGCGCCTTCCGGCAACAGTTCAGCACCGGGAGGCAGATTCATGGTTCCTTTTTCGCCGTTGGGCAGGATTCGTGCATACACCGGCAGCACATGTTCAAAGTGTTGATGCAGTGCTTCCAATGAGATTTGCGGCGAAAGAAGTTCGCAGCGCGGAAACCATTGCTCGGGCTTGTATTCCGGGAACATCGCTTTAATCTCCGGAACCTCATCGAGGTGTTTTCCACTCCAGGCTTCAAAGCAGGCGGCTTCTTTCTTTTTCCATGCCAAAAGCACAAAGCGTTCCGCAGGATTCAGAGATCCACAGGATGTGCCAAGTCTCATATAGGCATACAGCCATTCTCTGTAAAATCTTCTATCGGAAGAACCCCAGGACTTATTTGTCCGAAATTGCTCCTGGAGGAATAATTGCAAAGGCTTCTGACCAGTGTAAGCATCGACCAGGAACAGCAGGTTCCGCAATCGGTTATGCTCCCGACTCATGGATGTACCTTGTAAGGATATTGTTCACCCATGGTCACCAGGTTGATGCCATAGTTGTCATAAGTGCCATTTTTTTTCTTGAAGTAGAATTCATTTTGAACCATTGGAAATGCACCGTTGGCTGTGCGTTCGGGGAAGTTGCGGCCAAAAGCCATCAGCGCCTGTCCGAAGAACATCATCTGATCATATCCCACATACACAAAGCGGGTAGGCTCGCTGCGAAACTGTTCGCGGTAGCGCAAGCGGAAGCTGCGCGTGGTTGTATCTGCCGGATCAACGAAATTCACTTCCGGGATGTAAACCCTGTTCATTTTGCCGGAAGCCATAGTCGCTTCCAGATTCTCATACCATTGATGGTGACCAACAGCCACTGCTTTTGGGTGTTCATCCAGAAATTTCACCACAGCCGCCAGCATTCCGGTGCGGGATGTAGGCATGAGGATTACCACACTGTCGTTCTTTGGTAGGTATTGACTGAAGTTCCCGTTGTTGTAAGGAATAACTGAGAGGTTTCGTTTCCCAAACGCGCCACCAGAAACACCTTTGATGTAGCCAATATTCCGAACACATTCAGGACTATTGTCGTTCAGGATTACGATTTTGGCATTGCGAAACACCCAAACAGTTTTTTCAACAGTAGCCTTGATCCTTATGCTGTCATTGCTGAAAGGATTAAACAAAACCGGTTTTACACCTTCCGGAGGTGTATAGTGTTTCAGCGGTGAAACCAATGGAATTGTGTGACGGGCACAAAATGCAGCCACTTCATCGAGCTCAACTGCCGCAGCTGGGCCAAGCATCAGGTGTAACGACGGCAAATCCGGATGATCCAGGATTTCATTCAATGCAAATGAGTCCTTTTGAGAATCAAATACATACAGGCGTAATCTGATGCCATTCTGTTCCAGTTCCTGTAAGGCAATTTTTACGCCTTCATAATAGTCAAGAGAAGCTTCACTTAATCCATTTCTGATGCTGTTGGATTTAAAAGGCATGATCAGCCCAACGCGAAAAAGGCTGTCGGAAGGTTTAGAAAAAGCTTGCGTGTTGCTGTACAACACAAGCAACAGAAAGCAGATGGATTTATGAATCATTCCCATTCTATGGTTGCTGGTGGTTTTGAACTGATATCATACACAACTCGGTTGATTCCTTTTACCCTGTTGATGATGGAATTGGATATTTCTGCCAAAACTTCATAGGGAATAGGATACCAATCGGCTGTCATGCCATCCACGGAAGTAACGGCACGAAGTGCAATGGCATGTTCATAGGTGCGTTCATCACCCATCACACCTACACTCCGAATCGGGAGGAAGATGGCGCCCGCCTGCCAGATTTTCTCATATAAGCCATGCGCTCTGAGGATGCTCATGTAAATGTGGTCTGCATCCTGCAGCATGCGCACTTTCTCTTCGGTGATGTCATCAATGATGCGTATTGCCAGACCTGGACCCGGGAACGGATGCCTGTCTACGAAATGCGCTGCCAAGCCTAATTCACGTCCTACCCGACGCACCTCATCTTTGAACAGCGACTTCAGCGGTTCGGTGATTTTGAGGTTCATCCGTTCAGGCAATCCACCAACATTGTGGTGGCTTTTAATGGTAGCGGAAGGACCTTTCACACTCACACTTTCAATGACGTCAGGATAAATGGTGCCCTGCGCGAGCCATTTCACATTCGGAATCTTGCCGGCTTCTTCGTCAAAAACTTCAACAAACAGTCGGCCAATGATTTTTCTTTTTTGCTCTGGATCACGAACGCCGTTTAATGCGGCATAAAATCGTTGTGAAGCATCAACCGCCACAATATGTAAACCCAAACTTCGGTATGCTTCCTGAACCTCTTCATATTCATTTTTGCGCAAAAGGCCATTGTTGATGAAAATGCAGGTAAGTTGTGTATGGATGGCACGATGCAACAACAGTGCAGCCACGGTGCTGTCGACGCCACCCGACAAACCCAGAATTACATGGTCTGTTCCGATTTGATGACGCAGCAGTTCGGTGGTTTCTGATATGAAATGGGCTGGGGTCCAATCTCCCGAACAGCCACAGATGTCGAACAGAAAATTGCGCAGCAGCTCTTTTCCCTGGGTGCTGTGCGTAACTTCTGGATGGAACTGGATTCCATAGGTCTGAGATCCCTGAAAGTGAAAAGCAGCCACAGGAATATGGTCGGTATGTGCAATGATTTCACAGTGTTCGGGCAATTCCAGGATGGAATCTCCGTGACTCATCCAAACCTGACTTTGATCGTCCAGACCATCAAACAAACGGTTGCTGATTCCCGTTTGGCTGATGATTGCCCGTCCGTATTCACGATGGCTGCTGCTGCCCACCTTACCGCCATATTTCTTGGCCAGGAGTTGTGCACCATAACAAATACCCAATAGGGGGAAACGGCTGCGCAATGCATCTAAATCCAGATCCGGTGCTTCAGGATCATTCACCGAAAATGGACTTCCGCTGAGGATAATCCCCTGCACATCAGAACCAATGTCTGGCAGGTGGTTGAACGGGTGAATTTCACAATACACCTGTAACTCCCTTACACGACGGGCAATCAACTGGGTGTATTGCGATCCAAAGTCAAGAATCAGAACTTTTTGATGCATGGTTTGAGTTTACAAAGGTATCAATGAAGCGCGAAAGCCATTCATTAGTTTTTTGGTATGGAAATTCGAAAGGATTGTATATTTTTGCCGGCCCCAAAAGGAGGAAACATCAGTTTGACAACAGAAAACACTAACAACCAGGAGGTCGAACAGGTACAACCTGAGACCACAGCGCCGGTAACGGCAAAAAGCAACGCCACTGCGGCTTCGCACGACGATTTTGATTGGGATATGGATGGTGCCGGATTCGGTACGTATTCCAAAACCGAACGCGCGTCTATGGAGCAGCAGTATGCTGGTACCTTTAATCCCATCGAAGAAAAAAAGGTGGTTAGAGGCCATGTGGTAGCCATCAACGAAAAAGACGTTGTGGTCAATGTAGGCTTCAAATCAGATGGTTTGGTGCCCCGTCAGGAATTCCGTGATTTACCTGACCTGAAAATCGGCGATGAGGTGGAAGTGTTTGTTGACATTGCAGAAGATTCAGCCGGTCAGTTGATCCTGAGCCGCCGCAAGGCGCTCGCCGAAACAGCATGGGATCGAATCCTGGCTGCAATGAATGAAGACCTGATTGTTACAGGTTATGTGCGTTCTCGCACGAAAGGAGGACTTGTGGTAGATGTGTTCGGAATCGATACCTTCCTGCCAGGTTCTCAAATCGATACCAAACCTGTTCGTGATTACGATCAGTATGTTGGTAAAAACATGGATTTCAAAATCGTAAAGGTGAATGACGTGTACAAAAACGTCGTGGTTTCTCACAAAGCCCTCATCGAAGACGATATTGAAGCCCAAAAGCTTGAAATTCTGAAGCGCCTCGAAAAAGGTCAGGTACTCGAAGGAACTGTGAAGAACATGACTTCTTTTGGTGTATTCGTTGACCTTGGCGGTATCGACGGCCTGCTTCACATCACTGATATTTCCTGGGGACGTATCAACCATCCCGAAGAAGTGCTGAAGCTTGATCAGAAGATCAACGTGGTGGTGCTTGATTTCGACGATGAGAAGAAGCGCATCAGCCTCGGCATGAAGCAGCTTTCTGAGCATCCTTGGAACAGCCTGGGTGAAGACATCCAAATCGGCAGCCGCGTAAAAGGTAAAGTGGTTACTGTTGCTGATTACGGTGCTTTCATTGAAATTAAGCCAGGTGTTGAAGGTCTGGTGCATGTAAGTGAAATGAGCTGGAGCAGTCACCTCCGCAATCCTCAGGACTTCCTGAAAGTTGGCGACGAAATCGACTGTGTGGTTCTGGCACTGGATAAAGACGAGCACAAAATGTCGCTCGGCATCAAGCAGCTCACACCAGATCCATGGGGAACCATCGCCGACAAATACCCGGTTAATTCCCGCCATACCGGTATCGTGAAAAACCTCACCAGCTACGGCCTCTTCGTTGAATTGGAAGAAGGTATCGATGGCCTGGTGCACGTTTCTGACCTGAGCTGGAACAAAAAAATCAAGCATCCTGCAGAATTCACCAAAAAAGGTGAGGAGCTGGAAGTAGTAGTATTGGAAGTAGATACCCAGAACCGTCGTTTGAGCCTTGGCCACAAGCAATTGGAAGAAAATCCATGGGATACCTTCGAATCTATCTTCAGCGTAGGAAGCATTCACGAAGGAACTGTGACTTCAGTGAACGATAAAGGTGCTACTGTGCAGCTGCCCTATGGTGTAGAAGCATTTGCGCCAACCCGTCACATCAAGAAGAAAGACAACACTGCAGCCCGTGAAGATGATGTTCTGGAGTTTGAAGTAATTGAATTCAACAAAGACCAGAAGCGCATTATTGCTTCGCATACCAACATCTGGAAAGGTGCTGAAAAGGCGAAAGGTGCTGCTGATGATGCAAGCCGCGAAAAGGCTCGCAAAACTGCTTCCAAGACCATCAAGAAAATCAATAAGAGTGCGGAGAAAACAACCCTCGGAGAACTCGAAGCACTGAGCGAACTGCGCGCCATGATGGAACAGGCAGAGCGTTCTGAAAGCGCATCTTCTAAAGTTAAAGAAGAAAAGGCTGAGCCAGCTGAAAAGAAAGCGAAGAAATCTGAAGGCGGTGACCTGCTGAAGATTGGAGGCATCGGACCAGCGTTTGAGAAACGTCTGAATGCTTTGGGCGTAAACAGCCTCGAAGACTTGGCCGGTTTGACAGACGAGCGCATCGCGGAAATGGAAACGCAAGACTCCATGACCAGCATGGAACAATGGCATAAGTGGATTGAAGAGGCCAAAGGCCTGATTTAACCAACCAATAAAAAACCCCGGTACGCCGGGGTTTTTTATATCACTATTCCGAGATGAGGTATTGGCTCATAAAATCTGAACCCTATAAATACAGCTGGAATCAGTTGGCGCAGGACGGAATCACCTTTTGGGATGGCGTACGGAATTACCAGGCCAGAAATAATCTGGCAGCCATGGAAATAGGTGATTTATGCTTGTTCTACCACAGCAATGAAGGTAAGGAAGTGGTTGGCATCGCGCGCGTGACAGGAACGGCCAGACCGGATCCAACTGCCGACAGCGATACCTGGGTGGGTGTGGATGTTTCACCGCATAAACTGTTGAAAAATCCGGTTGGCCTGGCTCAAATCAAAGCCGAACCTTCTCTGGCACAAATGGGATTACTCAGACAAGGACGGCTGTCGGTAGTAGAAGTAAGCCGGGAAGAATTTGATATTATTGTGGCACTATCTGAACAATAATGGAACCAAGGCTGCTGCTCGGTGATCAACAAATACGCCTCATCCTGAAGCGCTTCGCACATCAGTTGATGGAACAGCATCCTGATATGTCTGATCTTGCACTCATCGGACTTCAGCCCAGGGGCGTGATGTTGAGCAGGCTTGTTTTTGAAGAATTGAAACAACTTAACCTGACAGAGCTTCCCAATTATGGGGAGTTGGATATCACCTTTTTCAGGGATGATTTCAACAGGGGAGAACTGCTGGTTCCGAAGAAAAACGACATCAACTTCAGCACTGAAAATAAAAAGGTGGTGTTGATTGATGATGTGCTCTTCACAGGGCGCAGCGTGCGCTCGGCGCTCGATGCACTGCTCAGCTTTGGTCGACCTGCAAAGGTTTCACTTATGGTGCTGGTAGATCGCAGATACAGCCGCGAACTGCCCATAACACCTGATTATACAGGAATAGCCGTTGATACCCGGGCTAAATTGGAACAGGTTAAGGTATCACTTTCAGAACAAGAGTATAAAGTGTGGATCAGGGAAACAAAACAGGGATGAACAAACTCCTCAGCACACGACATTTGCTTGGTATCCGCGAATTGAACAGCGATGACCTGCATTTGATTTTTGAAACCGCCGACAACTTCAAAAACCTGCTGAACAGTAAAATTCGGAAGGTGCCAACCCTGAGGGATACTACCATAGCGAATATCTTCTTTGAAAACTCTACCCGAACACGCGTTTCTTTTGAACTTGCTGAAAAACGACTTTCGGCGGATGTGGTGAATTTTTCCGCCTCCGGAAGCAGCGTTTCCAAAGGCGAAACCCTGATTGATACGGTAAGGAACATCTTGAGCATGAAGGTGGATATGGTGGTTATGCGCCACCCTGTGCCCGGTGCTTGCGTGTTTCTTGCCAAACATATAGATGTTCCGGTGGTGAATGCCGGCGACGGTACACGAGAGCATCCGACTCAGGCGCTCCTGGATGCTTTTTCCATCAGGGAACGTTTGGGTTCTGTGCAAGGTAAAAAAGTGGTAATTGTGGGAGACATCCTGCATTCGAGGGTAGCCCTGAGCAACATTTTTTGCCTGCAAAAGCTGGGTGCAGAAGTGATGGTTTGCGGCCCTGCCACTTTGTTGCCTCGATATATTGGCAGTTTGGGTGTTCGTGTGGAAACCGATGTCCGCAAAGCGCTGCAATGGGCTGATGTAGCCAACGTACTGCGCATTCAGTTAGAACGTCAGGACATCCGGTATTTCCCGAGTTTACGTGAATACACCCTGAATTTTGGAATCAATAAAGCCATGTTGGATGATTTGGGTAAGAAATTGCTCATCATGCATCCAGGCCCCATCAACAGGGGCGTAGAACTGAACAGCGATGTTGCCGACAGCGAATATGCCATCATTCTCGACCAGGTTGAAAATGGCGTAGCCATTCGCATGGCCGTTTTATTCCTGCTTTCCCAGAAATCTGAAAATAACTAAATTATGATGCAATACCCTGCGTGTAATCCGGTGCTTGTGGAAAGTTACAGGGGACCGGTTGTAGAGAGTTTCCACCGCGGTGTCATCTGTGTAGTGGATGAGCACAACAACATCATTTACCAGCAAGGAAACGTGGAGCAGGTTTGCTATCCGCGCTCAGCCCTTAAATTCTTCCAGCAACTTCCATTGCTGCTCAGCGGTGCCGCAGATCATTTTGGTTTTACTGAGGAAGAGCTGGCAGTGATGTGCGGCAGCCACAACGGAGAAGCACAACATCTGCGCATTGTTCGTGGTATTTTTCAGAAGATTGGGCTGGATGAAAGCGCCCTTGGCTGTGGTGCCCAGGCGCCTACCCTGAAACAGGATGCCCAGGCGCTCATCAGGGCAGGTCTGGAACCTTCTGCCATACACAACAATTGCAGCGGCAAACACGCGGGTTTTCTAGCCTGGTGTGTGTTTCACCAACAGCCGACGGACAGTTATTTACATGCAGATCATCTGCTCCATCAGGAAATCAAAAAATGGGTTTCCCTGTTTTACGAAATCCCGGAAACGGAACTGCAAACCGGATTGGATGGCTGCTCGGCGCCCATCTTCGCCATGCCCGTGCGAAATCAGGCCATCGCCTACAAGAACCTGGTCTTTCCCGAGAAGTTTGAACCCGCAGTGCAGGCTGCCTGCACAAGAATCACCGATGCCGTAAGCGCCTATCCCATGATGATTGCCGGTACCAAGCGCTATTGCAGTGATTTGATGAAGGCCGCCGGAAAAAAAGTGATTGGCAAAACCGGAGCCGACGGCGTCTATTGCATTGGCCTGCCAGAACGCAAACTGGGTATTTGCATCAAAATAGACGATGGTAAAATGGGGCCTCAGTATCATGTAGCTCAAAAACTGCTGCAGGAGAGTGGTGTGCTTTCCAATGAAGCAGCTGCCGAGCTGGCCCACTATATTACCATGCCACAAAGCAATTTCGCCGGAAATCAAACCGGAACCCTTGTGGTCAATACGCAATTGTCTTACCGCTTCTGAATTCAGGAGTGCGATTACGATGCATGTAGCGTTGAATGACTGTAATTTCACCGCATCATGAAGAAGGGACTGCTGTTGTTTGCCGTGCTGGCGGCAGCTCAAACTGTTGCGCAAGCGCAAGCCTTCGAAAAGTCGGTCTTTGAAGGGAAGTCGGTTTACGTATTCCCTTACCGATTGGAAGGTAATTGGAAAAACAACACCGCCGAGTACAGCATCCTTCCGCGTTACGACGAATTACGACACATCCCTTTTTGTCCGGTTCCTCTGCCCGACGGTGACTTCCTGGCATATTATCCCTTGCCCGAAACCAGCAAGCGCCCAACGCAACGAGATTCCACCCATATTGCTGTGAGCTTCTCCATAAAAAATGGAAAGAAAAACGGACTTGCCCGTTTCTTTACCGGTAAAACCTATCAGAACGGCGTGGCTCCGGTGTATTGGGAAGGCCAATATGTTGAAGACAAGAAAGAAGGAGTATGGACGCATCGTTCCTATAACTACAATGGGATCCCCACACGCACCACGAAAATAACCTTCCATCAGGATGTCCCTGACGGACCTGTCATGATTTATGACCACCGGATGAGGCTCACGGAAACGTCCACGTATCGGCAGGGGCTGAAAACAGGTGAACAGCAGCGATTTGATGCGCAAGGCCGACCCACAGAAGTGATTCCGTATGTGCATGGAAAAAGGCATGGCTGGAGCTGGGATACCATTTTTCCTTCAAAAGGAATGGAAGCTGCTCCATACAGCAGTTATCGACGCTATTACGAAGACGATAAGCCAACGCCCGAATTGGTCGAGACAAGCGCAAACAAGGTTCTAGAGGTCCGCTTTCTGGATTCTGTGGACGCAAGCACCTATCAGGATTCAGGTTTTTGGTACACAAAGCCGCAATCATGGGAACAAATCAATGGCTGGCTGCATGGGGATGAACTGAATACCTATTTGGATTATTCCGCTGCCTCGTTTGTCCGCAATCGCTACGAAGTGGAGCAGCGGAACAGTTCCAATGAAACTCATTCGGCCATCTTTTTGGGTGAACACCGTCGCGTGTTTCCTTCGCTGCGTGAACTGCCTTCAGCGATCATCCACGGGGAAACGTACACCAATCTGCGCATTGAAAACCGGCACATCCGCCTGGATACAACCTACGGAAACCTCTTTCACTTGCGGGTCACCGCCGAGGGGAAAAAGGTTTATGAAGCATTTTATCTGCTGAAGGATTTTAAGCTGCGCCGCATCTACAATATGTCGCAGGAAAAATTCTTGGGAAAGAAAGGATTTCTGGAAACCAGGAAGGAAAGAGCCCCGGAATATTTCACCCTGGTGCTGCAGGAGGAAGTCCCGCTGTATTTCACCGCTTCCGAGTCCCATATCTATGATTCGAGGGGAAGGCTGTACTACGGCGAAGTGAAACAAAAAATCTATACCCGCGATACCGTTTATACGTTATTCAGCTTCAAGAGTTTTGATTCCAGGATGAACCGGATAAGGCCCAGCCTGACTTGGGAAATCGTGCGGCTACCCAACGGTAATCTCAATATCCTTCAGTGGTCACAATTACCACAAATGCCGCTGCGCTTTCAGGTAATGGTGCATATCAGCGCCGATGTTTTGTCCGCACGCAGATTTAACGACTTGCCGGAATTTGACCTGAGCGACCAGTTTATATACAAACACCTGAGCAATGGCTTTCCAGACCAGGTCAGCAGCAGCTTATGGCTGCAGGATCGGCCGTTTACCGGAACATGGATCATTAAATTGCCCAAAACCAGACAACCCAATGGCAAAATCATGGAATTGGGCAGTTATCATGGCTTTCGGCTCGAACGCAGAAAAAGACCGTACGGCGGTGGTTATAACCTCTTCATGCATGTGAAAGCCCAGGGTTCTATTGATTTATTGTCACGTTTCAGCTTAATCGGAGAAACCTACCGCTGGAATTATACAGGCAAAACTGTGCCCGACAGGGCCATCATCAGCACGTTCTGGACTAAAGGGGTAATCTCCGGTGCCGAAATGGAATTGCAACGACTGCAGCGCTCCATCATTACCGAATATGTGGAAGGCTTCAAACATGGTTCTGAACGGATACAATGGCAATATGGGAAAGATGCAGCGGTGGAGCAGTTTACCAACAATTATGAGCGTGGCCTCAGATCCGGGTTTTTCCGTGGCACGTACCAGTTGCCGCAGGATATCCGCCCCTATGTCGCAGGAAAGCCGGAAGGGCTGCACGTTATTAGCATCAACCGGGATGGTGCCAAACTTGCGTTCAACATGAAAGCGAATCAATTGCAGGACGCATTGGTGTTCACGCAGTTCAATGCACAGGTGCAGGATTCGCTTCCATTGGAACAAGGCCGCCCGCATGGCATATATCGGGCTTACCGCACCGATATGGTTCAGGACATCACCGAATCAGGACCTTTTGCGATGATGTCGCGCACTACAAGAAGCCTGTCATCCGAAATTCCCTTTACTCAAGGATACGCCAACGGAACGGCACGTTTCTGGTTTGAAAATGGCGGACTGAAGGCAGAAGTGAAGTTTCGCCCCGATGATTCAGTTAAACTGCTCTTGCTTAGCTACGAACAAAATGGCAGTTTTTTCCTGGATGTTTTAGGGAAAAATGGCCCTATTTTACCTGTACGGGATTATTATGCAGAAACAGAGCGGCTGCAAAAAACAGGAATTCAGGAACAATACAGACTGGTTTTAAGCTATCAGGCTGAACGTGGTTCGGCAACCATCACGGGCAATTACGAGCAAGGTTTTGTTGGGTTGTCGCCCAATTGGACTGCCGATTATACTTATTACTTCCTCAATGGTCAACCCAGTCAACACGGCAGGGTGGCTCAGGAACGCCGCACCGGCTGGTGGTCTTTCTGGAATGAAGAAGGAAAGAAGATGAAGGAAGTGGATTATACCGCAGGCGTTACTGAGCACCCGCTGCGTCCCGGCGACAGCATCCGCTATAAGGGGAAAATCAAGGGTTACCGTCCGGATAACGGGCAGTTGATGTACGAAGGCTATGTGCTCGATGAATCATTCGATTATTCTTGCGCTACCCAAACCGATTTGACATTTGAAGACATCCTTTATACTGCTTTTTTCGACAGCGCAGGAAACCAAACCCTGCAGCATTACAGCGGCCCGGTGTATGATTTTCACATCAATCGGGTGAAGCGCTTTGAAGGCTTTGTGAAGGATGGTGTGCGCGACAGCGTTTGGTACTTTTATACCAACGGCGCCACCCTGGAAGAGGCCGGGAAATACCGCCAGGGAAAGAAACACGGACGTTGGCTGAACGGCGATCTGGAAGGCATCAATTTCCTGGATCATCAGTGTTTTGATCCATCGGAAAGCTATAAAATGACAAGGCTCAACAACGAACTCGACTTCACCGAAGAAGTCTATGATTCGGGAAAATTACTTCGTTCCGACCGCCACTTCGTTCGCTTGGATGGTTACGCAGAAAATTTTCAAAGTTTTGCCACCTACAAGGGAAGTGGAAACGGAATACCTTCAGAAAAAGAACTCAGGAAACTGGACCGTGACCAACCAACTCGTAAATACTGGAACCGAAACCAGAGTCGTCGCAATAAGTACAGGCATGAATTTGGTGATTTCTGATTTGGAACCAGCGCCGCCGCATTCCTGCCCCATAATCCAAAACAAAAACGGCTACGCTTGTTCAAAGCTGCACCAGGTGATTTATCGCATGCAGGCACTATGATCAATCTCATTCCGTTTTCATCCCAAGAACATCCATTCATGAAGAAATTATATATCCTTGGCCTCCTGCTTTCCCTGGTAGTTGCTTCCACACTCAAGGCACAAGAAACCGAAACAGCCTATTTCCAGGGGAACAAGGTTTATGTTTTTCCCTTCCGGCTCGAATCATTCTGGAAAAACAATACGGCCGAGCATCAGGTGCTGGAATCCCGGCAGCTTCTGGCCATCCCGTTTTGCCCCTTTCAGTTGCCCGACGGTGCGTACATCGCCTATTACCCCTTGCCGGAATATGGAAATGTTCCCAAACGCAGTTTGCAAACCTATTCCCATGAAGATTCCACCCATGTGGCCGTGCATTTTTTTATGAAAAACAACCGCAAGGAAGGACTTGCAAGGTTTTATACTCAAAACACGATGAAAGATGGTTCAGCGGTTGTCTTTTGGGAAGGGAATTACGAAAACGATAAGAAAGAAGGACTCTGGACTTATTACGATATCAAT
>JBIKKI010000069.1:0-11720 GCA_044360435.1 Bacteroidia bacterium
TATTCATTTATATCTGGGCCGGCCCGCACCACTTGCTGTACAGCTCGCTTCCCGATTGGGCACAAACACTGGGTGTGGTGTTCAGCATCATGCTGATTGCACCCTCCTGGGGCGGTATGCTGAACGGTTTGCTCACCTTGCGCGGCGCTTGGGATAAAGTGCGTGAAGACGCCCTGCTCAAGTTTATGGTGGTTGGACTCGTGGCTTATGGTATGGCCACCTTTGAAGGGCCATTGCTTTCCCTGAAAAATGTGAATGCCATTGCACATTTCACAGATTGGGTAGTTGCGCACGTGCACGTTGGCGGATTGGGCTGGAACGGCTTCCTCACATTTGCCATGCTCTATTGGATTATTCCCCGGATGTGGCAAACCAAACTGTACTCCAACCGGCTGGCAAACATGCACTTCTGGATTGCCACGCTCGGCATCTTGTTCTATGCAGTGCCTATGTATTTCAGCGGCTTTTCACAGGGCTTTATGTGGAAAGAGTTTGATGCTGATGGCAACCTGAAATACAACTTCCTTGAAACCGTGGAACGCATCAAATTCCTTTATGTACTGCGTTCCTTTGGTGGTTTGTTGTACCTGAGCGGCGTGTTTGTGATGGTGTATAACATCGTCAAAACCGTAAAACAAGGCAGCTTCCTGGCCAATGAACCCGCAGAAGCCTATCCGCTGAAAGTTGCTGAAGCTGTTGAAGATCACGGCAAACCCGCATACTGGCATAAGTGGATTGAATCTCGCCCCATGACCATGCTTGTGTTTTCATTAATCTTTGTTTCTCTCGGCGGTCTGGTGCAGCTGGTTCCCATGATTTTTGTGAAAGAACAGGTGAAAACCATTTCCAGCATCAAACCCTATGCACCGCTGGAACTGGAAGGACGCGACATCTACATCCGTGAAGGTTGTAACAACTGTCACAGTCAGCTGGTAAGACCGTTCCGCAGTGAAACCAAGCGTTACGGTGAGTACAGCAAAGCTGGCGAATACGTATATGATCATCCATTCCTGTGGGGCAGTAAGCGCACGGGTCCGGATTTGGTGCGCGGTGGTGAACCCGGCGGAAAGGTCAATCGCGGCGCGGCATGGCACTATGCCCACATGATGAATCCGCGTGTTACTTCACCGGGCTCTATCATGCCGGCTTACCCTTGGCTGGCAGAACAAGAGTTGGACCTTTCTCTGCTGGAGCAGAAAATCAGCGCCATGCGCACCCTGGGCGTTCCCTACGCGCCGGGCTATGAAAAAGAAGCAGCTGCAGATTTGACCAAGCAGGCAGAAGAAATAGCAAGCACGCTGAAAAAAGATGGCTACAAAGTGAAGCCCAACAGCGAGATGCTGGCCCTGATCGCCTACCTGCACAAGCTGGGCCGTGACCTGAAGCCTGTGGAAACCACAGTATCTGCCCAACAATAATTACGTAGATCGCTATGATGAATAAAATGATTGGCAGACTGGAAGGCGTAGACGTTTGGCTGGTGCTCTCCCTGATGATTTTCCTGCTGTTTTTTACAGCGGTATGTATCTATCTGCTTAGAATGAGCCGCAGCCATGCCGAGCAAATGAGCATGACGCCACTGGCTGATGAACCCACTGAAATGGACTTAAATCTTTAAAAAAAAGCTATGAAACGCATTCTGAATATCATGTTTCCCCTCATCGGATTGTTGCTGGTGGGTGGCCTCGGTGCCATGGTGGTTCCGGGCTTCCTCGAAAAGCTCAATCCTTCAGGGGCAAGTATCTCTAATTGGTGGCTCGTGTTTTTTGCCATCGCCATCTTCGCCTTGTTCCTGTCGGTTGATTTGTTGAACAGGGTGCAGGTGTACACGGCCTTCAGGCGTCAGGGTGAACCTGTCTCTTTCTGGAAGGAGCAATTCCCGGCCCTGCGCATGAAGGTGATGCGCTTGTACCTCACCGTTGTGCTTGTGGCCGCCCTTTCCGTGCTGATGATGGTGTTCTGGGCCGGTGGCGAAGAAGTGCTGAAATCAAAAGTGCGTACCGCCTGGATCTGGTGGGGTATCAAAGTATGCAGCATGGTGATTGGCCTGGGCGTGGTATTTATATACAACGCCGTGAACAGCCTCAGCAAAGGTGAACAACTGGTTTTGGGCAAAGAAGCTGTTCCCGAAACGGCAACAGAAGGATTTTGGACCAGGTTGCTGCAAATCAGGTCCTCAGCAACCGATAAGGAGGTTGACCTGAACCACGATTTCGACGGCATCCGCGAACTGGATAATCCGCCGCCACCATGGTTTATGTACCTTTTTTATTCAACCATTCTGTTCGGCGTGGTGTACATGGTGCGCTACCAATGGACCACTCAGGGTCTGCGTCAGGAACAGGAGTATGCCGTGGAGATGAAGGCTGCCGAGGCCAAAGAACAGGCGATGCTGGCCAGTGCCGCTGAAAAAGTGGACGAAACCAACGTAACGCTCATTACCGATAAGTCCAAACTGGAAGCAATGGCTGCGGTATATGGAAAGAATTGCGCCGTTTGTCATGGTAAAAATGCCGAAGGATTGGTTGGACCAAACCTTACCGATGAATACTGGATTTACGGAGGCGATGTGAAAAACCTCTTCAAAACCATCCGTCACGGTACGCCCAACGGCATGCAAAAGTTTGAAGGAGTGTTGAAGCCATCACAAATTCAACTTATTTCATCTTACGTGTTGAGCCTGCAGGGAAGCAATCCTTCGAATCCAAAGGCGCCACAAGGTGAAAAATATATCCCTTCTGCCGCAAACGACACTACAGTAACTGCTGCAACAACCAACATCCTGCGCCCATAACAGGCGCCGAAAATGGCTAAAAAAGACACTTCAGATTTCAGGGAACACCTGAGTAATGTAAACCAGCGTACCGGTAAAAGAACCTGGATATACCCCAAGATTATCGCAGGGCGCTTTTACCGGTACAGGTCCTGGTTCAGCGCAGCCTTGCTGCTGTTGCTGTTCATAGGTCCCTGGCTGCGTTGGAAAGGGCATCCGCTCTTTCTGTTTGATGTGCTGGAACGGAAGTTCATTATTGCCGGAATTCCATTTTTCCCGCAGGACTTTTACCTGCTGGCCCTCGGCCTGCTCTCGTTTATTGTGTTCATCATGCTGTTCACCAGCATCTTTGGCAGGCTTTTTTGCGGCTGGATTTGTCCGCAGACCGTGTTCATGGAAATGGTGTTTCGCCGCATCGAGAACTGGATCGAAGGCAATGCTTCGGCACAAAAAAAGCTGGATGAAGGTCCGCTGAACCTCCGGAAGATTTTGAAGAAAACCGCCAAGCATACCCTTTTTTGGCTCATTTCCTTCCTCATTGCCAACACCTTTCTTGCCTACCTGATTGGCTCTGACGCACTGCTGAAAATCATCACCGAACCCATTGCCCTGCATACCGGCGGCTTTGTGAGCATTCTGGTGTTTACCACGGTGTTCTACCTTGTGTTTGCAAAACTGCGTGAGTTGGTCTGCATCATGATTTGCCCGTACGGTCGTTTGCAGGGCGTATTGCTCGACCAGAATTCTGTGGTGGTTGCCTACGACCACCAGCGTGGGGAGCCGCGCGGCCACCTGATTAAAGGCGAAACGGCGGCAGGGAAGGGCGACTGCGTTGATTGCGGTCTGTGTGTTGAAGTTTGCCCTACCGGTATTGACATCCGCAACGGCACACAGCTGGAATGTGTGGCCTGCACCGCCTGCATGGATGCCTGCGACAGCGTGATGCACAAAATCAACAAGCCGCCAGGTTTGATTCGTTATGCCAGCGAAAACCAAATTGTTGCCCGCAACGGGTTTACCTATTCCTCAAGAATGAAAGCCTACACCGCATTTTTCGTGGTGCTGTTTGGTGTTTTTGCCACACTTTTGGCGCTGCGTAAGGATTTGCAGGCCTCCGTGCTGAGAACGCCAGGAACCACGTTTGTGCGTCAGCAAGATGGTACGGTGGCCAACTTTTTCTTGCTGAAACTCACGAATAAAACCTTCCACAACATGAAGGTTCAGGTATCGCTGGATGGAATTCCTGCGCGCATTCAGCTGCTGAGCGATCACATTGATATTAAAGGAGGTGAGCACCTGTCGCTTCCTGTTATTGTGCACATGAAACAATCAGACATCAAGGAAAATACCATGCCTTTTCAGGTATTGGTTTCCGCAGAAAATAAAGAAATGAACAGGGTGAAACTGTTCTTTAACGGTCCTGTTTTTGATTAACGAAAAGCCATGAACTGGGGGAAAGGAATCATCATCGCCATGTTGCTCTTTATGGGATTTATTGGCTTGCTCATTTCCATGATGGTGCGCAATGGCGACGGATTGGAAGAGTCTTCGTATTACGAGAAAGGAAACAAGTATGACGAAAAGCTGCAACGCCTGAACCACGCCGCGGCGCCCGGCAGGGGTGTTGATATGCGCTGGGATGCGGCACAGCAAATGGTACGTCTGGTCTTCAGGGATGCCAACCTGCCCGATTCAGGAAACCTCAGGGTGTTGCGTCCCAGCAACCTGAAAAAAGATTTCTCTTTGCGTCTGAATGCCGCTCAGGATACCCAATTTGTGTCTTGGGAAGGCCGACAGCACGGGCTCTGGAAATTCCAGTGCGAATGGTATTCAGCCGGTAAGCCATACCTCCACGAACAGGAAATCCTGATACCATGAACAGTTTTTACTTTGCTGCGCTGGCCACAGGCCTGGCGGGCAGCATGCACTGCCTGGGAATGTGCGGTCCGCTGATGGCCGGTATTGGTGCAGCACATGCCGGATGGAAGAGCTTGTTCCGACAAATGCTGTTGCACCACAGCGGAAGGATTGCAGGTTATATGTTCATCGGAGTGATTATGGGGGCTGCGGGTCAGCTTGCATCCATCGTGCTTGTGCAGCGTTGGCTGATGATTTTCGCCGGACTGGCCATCTTGGCCAGTTTGCTGTTTTCTGCAAAAGCCGTCTCCGGTTCTGCCTTCGCCCGCGTTTTTGGCTCGGTGAGCCGCTTTGCCGGCATCAGGGCCGGAAGTGCCGCCGGGATGCTTCTGTTGGGTTTTTTCAATGGTTTGCTGCCCTGCGGATTGGTTTATGCCGCCGCCGCCGGAGCCATGGCCACCGCTTCCTGGATACAAGGTTTGTTGTTTATGGCATTGTTTGGTTTGGCCAATGCGCCCGTGCTGATGTTGGCGGCATCCTGGAATCGGCTGGCGCCCCAACAGTTGAAGCAATACCTGCGCAGCAAGTGGTGGAAAACCATACCACTCGCGGTGATTGCGGTGTTTTTTATTTTGAAGGGAGCAGGCCTCGGTATTCCAGGAATCAGCCCTGCCTTTGAAACAGCATCGCAAAAACCATCTTGCTGCCGTCCGGCGCATTGACAACACTCAACAGTTTCTTTGATATTGCTCACCGGCAGATTGCACCGGCTGTGGGTTCTTTGCATTTGATGTTCAAGCGCATACTGGTTCCGGTAGATTTTTCTCCAAAGTCCACACGCGCTGTGCAATATGCTGCCAAAATGATGGCCATGCACGGCGGCACCCTCTACCTCATGCATGCCGTGAATACTGCCATTCCCGATCCCTATGTTCCGGCCTATTACACATTGGATGCAGCACGCGAACAATCCGAAGCCAGTGGTTCAGAATTGGAGGCATTGGCCAGGAGCATCCGCGCTGATTACGGAGTTCCGGTAGAAACTGCGGTGCTTATCGGCGATTTGTCAGGGTCATTGAATGACCAGGTGCAGCAAAAACAGGCAGATTTGGTGGTGATGGGCACACATGGAGCAAAAAACTGGCTGGATCGCCTTTCTGGTACGCATACCGAACTGATGGTGAACCACCTGCCCGTTCCTTTGCTGGTGGTGCCTGAATCCGGAACTTGGCAACCCTGGAATGTCATAGCCTGTGGCACAGATTATACAGGTTCGGAAGAAGCACTTTCCGAATCACTGCTGGCGTTCGCTGCCGCCGATCAGCCTCAAATCGTATTCATCCACGTGCATAGAGGTGAAGAACAGGATGCATCGTTTCCCAAACAATTGCTGCAACAATACGTAAACCGCAACCTCAACCTGGAACTGCTGGAAGTAAGTGGCGAAAGCATTGCCAAAGTGCTTCTTGAAACGGCCCAAAACCGGAAGGCTGCGCTGCTGGTGGTTCAGGCACTGCACAGGGAATGGTCTGAGCGCCTGTTGCATAAAAGCGTAGCCAAAACCCTGGCAACAACTACAGAATTACCACTCTTAATCATTCATTAAACATTAAAAGAAACATCATATGAACGACAACAAGTACATCCACGAGCTGCACGCCGAACACAAGGCTTGGCTGGAAGAGCTCAGCTTCGCATCTGACGAAATCAGAACTTATGAAAACCGTCTTTCAGAATTGCTCCGTGCCAACACCAAGTCAGAGGTTACTTCAAAGGCAGAACATTTTCAGAATCAGTTTATCCGTCACCAGGAGGTTATTGATCAACTGAGCCACGACATCCGCGAAGACGAACACCGCATTGTTGAAGAAGCCAAAGCCAACAACATCGCAACCGACCACCGCCGCACTCAGGATCATGCCGGATTGCGCGACCGTATGGAAACCTTTGCGAAGATCTTTGCAGATCTGAAAGAGGAATTTACAGCCTACCTGGCTGCTGCTTTGTAAGGATTGGGTTGTTTGGGAGTTGGGCTGGAGCAGCAATTCGTTGCCATTTCCCAACTCCCGGACAGTCATGCTTTAATTCAAGCTTTGCGCAACTGGAACATACATCATAAAATTCTTCTATATTTGCAGCCCCGGAAATGGAGACCCCGGGACTTTAAAGACCCAAACTAAATGTCAGTAAAGATCAGATTACAAAGACACGGCAGGAAGAAGCGCGCCTTCTTCCACATTGTGGTGGCGGATTCACGTGCTCCGAGAGACGGCCGGTTCATTTCTAAATTGGGATCGTACAACCCTGTAACGAACCCTGCAACAATTGACCTGAACCTGGACAAGGCAGTGGAATGGTTATTCAAAGGTGCACAACCTACGGATACCGCCCGCGCCATCCTCTCGTACAAAGGAGCTATGTACAAGCACCACCTGCAAACAGGCGTAAACAAAGGCGCCATCAGTCAGGAACAGGCAGACGAGAAATTCAGCAAATGGCTGGAAGAGAAGACCAACAAAGTAGAAGCCAAGCGCAACAAGCTTGCTTCTGCCAAAGCTGATCTCAAATCCGGTCTGATGAAGCAGGAAGTTGCCAAGCGTCAGCAAATCGCGGAAAAAGTAGCAGCCAAATTGCTCGTTGCCAACGAAATGGTGAGCGAGGAAGCAACGGAAGCGGAAGAAGTTCCTGCTGCCGAAGAAACTGCTGCCGACAGCCCCGAAGCTGCTGCAGAATAATTCATGGAGTGATGCACCCCGGCGTTATTCCCCGCCTGGTCAAAATAGGCAGGATCGCCCGGAAGCATGGGTTCGACGGAACCCTGCGGGTTCAATTACTCCCTGAATCAATCCCTGAAGCTATTCAAGAAAAGGAATTCCTTTTTGTCAACTATGACGGAAAAGGGGTTCCTTTTTTCGTTGAATCCTGGGATGCCCATTCCGGTCTGCTGCGTCTGGATCATGTTGCTTCCGAAGCAGCTGCCCGCGCCTTGGAAGATCGTGAAATTCTCGTTCCGGGCGGGGAAGTTCAACAGCCATCCAAAATCAGTTTGGTTGGCTGTAAGGTGTATGATGAAACCCTAGGATTTATCGGTGCCATCACCCGGGTTGAAGCTTTTCCCGGACAAACCATGCTTGTAGTATGGGCAGAACAAGGCGAAATACTTATTCCCAAAGGCTTGGTCAGGTCCCAGAACATCAGGGAGCAAAAGGTCTTGGTGCAACTCCCGGAAGGTTTTCTCGATATTTGAAACACATGCGCATAGATGTCATTTCAGCGGTACCCGGAATCCTTGACGGGGTGTTGAATCATTCCATCGTGAAGCGTGCGCAGGATAAAGGACTGGCAGCAATTGTCGTTCATAATCTGCATGAATTCGGCATCGGGAAGTACCGTCAAATTGATGATTACCCATTTGGAGGAGGCGCCGGTATGGTGCTCATGGCAGAACCCATCAGCCGTTGCATCGAACAACTGAAATCGGAGCGCAGCTACGATGAAGTGATTTACCTTACGCCCGATGGTCAAACCCTGAATCAGGCTGCCGCCAATCGCCTGTCCCTGGCAGGTAACCTGCTCCTGTTGTGCGGGCACTACAAAGGCATCGATCAGCGCATCCGCGACCTGTATGTTACCAAGGAAATCTCCGTGGGTGATTATGTGCTTACGGGTGGCGAATTGGCTGCAGCCATCGTGATTGATGCCGTGGTGCGCCTCCTGCCCGGAGTTTTAGGCAATGAAGAGTCGGCGCTTTCCGATACCTTCCAGGATCAGTTGCTGGCGCCTCCCGTATATACGCGCCCGGAACATTTTGCAGGTTTGCAGGTTCCGGAAGTGCTGCTCAGTGGCGACCACGCAAAAATTGCCGCCTGGCGCCTGGAACAAAGCCATGAAAGAACACAAAAACTACGTCCCGACCTGTTGGACGGTTTGAATGAACAGCTATGATACACTTAAAACTACAAAGGCCTCTGGTAATTTTTGACCTGGAAACCACCGGTGTGAACTTCAGTCGCGACCGCATCATCGATATGTTTATGATTCGTGTTATGCCTGACCAAACAGAAGAACGCCGCTATTATCGTTTTAATCCCGGGGTTCCCATTCCGCCTGAATCAACCGCCATTCACGGCATCAGCGACGAGGATGTGCGTGAATCGCCTTTCTTCAAGGATAAAGCAGGAGAAATCCATCAATGGTTCGCCGATTGTGATTTTGCCGGCTTCAACAGCAACCGCTTCGACTTTCCCATGTTGGTGGAAGAGTTCCTGCGTTGTGGCATTTCCCTCGATTATGAAAAACGGAAGTTTGTGGACGCCATGCGTATTTTTCATGCCATGGAACCGCGTGACCTCAGCGCGGCATATCGATTCTATTGCAACAAAGAATTAAAAGATGCCCACAGTGCCGCCGCCGATACCGAGGCAACCTGGGAAATTCTCTGCGCCCAGCTGAGCCGATATCCGCAGCTGGAACCTACCGTTGAACACCTGCAGAAAATCAGCGGGCAGGACGACCGCGCAGACCTTGCCGGACGGATGGTTTATGGCAATGATGGCGAGGTGTATTTCAACTTCGGCAAGCATAAAGGAAAGAAGGTAAAACAGGTGATGCGCGATGAACCTTCTTACTACGAATGGATGATGAACGGAGAGTTCTCCCTGCAAACCAAGCAGGTGCTCACCCGAATTCGCCTCAGTTTGCGCAGCGATCAGGCATGAACAGGTTCCGCGAGTGGATCATCCGCGAAGACGCCGATTATCTGGTGATCAACAAGCCGCCCAACGTGGCTTCACTGCATGAACGGCAGGACAGTGGCGTGCCCAGCGTGCTGGAAGCCGCCCGCGCCGTTTATCCCGATGCCCAGCTGTGTCATCGGCTGGACCGCGAAACTTCCGGTGCCATGGTCATTGCCCTCAATCCGGAAGCCTACCGAAACCTCGCGCTGCAGTTTGAACAACGCACCGTAACAAAAATTTACCACTGCGTGGTAGAAGGGCAACTGCCGGTACAGGATTTTGTGGTCGATCTGCCCATCAATACCGATGATGCCGAACACATCCGCATCGACAAAAAACGCGGAAAGCCGGCATTGACGGTGTTTTCGGCTTTGGAATTGTTTCGTCATTTCACGCTCATGGAAGCCCGCCCGAAAACCGGACGTATGCACCAAATCAGGGTGCATCTGGCCTCACAAAATGCACGCATTGCCTGCGATACCCGCTATGGCGGCCGCGAACATCTGCTTTCTTCCATCAAAAGACATGTTCATGGCGAAGACTCTCCACTCATCAAACGTTTCGCCCTGCATGCCCATACCATCCGCTTCAAAGCCCTCGATGGCACTGAAGTTGAAGCAACGGCGCCTTACCCGAAAGACCTTGAAGTATTTGTGAAATTGCTGCGGAAATACGATCGCGGCAGCTGAAATACAGTTGGCTTTCTCCTTGCAAATGGCTATCGACCTTGTTTATTTTGAATGAGCAATACGGCTTATTACTCATGCATTTCAAGTATCAACCTAAGTCTGTCATCTATATTGGATAGTTTTCCAACAATGAGCTTAATCCGGAAAACATACTCTGAATTCAAGAATTGACTTTGTAGTTGGGGCAAAGTTCATTTCTTGGATTTCTAAACAAAATTTAAATTGCTGAAATTAGGAGCATTTGAAGTTGAAAATAATTTATAGTAGCATGAAAAAACATCATACCATCGAAGTAAAAGGAGTGGATGTCTCTGTAATTTCCAAAGATGAAATGGACTTAATATCCCTCACTGATATGACCCGAGGATTCGAAGAAGGGAGCGGACTGATTGGAAAGTGGATAACCAATAAGAATACCATTGAGTATCTTGGAATTTGGGAGAAAATCAACAATTCGGACTTCAATTACCTCGAATTCGGGGTAATTGAAAAGCAGGCCGGGGTGAACAGATTCATCATGTCCGCTGGTCAGTGGGTTGAAAGAACTAATGCGAAAGGAATCCTGGTCAGACAGGGTAGGTATGGCGGTACTTTCGCCCACAAGGATATTGCTTTTCAGTTTGCTATGTGGCTTAGTCCTGAATTTCAGATATATCTGATAAAGGAATTTCAACGTCTAAAATTAGAGGAAACCAATAGAGAAAAGCTGGAATGGAACCTACAAAGAACTTTGTCGAAAGTAAATTACAGAATTCATACTGATGCTATAAAAGAAAATCTAATCCCGGCAGTCCTTTCGGGTGAAAAGGTTAATTTTGTATTTGCAGACGAAGCGGATATGTTAAATATGGCACTGTTTGGTATGACAGCAAAGCAGTGGAGTGCGCAGAATCTAACCAAAGCAGGAAACATTCGGGATGAAGCCACCATAGAACAATTGGTGGTTCTTAGTAATTTAGAAAGTGTTAATGCGGTGCTTATACATCAAGGATTAAATCAACAGGAACGAATCATTCAATTAAACAAAATTGCCGTCATGCAGATGAAATCCTTATTGAATAACCCGCAGATAAAGAAGCTGAAGGAGATATAAACATTGTTTCTTTGCTGATGAATAAATGAAGGTGAATATCAAAAGGGACGTAGAAATATATCCGCATCTAAGGAGATTGCGCTTACTGCTCGCCTTAATCGTGCTTTGTTCATGTGCGGTACTGCTACTGGCGCAGAAGAAATCGCTTCCTGCCAATGAGGTAGCCTTGGGCCGTATGCTCTTCTTTGACCCCATATTGAGTAAGAACAGAAGTCTGAGCTGCGCCGGTTGTCATATTCCGAACCGCGCCTTCTCCGATACCTTGCCATTGTCCAAAGGTTTCAACGGCGGGCTCACGCAGCGCAATACGCCCGGCTTGGTTTCTGCCTCTTCACGTACTTTAATGTTCTGGGATGGAAGGGCTGAAAACCTGGAGGCTCAGGTGATGCATCCCATCACGCATCCGGTGGAAATGGGCATGACTGCTTCCGAAGTGGAATCGCGCCTGCGTCAGGATCCGGTGTACAAAGCGGCCTTCCGCAGCATTTACCGCTCCAGCCCGACTGCCGCGCTTCTATCCAAAGCCATCGCAGCCTACGAACGCAGTCTGGAATGGTATGACGCACCGTTCG
>JBIKKI010000011.1:0-35254 GCA_044360435.1 Bacteroidia bacterium
CACCATCTGACTTCCGGCATGGTACAGGCTGTCAAAGGGAAAGGGTTTCTCCATGACCTTCAAACCTGTAATGGCGGTAAGTGGCGGTGTAGTGTTGATGCTCAAAGCTTCTGGCTTGAAGTAGTTGATACCGTTGATGCCACCGAACCAAAGACTTCCAGCTCTGGTTTTCAGGTAAGTTCCTTCGTTGAACTCTAAACTTTGAACCCGCGAGCTTTGGTTCAAATGGCGGACGCTTCCCTGGGAAGGCACATACACCATCAGGCCGCGGTTGGAAGACATCCACCAATTTCCCTGCTGATCGAGCAACAAGCCATAAACAACATCATTGGATAAGCCATTGGCCGTAGTCAGCGTAAACACTTTGCCACTGCGGCGATTCAGAATATTCAAACCTCCGCCATAAGTACCCAGCAACAGCGTATCCTGACCTAACGGCACCACACACATCACATTATTGCTGCTCAGGCCCAGGTTTGCGCCTTGCTTCTGGGTATAATGCCTGTGCACATTACCTTCAGTATCAAGAATGATTAGTCCGTTGCCGAAGGTGGCACAAAGCAACAACCGCTGCACAGGATCATACCGTACTTCCATGATTTGGTAATCGGGAAGATTGGGTTGTTTTCTCAGGGTTTCCGGAATGATCCGGTAATGTTTCAGCAGGTTCTTATCGGCGTGGTACCTCCACAAGCCTGCCGTGGTGCCGAGCCACAAACTGCCATCCGGGCCCTGGGTAATGCTCTTCACCTGAAGTTCCTGCAATTGCTGCCCATCTGAAGTTTTGGCGAGCACCTTTTTAAACGTCCGTGCCGCAGGATCAAATCGGAACAGCCCGTCGTTGCCGGCACCAACCCAGTATCTGCCTTGTGCATCCCGAAAAATGGAACGCACGGAATTTGAAGGCAGCCCGCTGCAATTATCGGCCCCGTAATGCAGGATCAATCCACCTGGCGTAACCCTGTTGATGCCGCCATCCAGGCTGCCAGACCAAATGCTTCCATCCACATCTTCAAATAACCCGTAGGTATTTCCTGTGGAAAGAGAACCGGGATCGCCCGGAATATGCCGCAGCAAGCCAAACTGCTGGTTGAGCGGCTTGTACACACTCAATCCGCTGAGTGTGCCAATCCATACGTTTCCTTCCCTGTCTTCATCCAAACACAAAACAGAATTGTTTGACAATCCCTCGGTGCTGAAGGCATTATACATGCAGCTTACGGCTTCCGTGAGTTCCCGGTCTTTAATCCTGAAACGCTGTACACCGTTGAAGTAATTATTGGCACACCACAGATATCCGCGTGTATCTGCCTTCATCGCGATGATGTTGCGAAACAGTGCTTCACTGCCTACGGGCGTACGCACGGAGTGCATTTGTCCGTTGCCGATCCACTTCAAACCCTCTGTGGAAGTTGCCGCAAATACATAAGGCCCGTGGAAAGCCATGGCCAACACGGTGCTGTTGGTGAGCCATGAAGCTTTTACCTGGCCGGGCTTTGCAGGATCTAAAACCCGGATGCCTCCCTGGCCGCCAAGCCACAACATTCCATCCGCAGAAAAGCCCATACAATACGGCATAAAGCTGCTGTCGTCCTGCAGTACCGGCAAGGGCCGGATTTCGGGCGCTTTCGTTTCGGCCAGCCAGGCACCGCCCTGTTGCAGCAGCCAGCACACGTAACCGGAAGGTGCTGATTCAATTCCTAATATCGGCAGGCGTGCGGGATTGCTGCGCAGAAATTCCGGATGACGCTGAAATCGGGCATTACGGCTGTTGTACAGGGTGATGCTTCCATCGTTGGCGCCAATCCAGATGCGGTTCAGCCGGTCTTCAGCAAGAGCCGTGAGGTAATTGTCCTGAAGGCCACTTGCCGACATGGGCTGGCTGCGAAACACCGTGAAGTTATGACCATCGTAACGGTTCAGTCCCTCGGCAGTGGCAATCCACATAAATCCGTCCGACGATTGAATCAAATCCAAAACGGTACTTGCCGACAAGCCGCGGTTCACCGAGTAATTGTCAAAACGCAGCTGCCCGAACGAAGTCGGAACCCGCAGCCACAAAACCAGAAAAACAAAGTACCGAATCAGGCGCATCACAGCTTGGTCAGTGTAGCCATGAACGCCTCTTTGCGCCGCTTGCTTACATCCACCTGATGCCCGTTGGACATCACCACATAACCGCCTTCACCCCGCACATATCGCCGCAGTTCGTTCAGGTTGATCAGGTAGCTTTTATGGACCCGGAAAAAACCCCGCTGTAACAGCAGACTTTCGAATTCGCCAATGTTTTTGGATACCGTGAGTTTTTCATCTCCTTTCATGAAAAAGTACGTGTACGCACCGTCGCCTTTGCAATAAATCAGGTCGCGCAGTTTCACAAAAACGAAACCCTCACTGCTGCTCAGGGCAATCTGATCTTCACCCTGACTGCGCAGGTTTTGGATCAGCACTTCATACCGCTTTTCGGCATCGGCCGTTTTTCTTTTCTCTGCAACTTTATGCACGGCCTGGCGCAACTGGGTAACATCAATGGGCTTCAGCAGGTAATCGGCGGCATCGCTGCGAAATGCGCGGGAAGCATACTGTTCATAACCGGTGGTAAACACCAGTTCGGGTCCATCATCGGGCAATTGTTCAGCAAGGTCAAAACCGCTTTCACCATCCAGTTCCACATCCAGAAACAATACGTCCGGATTCAGGTTTCGGGTCATTTCCAGACCTTCGGCCAACGTTCCGGCCATACCTACAACCGTAACCTCAGGCACAAATTCACGGAGCAGCGCTGCCAGGGCCTGACGGCTGTTTGTTTCATCATCAACAATGAGTGCTTTAATCATAAAGATTGGTGTTTTTTAGTGTTAAGATGGCTCCTTTCGCAGATTCTTTAAATTCGATTTCCGCCCCGAACAGCTGCATTCGTTCTTCGAATAATTCCATACGCAATCGCTGTTCAGACCTCAGCGTGAGGTCCTTGAACGCTGGCAGCGCCTGACTGGCCTGCACTTCAAGCTGTATGGCTCCATCCATGGCGCGTGGCGTGACCTTCAGGACTACAGGCATGGTGGCGCGCAAAGCGCGGAACAACTGCCGTTCCAGCAAAGGCATGCACAATAAACCCGGCACCTGAAATGAAGATTGTACTTCGTCCCATTCCAGAGAACATTCCGGTTTGTATCGCGTATGTTCCAGGGCAGCATATGCATGCAAAGCGGCCTGTTCATCCATCCAGCTGATGTGCGGCGCGGCGCCGAGTGCACTCAGGTTTCTCAGGTAGCCGGAAAAAAGATTCAGCAGGTACAAGCCCTGTTCACGCTCGTTGGTGAGCAAGGCAAGCTGCAGCGCTGCCAAGCCATTGAATACGGCATGTGCAGCCTGATAACTCCTCAGGAGCATGAGCGTATTACGTTCCAAGCCGGGCTGATACTGCATCCTCTTCTCTTGGGAAGGTACAGCAAGCAGCCTTTACAGGCAAAAGGAAAATAATAAGCGGGGTGAAATTGATTACCAGCGGCGGCTGGGTTCAATCTTCGCTCAGAGGTTCAGTACCCGTTCCAGCGGATTCTTGCCGTCAAGCAGCTGCTCGGGGTTTTCCAGCAGGGTTTTCACGCGATACAGGAAGCTCACACTTTCGCGGCCGTCGATGATGCGGTGGTCGTAACTCAGGGCCACATACATGATGGGACGAATCACCACCTGTCCGTTTTCTACCACCGGACGCTCCACAATGTTGTGCATGCCCAGAATACCGCTTTGCGGTGGATTGATGATGGGCGTGCTCATCATGCTGCCAAACACTCCGCCATTGGTGATGGTGAAGGTGCCACCGCTCATTTCATCAATGGTAAGTTTATTGTCGCGGGCTTTACCGGCGAGGCGTTTCACTTCTTTTTCGATGTCGGCCAGACTTAACTGTTCAGCGCTGCGGATCACCGGAACCACCAAACCTTTAGGCGCTGAAACGGCAATGGAAATATCGCAGAAGTCGTGGTACACAATTTCGTCGCCTTCGATGCTGGCATTCACCGCGGGCCAATCTTTCAGAGCAATGCAAACGGCACGGGTGAAGAAGCTCATGAAGCCGAGGCCGATGCCATGTTTTTCTTCGAAAACCTTTTTGTATTTGTTGCGCAGATCCATGACCGGCTTCATGTTTACCTCGTTGAAGGTGGTAAGCATGGCGGTTTCATTCTTGGCAGCCACCAGTCGCTTGCTGATGGTTTTGCGCAGGTTGGTCATTTTCTCACGGCGTTCACTTCTTCCGCCGGAAATAGCATCTGCTCCGCGCAGCACGCCGTGTTGCACGATGGCTTCGAGTACATCCAGCTTGGTGATGCGGCCATTGCCGCCACTTCCCTTCACCAGGTTCACCGGAAGACCATATTGCTCCAGCAGTTGAGCAGCCACGGGTGAAATCTTGACATCGGAAGGAACAGCCGAAGCCACAGGTGCCGCTGGCGCTGTTTCCGCGGGCTTTGCCGCTACTGCTTTGGTTTCAGGAGCCTTCGCTTCTTCTTTGGCCGGCGCAGGCGCGCTGCCTTCCGGACGCTTGGCTTCTGTATTCAAAACAGCCACTACAGAACCTACCGCGATGGTATCGCCCGGCTGACCGATGAGTTTCTCAATGAGACCCGCAGCCGTGGCATTCACTTCAAAAGTGGCCTTATCGCTTTCAAACTCTGCAATGGGGTCATCCATTTCCACCCAATCGCCTTCTTTCTTCAGCCAACTGGAAATGGTTACTTCACTGATGCTCTCGCCCGGAGAGGGGACGGTGATTTCTAATGCCATAAGCGGTACTGCCGGCAAATGTACACAATAAGCCTTAACCTTGCTTGTTCGGCCTGTTCAGTAAGCCCTGTCTGCTGTATTTTGCAACTACTTATTATGACCTTTTTATGTTTAGTATTAAAGAAGATTGGATTCATTGGATTTGGTCCTCCGGATCATTCCGCAGCCACGATTTATGCACCACCTCAGGCATTCCGGTTCAGCTCCTGAATCGCGGCTACGCCCACAGCGACGCAGGACCTGATTTCCCTGAAAGTACCCTGCGCCTGGGGCCGGCGCTTTGGGCAGGAAGTGTTGAACTGCACGTAAAGGCTTCTGACTGGAACAAACATGGACATCAGCACGATGAAGCATACAATACCGTGATTCTGCATGTAGTCTGGGAGCACGACACCGAAGTTCGGCGCCAGGACGGCACCACCGTTCCTTGTCTTGTATTGAAGCCATTGGTTGATCCTGCCTTACTGGATCGGCTGTCAGCGCTATACGCAAACAGCGGCTGGCTGGCTTGTTCCGGCTTGATTTCGAAAGTTCCGCAGCGGGTGCTGGATGTGATGCGCGACGCAGCGCTGATGCAGCGCATGCTGGATAAAAGCGCACCCCTGCTGGAATTGGCCAAAGCCTGTAACCACGATTGGGAATTGGTGTTGTATCAAACCCTCGGAACAAATTTCGGGTTTCGTACCAACGGGCCTGCCTTTACACAGCTTGCCCAAAACCTGGATTACCGCATCCTGTTGCGGCATCATCACCATCCCTTCCAACTCGAAGCTTTGTTGTTCGGCCAAAGTGGCTTGCTGCAGGGTCAAAAAGATGATTATGCGCGCAGGCTGGCCAGTGAATACGCGTTCCTGAAGCACAAGTATGGTTTGCTGCCCATGCAGGCTGCTGCCTGGAAATTTCTGAGGATGCGCCCCCTGAATTTTCCTACGCTGCGCATCGCCCAGTTTGCAGTACTGATGCAGCAACACGAGCGGCTGTTTGACCGAATCCTGCATTTTCGGGATGCCGACGAATTGCTGCAGCTGTTCGACGTAGCCGCAGTGGGATATTGGGAAGACCATTACCGCTTCGGACTGCCTTCGCCCAAAGGCATCAAAAGACTTGGCAGCGGTGCCGGCCTCAACATTCTGGTGAATACAGCAGCGCCCATTATGTTTGCATACGGGCTGTACACCCATGATCAACACCTGATGAACCGTGCCAAGATGCTGCTTGAGGCCCTGCCCCCGGAAAACAACCGTATCATCCGCAATTGGGCGGCAGAAGGTGTAACTGCTGCGCACGCAGCCCACGGACAGGCACTTACCGGGCAATGGAAACGCTTATGCGCTTCCCGCAGCTGCCTGCAATGTGCAACAGGCCGATTCCTCGCCGGAGGGCGCTTATGAATCAAACTTCATGGTATAAGGCTCCCTGGTTTTGGGTGCTGCTTGTGTTTTCCTGCTGGTCCGTTTTTTACAACCTTGGCAGTTTGCCGGTTCGTTTGTGGGATGAATCCCGACAGGCCATGAACAGCCTGGAACTGCTGCAGTCTCAAAATTGGTTGTACACCACCTTCAACGGACAGCCAGACTTTTACAATACCAAACCGCCACTGCTCATCTGGCTGCAGAGCGTAAGCGCAGGCATCTTCGGTTTTTCAGAATGGAGCCTGAGGTTGCCGTCGGCACTAGCAGGTTTGCTTACGGGTGTATTGGTTTTTGCTTTTGTGCACAGGGAAACACGCAACCAGTGGGCGGCAGCGCTGGCAGGATTCAGCCTCATGGCCGCACCGGGCTGGATTGACGAACATGTTGTGCGCACAGGCGATTACGACGCGCTTTTATGCCTGTGGCTCAGCGCCTCCTGGATGTCGTTTTACCGCTTTGAACAAACAGGCCGACTGCAATCTGCCTTGAATTTTGTGGTATTCACATTTCTGGCATTGTTCACCAAAAGCACCGCAGGCCTGATGCTGCTGCCGGGCTTGTTTATTTGGGGCCTTGCCCGTGGGAGCCTGAAAAAGATGCTACAACTGCCAAAGGTTTGGTGGACAAGCATCTGTTTGATGTTGCTGCTGTCCTCTTGGTACCTTGCCCACGAATACCACACGCCCGGCTACCTGAACACGGTTTGGCACAATGAGATCCAGGCGCGCTTTCTGCAACCCAGCGAAGGGCACAGCGGGCCCTGGCATTATTACCTGCAGCAATTGGCCTTTACCGACTTCCCCTGGTGGCCGCTTTCCCTTGTGGGTTTTGCTGTTTGCCTGTGGCTGCTGCGCAGCCGGACAGCCGGTTTTGTAGCATTTCAAGCAAGCGGTTTTCTATTCCTGCTGAGCCTGAGCGCGACCAAAATTGAATGGTATGCGGCCCCGGCCCTGCCCATGCTCGCTGTAGGCTGCGGTCTGCTTCTGGCTCCGGCACAAAGCCTCTCGGTACGCCTCAGCCTCTTTGCCGCCGGCCTGGGTGCTATTGGCGCCATGTACAGTCAGACAACCCTGAAACGTTTACTGGATCCCATTGAACTGCGCGCCCCAGGGCCGGAAGACGAACTCAGCCTGTATTTGCTTGGAAGACATCGGGAACTGCGACCGGACACCAATTATCAAATTGTACGCACCGATTACAATCCTACCCTGATGCTGTATACACGCTGGCCGGGAATGAACACACAGATGGAAACCAAAGACTGGAAACAGCTGGACTCAGGGGACCATTGCATCGCCTGGCACGCTGTTCAACTGGACAGCATTCGGGCATGGTATGATTGCCGCACCGAGCGGCAAAGCGGTCATTTACACCTGTTGGAAATCATAGGAAACAAAAGCAATCGTGCACCGAAAGCTGAATAAAATCAAGCCCTTAAATTCGCAGGCATGAAATACGATGCAGTGATTGTAGGCGGAGGTATTGTAGGTTTGGCTACAGCCTTGCGTTTGAAGCAATCCAGACCGGAATTGCAGGTGCTGATTCTTGAAAAAGAACAACAGGTGGCAGCCCATCAAACCGGACACAACAGCGGGGTGATTCATTCCGGGATTTATTACAAACCGGGAAGCCTGAAGGCACGGAATTGCATCGAAGGATATTACCAGCTCCTGGCGTTTTGTGAAGAACAATCCATTCCTTTTGAACGCTGCGGAAAGGTCATCGTGGCCACACGCCAGGAGCAGCTTCCGGCATTGGACCAGATTTACCAGCGCGGGGTACAAAACGGTCTTGCCGGATTGCGCCACCTTACCCGCGAAGAAGTGCGAGAGCTTGAACCACATTGTTCAGGCATCAAAGGCGTTTTTGTTCCCCAAACCGGTATCGTAGATTACAAAAAAGTTGCCGAGAAGATGGCCGATGTATTTTGTAGCTTGGGTGGCACCATCCATTTCGACAGCGCTGTAACCGCGGTAAAACCTGCCGCAAATGCCACCATTATCAGCACAAAAAAGGAACAGTATGAAGCCAGACTCATGATCAACTGCGCAGGTTTGTACTGTGATAAAATTGCTGCCATGGCCGGACAGAATCTGGACGTGCGCATCATTCCGTTCCGCGGTGAATACTATGCCATCCGCCCGGAGAAAGCAGGATTGGTAAAGAACCTCATTTATCCGGTTCCTGACCCCAACTTCCCATTTTTGGGCGTGCACTTCACCAGGCGCATCAGCGGAGAAATAGAGGCAGGACCAAATGCGGTGCTGGCCTACAGCCGCGAAGGTTATACAAAAAGCGACATCAACTGGGGCGAACTTTGGGAAAGCCTGAGCTGGAAAGGCTTCCGCAAAGTGGCTTCCAAATACTGGCAAACCGGGCTCGGTGAGTTGTACCGTTCCTACAGCAAACGCGCATTTACCAAAGCTTTGCAAGAGCTGGTACCTGAAGTACAGATGAACGACCTGGAACCTGCCGGTGCCGGGGTACGGGCTCAGGCCTGTGACCGCAATGGCGGCCTCATAGACGACTTTGTGATTCGCGAAGATATTGGCTGTATCCACGTGTTGAATGCGCCTTCGCCTGCTGCTACCAGCAGCCTGAGCATTGGCAAGAGCGTTTCTGAGCTCGCCCTGAACAGACTCTGAGATTCTTGCCCGATGGAAAAGCAGCAGCTGTGCGATATCCTGAAAAAATACATGCCCGAAGGGGTGGTGGATTATGCAGCGCACTACATGCTCGAACACCGCATCCATCTGCGCATCGCCAAACCCAGAAAGAGCATTCGCGGTAACTATATGCCACCTTCGGAAAACGGGCAGCACCGCATTTCCGTGAACCGCGACCTGAACCCCTACGCCTTCACGATTACCTTCTTTCACGAAATCGCGCATCTGACCAACTGGAACACACACCAGTTCCGCGTGATGGCGCACGGCCCTGAATGGAAACAGGAATTTCGCAGGGTAATGACACCGGTAAGTACGGCACAGATTCTTCCGGCTGATGTGCAGACTGCACTCGACAATTACCTGAGCCGCCCGAAAGCCAGCACCTGCAGCGATCCCAACCTGATGCGCACCCTGCGCCGCTACGACAAACAAACAGGACAAAACCTGGTGGAGGAATTGCCTCCGGGAAGTTTGTTCCGCCTGCAAAACGGATTGGTGATGCGCAAAGGAGAAAAACGAAAAACACGTTTTCTGTGCAGCGAACACCTCAGCGGAAAACAATACCTGGTGCACGGCTTAGCCGTTTGTGAACGCATAACCTGATGACAGGCGTTTCAAAGGTTCACAGTTTTTTACGAACTTTGCCCGCTTATGGAATACCGTTGGAGTGCCAAACCTCAACCACCTGCCGATAAGGTGGCACTGTTAACGGAAACGCTCAACATCCATCCGAAACTTTCCTCCATCCTCGTACAACGAGATATTACGGATCCGGAAGAAGCCATGCGCTTCTTTGAACCCAAGATGGAACACCTGCATGATCCGTTCCTCATGAAGGATATGGATTTGGCCATTCACCGGATTGAACAGGCCATTAAAGACAAAGAAGGCATTCTGGTTTACGGAGATTACGATGTGGATGGCACTACAGCCGTTTCCATTGTATATCAGTTCTTCAGGTCTTTTAATCCGCGGATGGATTATTACATCCCCGACAGGTATAAAGAGGGATACGGCATTTCGCGTCAGGGCATCGCCTTCGCCAAAGAACATGGATATTCACTGATCATCGCACTGGATTGCGGTGTGCGCAGCAATGAACTGGTGGAAGAAGCGAAAGCACAAGGTATTGATTTCATCATCTGTGACCACCACCTGCCCGGCGCTACTATTCCCAAGGCTGTTGCGGTTTTAGACCCCAAGCGCCTGGACTGCACATATCCGTACAAAGAGCTTTCCGGCTGTGGCATTGGCTTTAAACTTATTCAGGCCTATATCCAGAAAACCGGAATGGATCCATCCCTGCTGGATGAATATCTGGACCTGGTGGCCGTAAGCATTGCCAGCGACATCGTGGACATTCGCGGGGAAAACAGGGTTTTGGCTTATTTCGGGCTGAAAAAACTGAATAATGACCCCTGCATCGGGCTACAGTCATTGCTCCACAACTATGTGATGAAGGATGAATACACCATCACAGACATCGTGTTTGGCGTAGGCCCGCGCATCAACGCAGCCGGACGCATTGCCGATGCACGCGCTGCCGTGAAGGTGCTTATTGAAAAAGATTTCAATACTTCCATGCAACTGGCCAAGGTGCTGAACGACCGCAACGTGGAGCGCAAAGACCTGGACAGCGACATCACCCGGGAAGCGGTGAACATGATCCTGAACTCCGAGGAACTGCTGCAAAAACGCAGTACCGTATTGTTTGGCGAACATTGGCATAAAGGGGTTATTGGCATCGTGGCCAGCAGGCTGGTAGAACAATTTTACAAGCCTACCATCGTATTCAGCCGCACCGACCAGATGCTTACCGGCTCTGCGCGCAGTGTGAAGGACTTTGACATCCATGAAGCCATTGGCAAATGCGGCGACTTGGTAGAACAATTCGGAGGACATAAATACGCTGCAGGTTTGAGTATTAAATCAGAAAATCTGCCTGCATTTATAGAGCGGTTTGAAGCCATTGTTCAGGAAGATATCAGCGAACACAGCCTGGTTCCCGAGATTGAATATGATGTAGAATTAAATCTTACCGACATCACTAAGGATTTCTACCAGTCGATTTTAAAACTGGCACCATTCGGACCGGGAAATATGCTTCCGGTGTTCAAAACTTCAAACCTGTGTGCTCAGGGAAATGCGCGTATTCTAAAGGAAAAACACCTGAAAATTCAGGTGTACCAGAACGGATTGCACATGGACGGCATTGGCTTCGGGCTTGCCGATGCCTACAACTACGTTTCAGGAAACAACCGTTTTCATGCTGCGTATTGTATTGAAGAAAACACCTTCAACAACCGCACAACACTGCAGCTTAGGCTGAAGGATATTAAAGCTGTTTCATAATTCCGAAATATGCCCGGCAAGATCCGGGCAGCTGATTCGGCAAATCTTGCTTTTTTTACAAACGTGATGCAGGTCATATTGACTTTTGCGGATACAGATATATTTGCACATTATGAATAAACTGTTTCGAACAGTTATCATGCTGGGATTATTCCTGAACACCGCATACAGCCTGCAGGCGAAGGTGTTTTTTGTGGATGTTGTTGCCGGTAATGATACACTTGATGGATCTGCGCCATTTTTTGTTTCAGGATATGAAGGGCCGAAAAAAACCCTGAATGCCTGTTTGTCTGTGGCTTCCAATCAGGATACCATTCATATTGCCAAGGGCTATTATCCCGAGAGCATCATATTGGATCGTTCTTTCCTTTGGGTTGCGTCTGATACAGTCACGCTGAAAAGCCTGACCATGGATGGCGCCACGGGTATTGAACTTTACCTTCAGGGTCTGATGCTGTACATCAAAGACAGCCTTCAGCTGAATTATGGAATCATCACGCCGGAAATTGGCGTGCTCTTCGCCACCAAAGAATACGCTTATTGCAGCAAAGGCAATGCGAACAGCTTCGTGAACGGTTTCTATTATCTGGAAAACAGCAATCCTTTCGCAGGTAATATGGAATTTCCGATTGGCCGCAACAACGACTTCCGGCCCGTGCGGATGAACATCAAACAAAGCACCTACGACTTAAACCTTTACGGATTTCAGTTAATCTCTGCTGCCGCACCAGCCGGTACCCTTCCTGCCGGCATCCGTGCTGTTTCAAAGGTTCATCACTGGGAAATGCAACATATTGGCGCAGCTATTCCCCAGGATATCGAAATTGCCGTTGCTTACGATTCCACCTTTACAGATGATGAAGTGTACGATGTAGACAGCCTCCGGCTGCTCACTTTGCCACACGGAAGTACCGTTTATGCCGACCTGGGTGGCTTGGGTACTGCACCCAGGCTGGGGGAAATATCTGCTTCTGCATTTACAGATACTACCGGTTTTTTCATCCTGGCAAATACCACAGGCGGCCTCAACTCCCTGGGTAACCCTGAACCCTTCGCCCGTTTCACTTATGGCAATTCCTGCTCCGGAAACCCCACTTCGTTTTCCGATGCTTCCATAGACAGAAAAAACATCATCACACGCTGGCAATGGAATTTTGGAACCGGTAATCTGACCGATACATCCAACGCACAAAACCCTTCCTTTACCTACAGCACCCCAGGCATTTATCAGGTTTCGCTCAAGGTTTGGAATGGAAACGGTTATTCAGACTCTATTCAGGCCGATGTTGCCGTAAACAACATCCCGCAGGTTTCATTCAATACGCCTGTTGCTTGTCCCGGCCTGCCCGTTACATTAAACGACCAAAGCATTATTCCCGGTGGCAGTGTGGCATCCCGCAGCTGGGACTTTGGCGACGGCACCTTTGGCAGCGCTCAGGTTGAAAATCACACCTTCCCCGCACCCGGAACCTATTCGGTAAAGTTGGTGGTGCGCAGCAACTTTGGCTGTTCTGATTCTGTTTCAAAAACAGTAACCATGTTGCAGGCTGCCAATCCCAAACTTGGCCTCTCGAATGCCTGTCTTGGCAAGAATGTACGGCTCCAGGGAACCGCAGGCTATCCTGCCGATACCGTTGTAAGCTGGAACTACACACTCAATGGGAAATCGGTGGGAAACACCGCCGTTGTTGACTTGCTCGATACCTTAAGCAGCGGAAAATACCAGGTGAAGCTGACCGTCAGCACCAATAACGGATGTGTAGCTTCTGTAACAGATTCATTCGTTGTTTTCCCCAAAGCCGGCGTAAATGCATCCATCAGCAGTGTTTGTGTGAACAACGCAGCCTCCTTTAACGGCAGCGGAGGAACTCCCGGCGACAGCATCAGCAGCTGGACCTGGCGCATCAGTGGAGCTGTTGCCGGAACGCAGCAAAACTTCAACCGCGTGATGTTCAGTGCCGGCAACTTCCCGGTTGTTTTGTCGGTAATCACCCAAAACGGCTGTACAGATTCCACAGCCACCGTCGCCACTGTTTACGGGCTGCCTCAGGTCGATTTTGACCTGGACCCACTGACCAATGGCAACGACAGCATCCAATGTTTCAAAGGAAACCGCTTTGAGTTGCGCAACCTGAGCAGTGCCAGCGGCGGACAAACCATCATCAGTGCTCGTTGGTACTGGGATAATGCCGTGATACCCGCCACAAACATCCAATCGTTTGGATCGCCTGGCCTGAAGCGTGTGAAACTGGTGGCAGGAACCAACAGGGGATGTGTGGACAGCGCCATCAAGGCATACGTTGTTCTGGAGCCTTTGGCGGTGCGCTGGGGTGCAGCGGAAGTTTGCCACCCCGAACCTGTGATTCTGCGCGATTCGTCATTGCTGAGCGGCACAACTGCTGCAGAAAGACACTGGATATTTGGCGACGGCAGCGTGCAAACCACCACAGCTGCTAGTGTGGTACATGCTTATCCTAACGCAGGAACCTTCCTGGCTACAATGGTGCTGAAAACTACAGAAGGCTGCAGCGACAGCTTCACCAAACCTTTATTCCTGAGGAGTCGCCCTACTTTGAGCATCATACCCACAGGCAATCTGCCATTCTGCCCGAATGACTCGTTGATGCTCACGGCATCAGGAGGTGATTCCGTGCTTTGGTTTGATGGCCAAAACAGCCGCAGCCGATATTTCCGCAATGCCGGCACATACCGCGTAACCGCTTACAGTGGCGCTGTTTGCACCACCACAGACAGTTTCAGGGTTTGGGTGTTTAATGCTCCGGTGGCCAATGCGGGTTTGGATACAGCCATGAATCTTGGCGCTGACCTGGTACTGAATGGAACCGGTGGCAGCAGCTACCGTTGGGAGCCCTCATCCTTGTGCAGCACGCCGAATAATCCGTCCACCAAGGTGAATCCCGAACGCGATACCTTGTTCATCTTGCGCGTAGTCGACGCAAATGGATGCACCGATACCGACAGCATACGGGTTCAGGTTCGAAACCCGGGCAACGCCGGAGAACCGGAGCTACCCAACATGATTACACCCAATGCCGATGGCATGAACGACGCATGGGACCTGAGCGTGCTCAAGGATTACACCGATTGGCACTTGCGCGTATTCAGCAGCAGTGGTGCTTTGGTATTTGAGAAAGAAACAGGATACAACAACGACTGGAAAGGAACCAATCAACAAGGTGAAGCCCTTTCCACCGGAACCTATCTCTACGTGATTCAACACCGGTTCTCCGGTAAAACCATTAAAGGTTACCTATTTATTCAGCGCTAATGAAACACTTAAAAAACCTCAGTCTGCTGGCATGCGTTGTTTCATCGCTGCAACTTAACGCACAGCTCGCCTCACGCATGGATCAATACATGCATGACCCGGCCATCATCAATCCGGCAAGTATCAATACTTATACAGCATCGCGACTCAGCTTCTTCAACAACCGATTGTACGGCGATATTCCGGGAAGCCCCTCAAACATGCTGGCCAGCTTCAGCATGCCTGTGCCTAAAAAGAATATTGGTGTTGGCGCATATTTCGGACAGGAAAAGCTGGGATTTACCACCCTTTCCAATGCCTACGCCAGCTACGCGTACACCATTCCCCTGAGTGGCGACCAGCGTCTGCACCTGGCGGCTTCGCTGGGCTTTCTGAATCAGAAGTTCAACGGGAACAGCATGCACGTGGTGCATCCAAACGATCCGGTTTACACCAGCTACCTGCGCGGCCAAAGCACCAGCCGCTTTGATGTGAAATTCTCGGCCTTGTACCAACTCCAAGGACTGACGTTGGGCATCAGCAGCGGAAGGATTGCCAACCCACGCTTCGTGTATGAAAACGCGAATTACTCTTCTACTTTTTCCCTGCAAAACCTGTCCAACGCCTATGCAGCAGCCAAGCTGCAGGTATCGGATGCCTTGATGCTTCAACCGGTGGTGAGTGTTCACCTGATTGATTTCAAACGAAGCAGCCTTCAGTACGGAATGAATGCCTGGATTGAAGATGTTGTTTGGGCCGGTTTCCACAATTCAGGCAATAAAAACCTGTCGCTGCACCTGGGTGCGCGATTGTTCCAAACCATCCTCGCAGGTTATGCCTATTCCATGCCCATCAATCCTGAAGCCAAGCTGCTGGGTTCCGGTCATGAGTTTTTCACCAGCTTCATCATCAGCAAGCCGCATAAGGAGAATCAGCGCCTCGACATGCTGGTTTTGGGCGGAAATGGCACAGAACGCCCTGTGGCGGAAGAAGAAGTTGAGGAAGAAGCACCTGAGCAGAATACATTGCTGAAAATTCCGGCCACCGTGCATAACCTCACCGAAATGAAGGCGCTGCGCCCGAACTACGACACCGCTTACCTGACCATCAGCCCCCTGAATAATGAAGTTCCGGAGGCCGGTTTTTACGTATGCGTGGGAATGAATAAATCTGAACACATGGCCGACAAGCTCATCAAAGAACTGTACACCAAAGGCCTGCGGAGTTATAAATTCCAGAACAGCAAAAACAAATACTACTATGTGTACCTGACCAAGAAATCTACCCGCGCGGAAGCCGATAACGTGAAGCTTTCCGGAGTTGCCGGCGTGGAAAATATCTGGACCGTGGAAGTAGGCGGAAACTAAGTTCGCTCCTCTTGCCGGGGCTCATCATCCTTGCCGTAACTGCCATCAAACATAGACCGTTTGCTGCACACCCACAGCGAGGCAGGTCGCTGTCAACCTTGTTGAGGGGGCATTCATTCCAGTGGAAAAAACAGCTGATGAAGTTGTAGAAGTGCCGATAACAAAAGGTTCTGCGTCATCCTGGCACCATTTGCCGTGAAACAACCGAACACACCATCCTGGTCTTGAGGAACAAACGGGGTTGATAGCTTTGGCGGGCGTGCTTACTTTTGCCCTATGCCTCAGTGGATTTCTCAGTTCTTGTTTGCCCTGCTGCTTGCCGTTTCCATCTGGTTTTTTGTGAAACGCGTGCGCTTCATCAGGAGGAACATCCTGCTTGGCAGGGATGTGGATATTCCCGGTGATTTCAAATGGCGCCTGCGCACCATGACACGCGTAGCGTTGGGACAAAGCAAGATGGTGGTTCGGCCCGTAGCCGGCTTTTTCCACATCCTCATCTATGCCGGATTTGTGCTCATCAACATAGAAGTGCTGGAAATTCTGGTGGATGGCCTTGCCGGAACCCATCGGGCATTCAGTTCCATCGGAATACTGTACGATGTAGCCATCGGTTTCTTCGAATTGCTGGCGCTGGCCGTGCTAGCTGCCTGTGTGGTTTTTCTGGCGCGCCGCTACGCATTAAAACTGAAGCGACTGCAAAGCCCTGAGCTGGAAGGACAGCCTCAGCGCGATGCCGCCACCATCCTGATTGTTGAAATTGTGCTGATGATGGCGCTGCTTTTCATGAATGCCGCCGATCAGCTGCTCCAAAGCCGCTACCACGAGGGCTTTCACCATGCCGGAATCTTCCCGGTGAGCAGTTTCCTTACGCCGCTGTTTGAATCTTGGTCCGATAACAGTCTGATCTTGCTGGAACGCGGTGCATGGTGGTTCCACATCATCGGCATTTTGCTGTTCCTGAACTACGTTCCATACAGCAAACACTGGCACATCATCATGAGCTTCCCCAACACCTGGTTCACCGCCAAACAACCTAAAGGCGAATTTGCGAACATGGAATCAGTCACTACGGAAGTGAAGCTGATGCTCGATCCATCTGCTGCTGCTCCAGAAGGTTATCAGCCTCCCTCAGGATTTGGCGCCCGAGATGTACAGGATCTGAGCTGGAAAAACCTGATGGACGCTTATACATGCACTGAATGCGGGCGCTGCAGCAGTGTGTGTCCTGCGAACATCACCGGTAAAAAACTGAGTCCCCGAAAGGTGATGATGAACACACGAGACCGCCTGGAGGAACACGGTGCAAACATGGACCGTGGTGTGCAGGATGAAAAAAACCTTCATTCATACATCAGCGCAGAAGAACTCTGGGCCTGTACAACCTGTAATGCCTGCGCAGAAGCTTGTCCGGTGAACATCAACCCGGTGGACATCATCATGCAGATGCGTCAATATCTGGTGATGGAACAAAGTGCTGCACCTTCAGAGCTCAACGGGATGCTCACCAATATAGAGAACAATGGTGCTCCCTGGCAGTTTAGCCCCATGGATCGGGGCAACTGGGCACAAAATGCCTGAACAGGCGTTTCTCTAATCCACCACGCATCACTTTATTTTTGCATAAGTGCCTGATTACATCAAGTTACTTTCCGACGCTGTTGCGAACCAGATTGCTGCCGGTGAAGTGGTGCAGCGTCCGGCCAGTGTGGTCAAGGAACTGATGGAGAACAGCCTCGACGCCGGCGCCACGGAAATCCGTTTGTACATGGAAGAAGCCGGAAGCCGGCTGATTCGTGTGATAGACAACGGCAAAGGCATGAGTCCCACGGATGCACGGATGTGCTGGGAGCGGCATGCCACCAGCAAAATAGCGCGCGCAGAAGACTTGTTCAGCCTGCGCAGTTTTGGATTCCGGGGCGAAGCCATGGCCAGTATTGCCGCGGTGGCGCAGGTGGAAATGACCACCAGAAGGCCTGATGATGAAACCGCTACGTATATCCGCATTGAAGGCTCCAAGGTGTTGGAACAAGGGATTGCCGCGGCTCCTGAAGGCACGAGCATCAGCGTAAAGAATCTGTTTTTTAACATTCCTGCGCGGCGCAACTTTCTCAAAAGCCCCTCGGTGGAACTCAGACACATCATTGATGAGTTTTGCCGCATGGCACTGGCCTACCCGGAAATCAAGTGCTCGCTCAGCCACCACCAGAATGAAGTGTATCGGCTGGCGCCGGAAAATCAGGCCAAACGCATCAGCCAGATTTTGGACCGAATCAAGGAACAGGACCTGCTTCCGGTAGCCGAAGCAACAGACTGGATGAAGATCAGTGGTTATATCGGCAAACCCGGCACAGAAAGAAAAACCCGTGGCGATCAGTATTTTTATGTGAACCGGCGATTCATCCGAAACAGCTACCTGAACAATGCCGTGCAAACGGCCTTTGACGGGCTGATTGCTTCGGATGCTTTTCCGTCGTTTGTATTGTTTCTGGAACTGGATCCTTCCCGTGTGGATGTGAACGTGCATCCCACCAAAACAGAAGTAAAGTTTGATGACGACCGATCCATCTACAGCATCGTTCGTGCTGCTGTGAAACATGCACTTGGCCTGTATAACCTGGTGCCTATGGAACCACATTCAGGTTTGGGCGGAATCGAGCAACAGCTCAGCGCACCGCCACCGGTGCGGCATGCGCCGCCACCAGTGCCCGGACAAGGTGCAAAGAGGCCTTTTTACAATCCCTTTGAGCAGGAATGGGCCAAACCACGCTTCCAGCAACCCTGGCAAAAAGCCTTTTCACTGCCCGACATAGAGTCGGAAGCGGATGTACAAACGCAACCCGAGCTTCCGCTGAACTTTGAGTCCGCACCCGGCATCAACGCAAAAACGAGCAGCACCATCAAACTTCAAGGTGGCCTGATCGCTGCCGGCTTTGAAGGGAACTTATATGTATTCGACCAGCAGCGCGCCCATGAACGCGTGCTGTATGAGCAATTCATCAGAGGCGCACACGACCGCAGCAATGCGTCGCAGCAGCTACTGTTTCCCCGCACCCTGGAATTGAAAGCTGCCGATATGGCGGTACTTGAAACCATGTTGCCCGAACTGCGACAAATGGGCCTGGATATTGCGGTGTTTGGTAAAAATACCATCATCGTGAACGGACTTCCGGCAGAACACCAAAGAGGCAGCGAACAGGTGCTGGTAGATGCACTGCTGGAACAGTTCCGCAACCAAAAAGACGAGCTGAACCTAAGCACTGCCGAACGTGCGGCGCGCGCCCTGGCCCGGCAGCAATCGGTAAGCAACAAGAAAGACCTCAGCGCAGAAGAATCCACAGACCTCGCCAACCGACTGTTTTCATGCAGTCAGCCCGGCATCACCCCCGACGGCAAACCCGTATTTATCGGTTTTTCCGCCACCAGCATCAACAAACAACTCAAAAAAAACTAACCATGCAGTTTCGCAGCTTCCAGCAATTTCCACCGGCCGTAAAGAACATCATGATCCTGTGCGGCATCATGTTCTTCGGAACCTTCGTGATGGAAGGCCGCGGCATCAACCTGTATTACATTCTGGGTTTGTTTTATTTCGACTCAGCGTTCTTCAAGCCCTGGCAACTGTTCACACACCTGTTCATGCATGGCGGATTTGCCCACCTGCTGTTCAACATGCTGGCCCTGTTCACGTTTGGGGTTTTACTCGAGAACATCCTGGGAACGAAGCGCTTCCTCATCCTGTATTTTGTATCGGCCCTGGGCGCGGTGATGCTCGATTACGGCGTGAAGCTTTGGATGATCCATGAGCGTTACGACTTCTGGTTGATTTCCAAATCGACACAATTTGCCATTATGAGTGATCCCGGAACCTACCGGGAACTGGCCAACTGGCTGTTCACGCCCATGGTGGGTGCCAGCGGCGCGCTGTATGGCATCATGGTGGCTTTTGCCACGTTTTTCCCAAACTCGGAAATGATGTTCCTGTTCATTCCGTTTCCCATCAAAGCCAAATACCTGATTCCTATTGTACTGATTCTGGACCTCGGTCTGGGAATCGGTCAGTTTCGCTGGGATCCGGTGGCACATTTTGCCCATATTGGTGGTGCCGTATTTGGCTATTTTCTGGTGCGTTACTGGAATAAAACCCGAAGAGATACGTTTTATTAAGCCCCGAAACACATGCAGTTTTTAGATCCATTACGTTCAAAATTGGGACTGAGTCGCTCGGCAACCGTTGACCTGATGTTGCTGAACGTGTTGGTATTTATTGCCACCGGACTGCTTGGATTGATTCCCATCACCCGACCCTTGGTGGACTTGCTGCGCCTGAGGCCGGAATGGGATGCGCTGCTTGGCCAACCCTGGTCATTGCTCAGCTACATCTTCCTGCATGCCGGCTTCATGCACCTGCTGGGCAACATGCTTTGGCTGTTCTTCATTGGTACCATCCTGGAGGACCTGATTGGCAGACAGCACGTGTTCCGGCTATTTCTGCTCGGTGGACTGGCCGGAGGCGTTTTGTTTGTATTGTGCTACAACCTGATTCCCATGTTTGCACAACAAACCCTGCTGCCTATGGTTGGCGCATCGGGAGGTGTAACGGCCATCATCGTTGCTGCTGCAAGTTTCCGGCCCACTTATACCATTTACCTCTTTGGCATTTTGCCCATCCAGTTGCGTTGGATTGCGCTGTTCAGGGTGTTTACAGATCTGGCCGGACTGGGCGATGGCATGAATGATGGCGGTCAGCTGGCACACCTGGGTGGTGCGGCCTTTGGCCTGTTGTACGCCCTCAACCTGAAAGGAACGCTTCCTTCCTGGATGGAGTTTTCCTTGCCCAAAAGAACCAAAAAACCCAAGCGCAGCCATCAGGTATGGATCAATTCCCCTGAGCGGAAAGCCAACCCGGGACGCGCCCGAGCCAACAAACCCAACCAGGCAGAAGTTGATGCGATTCTGGATAAAATCAACAGAAGTGGCTATCAGAGCCTGAGCGAAGAAGAAAAACAAACCCTGTTCCGGGCAAGCAGCGACTGATATGGGAACCTCATGGCTGATGCGGGTACTGAATGTGCTGGCACTGCCCTTTTTCGGGGCAGTATGGCTGGGCTTGCTGCTTTCATGCCTGGCACCTTACGTTGATCCAAGAACCACAACCTTATTCGCATTCGCCGGCCTGGCCTTCCCATTCTTGTTTCTGATCAACCTGTTTTTCCTGATTTATTGGACTACACAACTGCGCAAACGCGCCTTGGTATCGCTGTTGGCGCTGTTGCCGGCCCTGTATTTCGCAGGTGCCTACATCCAATTTAGAGGAACATCCTTGCCCCCTGACAAGCAAGGAATCCGGATTGCATCTTTAAACACCCAGCTGCTGGGCCACCACCAAGGCAGGAATTCCGCTGAGGATGTTGCCGATGCGATGGCCAGAGAAATTCCAACCTTGGTATGCATGCAGGAATTCCTGAATAAAGGACGAGGCGACAGCAGTACGGTTAAATTCTTTCAAAGAAGACTGCATTTGCCCTATGCCTATTTTGAACGGCTGAACGATGGCCGCAAATATGGTCAGTACGGCATGTTGATTTTAAGCAGGTACAAACAGATCAAACGCGGCATCATCAACTTCGCCTACAACACAGGGAATATGTGCATTTGGGCAGACATGCTTTATGGTGAAGATACGGTACGTGTGTACAACATCCACTTGCAATCCATCCGCTTTGGCCGATCTGATTATCGCTTCATTAAACAGGGCGCTGCCGACAATGAAAAGCGACTGGAAGGCAGCCGCAACATCCTGCGCCGCATGCACCGGGCCTGGAAGATGCGCGCCGAACAGGTTGATTCGCTGAAGGCACATTTCGCAGCCTGTCCGCATCCCATCATCCTCACCGGCGACTTCAACGACGCGCCCATGAGTCATGCTTACCACCAGCTGTCGCAGGGATTGCGCGACGCCTTTCGGGAAAGTGGTTCCGGCCTGAACCGCACGTACCAGGGACCCTTCCCCAGTTTCCGCATCGATTACCTGATGCACAGCGCATACTTCACCTCCTACGATTACAAAACCAACGCCCGGGTGCCCAGCGACCATAAAATGATCGTTGGTACACTCGTACACTGAAATTCCTGATACGGGTCATATTCCGCCCTGCGCGGTCTGGTGTAATTTTGTGCAATATGACGGTATTGCATAACCGCATCAATAAAAAAGAACTCAAGGCCCGCATGATGGCCGACCCAACACCACGTACCACCATTTCTTTTTACCGCTACGTTCCTATTGAACAGGTGCAGGAGTTTCGCGATCAGCGCTACCGCGAATGGATAAAGCTCGGTGTGCTTGGCCGCGTTTATGTAGCTCAGGAAGGCATCAACGCACAAATCAGCGTTCCTACCGCGCAGGTGGAGCGCTTCCGCGAAGCGCTGTATCAGCTTCCGGGACTGGCTGGTACACGATTGAACTTCGCAGTGGATGACAATGGGAAATCATTCTACAAGCTCGATTTGAAGGTGCGCCACAAAATCGTGGCCGATGGCATTGATGACCCCGGGTTCAATCCCGCAGATACCGGCACCCACCTGAAGGCTGAAGATTGGAACCGCCTTTCAGAAGATGAAAATGTGGTGATTGTAGACATGCGCAATCAATACGAAAGTGAGGTTGGCCATTTCGAAGGTGCCATCCTGCCGGATTGCGACACCTTCCGTGAAGAATTGGATAAAGTCATTCAGCTGATTGGTGAGGAAAAAGACAAGAAGGTGATGATGTACTGCACCGGCGGCATTCGCTGCGAAAAGGCCAGCGCCTGGATGAAGTACAACGGTTTCCCAAATGTGTATCAGCTTGAAGGCGGAATCATTCAATACGCCAGACGCATCAAAGAACTGGGATTGCCCAGCAAGTTTCACGGGAAGAACTTTGTGTTTGACGAACGCCTGGGTGAGCGCATCACTCCTGAAATCATTGCCCATTGCCATCAATGTGGACAGGCTGCAGATACGCATGTGAATTGCGCCAACGACGCCTGCCACCTGCTGTTTATTCAGTGCGAGGCCTGTGGACAAAGCATGGAAGGCTGCTGCTCCAATGAATGCCGGGAAGTGATTCACCTGCCCGAAGCTGAACAGCGCGCCCTGCGCAAACGCATCCGGAAAAACAGCGGCACCGCACATTACCGCGGACTGCGCCTGCTGAACAATCCCTGAATGCTTTTTTAACGTGTTGTTGCCGAATTCACCCCTGTTGCTGCACACAGGCAGCCCAAACCTACTGTGTCGCAATGCACAGATTTCTGCTTGGTATTGAAGGAAAGAAAAAGGGTCAGATGAACATCTGACCCTTCAAATACCTTCCAAGGCGTAAGCCCGGAAGCAACAAATAACTTACTTCAGTTTAAACGCCTTTTTTACCGCAGGAACCGCATCAAGGGCTTCCCAGGGAAACAGGGTAACCTTCATGGTCTTTTCGTTTTTCTTACCCTTGTTGAAGGTTTTGGTTATCGTTTTGGTTTCTCGGCCCATGTGTCCGTAGGCAGCGGTTTCCAGATAAATTGGGGTGCGCAGCTTGAAACGGGTTTCGATGTTGTACGGGCGCAGGCTGAACTCTTTCATGTCCATGATTTTCGCGGCAATTTCGCCATCTGTCATGTTCACCTTGGAGGTTCCGTACGTGTTCACATAAACACCAATTGGATCCGCCACGCCAATGGCGTAGCTCACCTGCACCAGGCATTCTTCGCATACGCCGGCAGCAACCAGGTTCTTGGCAATGTGACGGGTAGCATAGGCCGCGCTGCGGTCCACTTTGCTCGGGTCTTTTCCGCTGAAAGCGCCACCACCGTGGGCACCGCGTCCACCGTAGGTATCAACGATGATTTTACGGCCTGTAAGACCGGTATCGCCGTGAGGTCCGCCAATCACAAACTTTCCTGTAGGATTAACGTGGAATTTGATGTCGGCACCAAACAAGCCATGGAGCCTTTTGGGCAGCTTCTTCTTCACGGCAGGCACCAGGATTTCGCGCACGTCTTTATCAATCTGCGCGAGCATGGCTTCGTCTGCTTTTTTTACATCAGCAGCCTTGGGAGATTTAGGCTGGATGAAGTCATCGTGCTGGGTACTGAGCACAATGGCATCAATGCGCATGGGTTTATGGTCATCTGAGTATTCAATGGTTACCTGGCTTTTGGCATCGGGGCGCAGGTATTTCATCTTTTTACCTTCGCGGCGGATGGCAGCCAGCTCTTCCAGCAGCATGTGCGACAGGCTCAGCGGAAGGGGCATAAAGTTATCTGTTTCGCTGGTGGCATAACCGAACATCATACCCTGGTCACCGGCGCCCTGTTCTTCGCGATTTTTACGGTCAACACCCTGGTTGATGTCGGGGCTTTGCTCGTGGATGGCGCTCAGAATGCCGCAGCTGTTTGCTTCAAACATGTATTCTGCGCGGGTATAACCGATTTTACGAATCACCTCGCGTGCAATTTCCTGAACGTCAAGATTGGCTTCAGATTTTACTTCGCCGGCAAGAACCACCTGACCGGTAGTCACCAAGGTTTCACAAGCTACTTTACTTTCGGGATCGAAAGCCAGAAAATTGTCAATGAGGGCGTCTGAAATTTGGTCGGCTACTTTGTCCGGATGTCCTTCAGATACGGATTCAGATGTGAAGAAATATGGCATCGTTTAATACAGTCGCGAAGATAAGCATAGAAATAACTTTCATTTGCAATACAGCACCTATACCAAAGGCTGGTTTTTACGCTCGATGCCCACCGGAAAAAAGAAACATACAAACCTGAAGGAACTGCTCCGCAAACTCGGACCAGGTTTGATTACCGGAGCCAGTGATGACGACCCTTCGGGAATTGCAACCTATACCCAGGCAGGTGCTCATTTTGGACCACAGTTTCTATGGACGGCCCTGTTCACCTGGCCACTCATGGTGAACATGCAACGCATGTGTGCGCGCATCGGAATGGTGACCCGCAAAGGATTGATGGCGGTGATACGTCAGCATTACCCGGCCTGGGTGAGTGGATTTATTTTATTGCTGTCGCTGCCATCCATAGTGCTGAACATCAGCGCCGACCTTGCTGCCGTTGGCGCTGTTGGCCATCTGTTGATTCCGGCAGTGCCACCGTTGCTCTTCGCCACGATTGCCGCGGTAATCCTGTTGTATGCCATGATCCAATGGAATTATCAGAAGATTTTCCAAGTGCTGAAGTGGCTTACCCTGGCGCTGGTTTGTTACCTGCTGATTCCTTTCATCACAGCCACCGACTGGGCCACCGCCCTGCACCATACCTTGCTGCCCAACATCCAATGGACGCCCGAATACATCCTCATGCTCACGGGAATTCTGGGAACCACCATTTCCCCTTATCTGTTTTTCTGGCAGTCGAATATGGAAGTTGAAGCTTTGCGAAAGCAGCATTTGCCGGTGGGAAAGAAAAGGTTTGTATCGATGGACAGCGATGTGCGCATCGGAATGGCGCTGAGCAACCTGAGTTTTTACTTCATCATACTCGCTTCAGGAAATGTGCTTCATTCAGGAGGTATCAACGAAATTGAAACCATTGCAGATGCCGCATTGGCCCTGCAACCGCTGGCCGGCGATGCTGCATATCTGCTGTTTGCGCTAGGCATTATTGGAACGGGAGCATTGGCTATTCCCGTGCTTGCGGCAACAACAGCCTACATGACCTCAGAAACCTTTCGTTGGAATGAAGGATTAAACAAACGCTATAAACAGGCGCCTAAGTTCTACCGCATCATCATTGCTGCGGTGGGCATTGCGCTGCTGATCAACATGAGCGGCGTAAGCGCTGTGGATCTGCTGCTCTGGTCTGCCATCCTGTATGGCCTGGTTGCACCGCCACTCATCGTGCTGATTCTGCTGATTGCCAACAACCGCAACATCATGCAGGGCCGCGAAAACACCCTTGCCATGAACATTTGGGGATTGGTCACGCTGGCCCTGATGAGCGGCTGTGTTGTATTGCTCCTCGTCCTGAGTGGAATAGACTAAGTTTGAACCATGAAGTTCAAAACCATCTGCATGCTGTCGTTCAGTTTTCTGGGCTGTGCTCCTGTTTTCGGGCAAAAAGAACTCTGGAAGGAAATCAGCAACGCACATGTGCGGATGGTGGTTCCGCGTTCCTGGGAATACATGGAAGGCCCTCAGGGCGTGCTGTTTTCGGTGCTGAGTCCGCTCAGCTCACCAAAAGATAGCTTTCGAGAAAATTTCAACATGATCCGGGTTTCTTATCCCGGGGTGGCGAGCCACGAATTTCTGATGGGCGCCGGTGATGGCATGTTGCAAAACATGCGGTCTGTGCTGCCCGACATCGCCCTGGAACAAACGGATACCGGTGTTTTTCGCCTCGGAAACTACCTCGATGTTCGGGCATCCAGCTCATCCAGCAAACTCGTGTGGAACTGGCGCATTTTTGTACGTGATGGCTCTATGTTTTTCTTCACGGCCACAGGCCGGAAGAACAGCGAAGACGCTGTATTGTTCTGGAATGAACTGAAAGGTATCATGAACCGGAGCCTGGAACTCAAACCTCAGAAAGCTGCTGAATAAACTGCAGCACCACATCCATAAACAACTGCGGCTGATCGGCATGCAACCAGTGCCCGGCATCAGGTATTCCAACAAACTGTGTCTGAGGAAAATGTTCCAGAATCAGGGGGCGATCTTCGTCTTTCAGGTAGCCGGAACGCAGGCCATAAAGGAACAAAGAAGGTCCGTCAAATTGGCCTTGCATCGGCAGGGCACCAATGATTTCAGGGTAAGCCTGGCGCAGCGCTTCCAGGTTGAACTTGGTGGTATATCCACCTTCGGGAATTGGCTCCAGATTCTTCAATAAAAACTGCCGCACGCCGGGATCTGGTGCAAAATGTTTGAATGCTTCATCGGCTTCACGACGGCTTTGGATTTCGTTCAGCGGTATCTGCGCAAAGGCTTCAAAATACGGCACATGGCCTGGTTTGTATGCCTTGGGTGCAATGTCGGCAACAAGCAGCGCCTGAAACCGTTCGGGAAACTTCAGCGCGGCGTACATGGCTGTTTTCCCGCCCATACTGTGACCGAGCACAATGGCCTTGTCCAGGTTCAAATGATCCATCAACGCAATCAGGTCATCGGCCATTGCATCGAAACCCATTTGCGGATGATGAAAGCTTTTGCCGTGGTTGCGCGCATCAAAACTAACCACGCGCAGATGTTGTGAAAGCAGGCCGGACACATAATGCCAATTATCGAGCATGCCAAAAATCCCGTGCATGATGATGAGCGTCGGGCCTTGAGCCTGTCCATATTCCCTGTAATGTACCAATGAATTGTTCATGCTGCTTGTAAAAAGAAAGAGCCGTTCAATAACGGCTCTTTCAGGTATTTTGTTCTGTGCTCAGGCGAGGACTTCTTCTACAGGTGTATAAGGCAGGTTGAAGGCTTCACTTACCCCGCGGTAAACTACCTTTCCTTCTACCACATTCAACCCAAGTTTCAGTTCGTTGTTGTCGGCGCAGGCCTTCTTCCAGCCCTTATTTGCCAACATGATGGCATAAGGCAAAGTAGCATTCGTCAATGCCAGCGTGCTGGTATAAGGTACCGCGCCGGGCATGTTGGCCACACAGTAGTGCATCACGTTGTCCACCACATAGGTAGGTTCCGCATGCGTGGTGGGTTTGCTGGTTTCAAAGCAACCGCCCTGATCGATGGCCACATCCACAATCACTGCACCCTTTTTCATGGTGGGCAGCATGTCTTTGGTAATGAGTTTTGGTGCTTTGGCGCCCGGAATCAACACGCCACCGATTACCAGATCAGCGGTGCGCACCGCCTTACGGATGTTGTATTCGCTGCTGTATTCGGTATTTACGTTTGCCGGCATGATGTCGTCCAACTGCCTGAGGCGTGGAAGACTGATGTCCATGATGGTTACCTGTGCGCCCATGCCTGCAGCAATTTTTGCAGCCTGGGTTCCAACAATGCCGCCACCAAGCACCAACACTTCTGCAGGACGCACACCGGGAACACCGCCAAGCAATACACCGCGACCGCCCATGGGCTTCTCCAGATATTTGGCTCCCTCCTGTACGCTCATCCTTCCGGCAACTTCGCTCATAGGAACCAGCAGCGGCAAGCTACGGTCTGTACGCTCTACCGTTTCGTAGGCCAGACAAACCGCATTGCTTTTGATCATGGCGTGGGTAAGTGGTTCGTAGCTGGCAAAGTGGAAGTAGGTGAACAGCAGCTGACCCGGCTTGATGAGGGCATATTCAGCCTCAATAGGTTCTTTAACCTTAACAATCATTTCAGCGATGCCATATACATCCTCAATCGTTGGAAGCATATTTCCCCCGGCCTGAATGTATTCTTCATCTGAAAAACCGCTGCCATCGCCGGCGGTATGCTGTACATACACCTTGTGGCCGTGTTTTACCAACTCCGCAACGCCTGCCGGTGTCAGTGCAACCCGGTTTTCGTTGTTCTTGATTTCCTTTGGAAGACCTATGATCATGATTTTGATTGTGGCGCAAAATTAGCTTTTTATCCGTCAGTGCATAATTTTGACGGCTCAGATGCATACTTCCATCCAAAGAAAGATTCATTACCTGAGCCTGGGGGTATTATTCCTTGGCGGGCTTGGCCTTATGGAAGGCAAATGGTACGAAACAGCCATAGGTTTATCACTGTGTACAGCTTCCATCATCTTCCTTGGAATCTTGTTGCCCAGCCTGATCAAACGCAATAAAAACCCGAAATGGAATAAAACCATCTTTTTACTGGAGTTCTTATTGCTGCTGTTGCTGGCCTTGGTGCACCTGCTTCCTGCGCATTATCCGTTGAGCGTGGTATTAACATTCATTGCGCTTTGCCCAGCCATCGCCTGGGTACGGATTCGTTGATGCGGCGTTCAAACCTCCCATAAAACATATCTTCCCGTATGCTGCTGCTGCAGCACTGATCATCCAAAGATTCTTAATGTTGGCATTGCGCCCGGTACCCAATGGGTAGATGATGCACAACCACCTGGCATGAAACAATAAAAAAGGGGCCCGAAGACCCCTTTTTTATTGTTGCCGGATGACGCAGCCCTCAGGGATTCACTTTTGTAAATCGCTTCACAACCCTGATGTTGCCGCTCTTCACCACGAGCATGTATTGTCCTTCACTGATGGAACCCAGTTCCAGTTTGTAAGTACCCGGACGTCCGCTGAGCTGATAGGTATTTACCAGACGTCCCTGAACATCCATCAGCTGAACGGTGGTTCCTTCCTGAACGCCGAGGTCAAGGGTAAGGTTAACCGCCGCTGCTGCGGGATTTGGATACAGATGCACCCTTTCAGCCATCGCGTTGGGGTCATTCGTGCCCATTCCCCAAACATTCACGGTTCTGGAGATACAAGCAGTGGTATCGCAGGTTCCTTCGGCGCGCACATAGTAGGTTGTGGTGGCCGATGGCGTAACGAGCAGACTGGGTCCGAATCCAACCGGAGTACCGCTTCCGCAGGCATCTTTATACCAAACCCAACGTGCATTATCACCTCTGGAGCCACCGAAGATGCTCAGACGGATGGATGCGCCATTCAGAATGGTATCTGTTGAAGTAACGATGCCACCTGCAGCGATGCTTGGCATCAACACACGAACCGGTTTTGTTACACAGGCCGTTACGTTGCAAGGCCCTTCAGCCCGCACGAAGAATACCGTGCTGCCATTGGGAACTTTGGTGATGCTGGTTCCGGTTCCCTGCGGACTTCCGCCGCATGATGTATGGTACCATTTCCAAACTGCGCCCTGACCCAGACTGCCACCATTTACCGTTAGGGTTACAGGTTCTCCGGTACAGGGAGTATCGTTGCTAACGCTGATGGACACAGGTCCTGTGGAAGCCGATCCTGTGAACAAGGTTTTGAATGCACAAACAGTGGTATTGCAAGCACCTTCAGCGCGCACGTAATATGTGGTCTGCGCGGCAGGCGTTACGGTAAGGCTGTTGCCGCCGCCTTCGTAAGTTCCGCCACAGGAACCACTGTACCAGCTCCACTGTGCTCCGCTGCCCAGTTTTCCTCCGGAAACGGTCAGGGTAATGGCTGCTCCGCAGGAAGTATCTGCGCTGCTCAGCACCTTCACCGGGTTCTGACTCACCGTGTAAATACCGATGCTCTTCGCAAGACAGGCTGTGGTATTGCACTTGCCTTCCGCACGTACATAATACGTTACAGGATCATCCACGTTCACGGTAAAGCTGGTGCCGGCACCTACAGATGCACCCAAACCGCAGCCATTCTTATACCACTTCCAGCTTGCATCGGTGCCAAGAGAGCCACCCGAAATGCTCAGGGTAACCTTTCCACCTTTACATACGCTGTCGGCGGTAGCGGCAATCAATGTAGGAGCGCTGGAGAATTCAGAAACTTCCACAGTGACACTTTCGCAGCTGGTATTGTTGCAGGTGCCTTCTGCACGAACATAGAAGGTGGTTGTGGTGCTGATGTTCAGCTGAATGCTCTCGCCTTCACCCACGAAAGACCCGGTTCCGCAGGCACCTTCATACCAAACCCACTTGGCATTGCTGCCCAAAGAGCCACCATGTACTTTCAGGTTCACCAAGCCGGCACCACAACGAGATTTCACATCGGCAGTTGCCTGTGTTGGCGCATTGCTCGGCACAAGAACTTTGATGGTTTTGCGCACACATGCTGTGGTGTTGCAGGTTCCTTCTGCACGCACATAATAAGTGGTGGTGACACCCGGCTTCACGGAGATGCTGGCCCCTTCACCCACCTTATTCGTTCCGCAGGCATTTTCATACCATACCCAACGTGCATTGCTGCCCAGGGATCCGCCTGCAACGCTCAGCTGAACCGCGCTGCCTCTGCATACAGAATCCTGAGTAGAAACAACTGCAACAGGTGCTGTGCTGAGGCGATTCACCTGAACTGTTTTACCCGGAGGACAGCTGGTGATATTACATGTGCCTTCGGCACGTGCAAAATAGGTAGTTGTGGTGCTTGGGGTAGTAATGATGCTCACACCTGTTCCAATGGCCGTGCCACCACAGGTGCCGGTGTACCAGCGCCAGCGTGCGTTTGAACCGAGCGTACCGCCAATAACGGTAAGTCTTACTGACTCAGTTCCACAGGTAGAATCTTTACTTACCACTATGCTGCTGCCTGCCACACTCCAGGTGTTCACTTTAATGGTCCGTGATACGAACGAAGTATTGTTACAGGTGCCTTCTGCACGCACGGTATAGGTTGTGGTAGCGGTTGGCGTTACCGTGATGGCTGCGCCTGTGCCTATGCTGGTGGTATTGTTGTACCAAACCCATGTCGCGTTATCTCCGAGGCTACCTCCAGATATACTCAAGGTAACGCTGCTTGTTCCACAAGTGGAATCAGCGCTTGCCAGGATGCCGTTTGCGGCCGTGGAGAACCTGTTCACCTTCACGGGTTTAGATACACAAACCGTGTTGTTGCAGGTTCCTTCTGCACGCACGAAGTAGGTAGTGGTGGCCGACGGAGTCACTGTGATGGATGCGCCGCTGCCTGCAAGTACAGATCCGCATGCGCCGGTGTACCATTTCCAACTTGCATTGCTACCCAGGCTGCCGCCGGATACACGCAAGGTTGTGCTGCTGCCCGCACATACAGAATCAAGAGATGCGGTAATGCTGCTCGCGGACACAGATTCAGTATTTACCTTGATGAACTTGTTGGCACAGGAAGTGGTATTGCAGGTACCTTCTGCCCGTACATAATAAGTTGTACCGGCAAGAGGACTCACGGTAATCACGGAACCGGTTCCAATACTGCTTCCACCGCAATTGCCTTCATACCATACCCATTGTGCATTGCTGCCCAGGCTACCTCCGTTCACGCTGAGGTTCACTGTAGCACCATTTGGACAAATTGAGTCAAGGCTGCTGCTTACAGATGTTGGTGCGGAAGAGGCACTGTTTACTTTGATGAATCGGCTGGCACATGCAGTATTGTTGCAGGTACCTTCCGCACGTACAAAATAGGTAGTACCTACGACAGGCGCCACGGTAATGGATGTGCCACTGCCCAGCGCTGTTCCGCCGCAGCTTCCGCTGTACCATTTCCAGGATGCACCTGTACCCAAACTGCCACCTTGTACCGTTAAGGTTACGTTGGAACCACCGCAGGTAGAATCGAAGGTGGTGGTGATTGCCGAAGGCGCTGTGCTTTCTGTATTGACGGCAATGGTTGTATTTACGCAAGCAGTTGTGTTACATGGCCCTTCAGCGCGCACGTAATAAGTGCTGGTAACAGTTGGAGTAACGTTTACGGAACTTCCGGTGCCCACGAACGTACCACCGCAGGATCCGGAATACCAAACCCAGGATGCATCGCTGCCCAGACTGCCTCCTTGTACTGAAAGCGTAACGCTTGTTTTGCCGCAGGTAGTATTGGTGCTGGCTGTTACCGAGGTAGCCACCGTACTGAATGTGTTGACGATGATGCTCTTGCCTGTGCAGGTGGTGGTATTGCATACCCCTTCGGCACGCACATAATAAGTTGTGGTTGCAGATGGAGCCACCTTGATGCTGCTTCCTGTTCCGATAGATGTACCACCGCAAATGGAGGCATACCATTTCCAGGAAGCTCCGGTTCCTAAAGTACCACCGGAAACGCTCAGAATTACATCCTCACCAACGCAACTGGTGTCTTTTGTTGCTGTGATGCCTGTGGCAGCCACGGAAAGGGTGTTTATTGTAATGGTTTTTTGCGCGCAAACGGTAGTTCCGCACAGTCCTTCAGCGCGAACAAAATAGGTGGTTGTTGCCGATGGAGTTACCGTTACAGAAGAACCAGTTCCAACAACAGTACCTCCACACGAGCCGCTATACCATTTCCAAACCGCACCAGAACCCAGTCGGCCACCGGATACAGTCAGGGTGATATTTGAAGTTCCGCAGGTGGTATCCTTGGAAGCCACTATTCCTGAAGCAGACAAGGATCCTGAACTCAGCAATACCGTTTTGGTTACGCAGGCTGTGTTGTTACAGGTGCCTTCGGCGCGCAGGTAATATGTTGTATTCGCCACGGGCGAAATGCTCAGACTGGCTCCGGAACCCAATAAAGTACCGCCGCAGAAGGAACTGTACCATTTCCACTGTGCATTGCTGCCCAAGCTGCCGCCAGACACGCGCAATGTAGCCGAGCTGCCGCTGCAAATGCTGTCCACACCTGTGATTGCTGTTGCAGCCACAGAGCTTTTGAGCACCTTCACAAATCTGGCCACACAGGCCGTGGTATTGCAACTGCCTTCAGCACGAACAAAGTAAGTGGTACTTGCCGTTGGTGTTACCGTGATGCTGCTTCCAGTGCCTACAAATGTTTTACCACAGCTGTCGCTGTACCAGTTCCACTGTGCATTGCTGCCCAGACTGCCACCGGATACCCGCAGGGTGATGCTGTTTCCTTCGCAACTTGAGTCGGGTGCTGAAATAGCGGTTGCCGCAACAGAAGGCTGATTCACTTTAATCGCCTTTTGTCCACAAACCGTGGTGTTACAGGTTCCTTCAGCACGCACATAGTACGTTGTGGACGCCGACGGGGTAATAGTCAGGCTGCTTCCGGTATGGATGCTGGTACCGCCACAATTGTTGTTGTACCATTTCCACACGGCATTGCTGCCAAGACTTCCTCCTGAAACGGCAAGGGTAACCTGAGCCCCGTTACACACAGAGTCTCTGTTTGCCGTAACCGCCGTAGCCGCTGCTGAGGAAGTATTCACTTTAATGGTTTTGCTGATGCAGATGGTATTGTTACATACGCCTTCTGCACGCACATAATATGTTGTTGTAACCGTAGGTGTAACCGTTACTGAAGTACCGGAGCCAACCAGCGTGCCGCCACAGGAGCCGCTATACCATTTCCAGGTAGCGCCGCTTGCCAGTTTTCCTCCATTTACAGACAACATGGTATTGTTTCCTGCACACAGCGAATCTCTGCCTGCGGTAATAGACAAAGCCGGCTCAGAGGTATCGCGAACTGTGATGGTGCGGAATACGCAGGCGGTGGTGTTTATGGAACCTTCTGCCCGTACGAAATAACTTGTATTTGTGGATGGTGCAACGGTAATGCTGTTGCCCGTTCCAATTTTTGTACCTCCGCAGGAAGTGGTGTACCATACCCAGTTTGACCTGAATCCAAGCCTTCCGCCAACCGGTGTCAAGGTGATGGATTTGCCCTTGCAAATGGTATCACTTACAGCGGCAATGGACGTTGCAGCAAGTGAAGAATCGCGCAAGAAAATGGTTCTGGATACGCATGGTGTATTGCTGCATGCACCTTCAGCACGAACAAAGAATTGTGTTTGTTGGGTAATGCTGGTGGTGAATGAATCGCCAACATGTACCGCCTTACCCGATCCACAGGCGCCGGTGTACCAGTACCAGCGCGCCCCACGACCCAAGGTTCCGCCCACTACCTTCAGCTTGGTGCTTTGTGCCGGAAGCAGCGTATCGAGTGTTGCACTGATACTGGTTGCTGCCACAGAGGTATCGCGGATGTTGATCACTTTGTTCACACAGGCCGTGGTATTGCAGGCACCTTCGGCGCGCACATAATAGGTAGTGCGTGTTGTTGGGCTCACGGTTATGCTGCTGCCACTTCCCAAAGATGTTCCGCCGCAAGAAGCGCTGTACCATTTCCACTGAGCGCCATTGCCCAAGCTGCCGCCATTCACGCGCAATACGGCAGAAGTGCCGCGGCAAATGGAGTCGGCAGAAGCGGTCATGCTTGCAGCTGCCGCAGAAAGTGTCATGCGCCTGATGGTCACCTGAGCGCACGCGGTGGTATTACAGGTTCCTTCGGCGCGCACATAATATGTTGTAGTGGCTGAAGGTGTTACACTCAAAGAGGTTCCGGTTCCCAGTGCAGTGCCGCCGCAGCTGCCGCTGTACCACTTCCAGGTGGCATTTCCGCCCAGGCTGCCACCGGAAACCCTTACGGTTGTACTTCCGCCCGGACACAAGGAGTCAATGTTGGCCAACGCAGCGCTGGGTACAACAGAAAGTCCGTTTACTTTAATCGTTTTGGTAATGCAGGATGTGGTGTTACAGGTGCCTTCCGCGCGCAAGTAATAGGTGGTGGTTACAGTTGGACTCACAAACACCCTTGCACCAGTGGCCACCGGCGTTCCGCTGCAACTTCCGGCATACCAATACCAGTTGGCATTGCTGCCCAGATTGCCGCCGCCTGCATTTAGGGTCACACTGCTGCCGGCGCAAATTGAATCTACTGAGCTGGTGATGGATGTTGCTGCCGTAGATGGCTGATTTACACGAATCTGCTTGTTCACACAAGCCGTGGTATTGCATGTTCCTTCCGCACGCAAGTAATAAACTG